>NZ_VIFM01000003.1 GCF_006636215.1 Myxococcus llanfairpwllgwyngyllgogerychwyrndrobwllllantysiliogogogochensis | reverse complement strand
TCCCCCGCCCCGTCCTCGCTCCAGTCCGCCGCGCCGGGCGCCTTCTCCGGAAACGCGGCGTGCACCCTCGCCGACAGGGCCCGCGCCGCCCCCACCGTCCAGGGCGTCATGCCATCCAGTGTCGAGGGAACCTCCAGCGGGGGCACCAGGGCCAGCGCCCCCGTCTCGCCTTCCACCGGCAGCCCCTTCGCGAAGAAGTCCGGCGGGGCGCGCAGCCGCTCACCCGGCGCCGCCACGGTGAAGCGCGACTCGCCCACCTCCAGCACGTCCATGCGTCCGCCCGCGTCGTAGCGCGCCCGGAAGGGTGTTCCGAGCAGCGTGCCCTCCACCCACGGCGCCCTCCCCCCCGTGACGCAGTGCGGGCCCTCGCGGCCGGACAGCTCCTCGCGTCCCGTCACACAGCCCGGCGCGGGAGGCCCCCGCCACAGCCACAGCGCCTGGGGAACCACGGCCCGGCCCGGGAGCCGACCCGCGGCATCCACCTCCAGCGTCGCCTCGCGCCGACGCTCCCCGTGCTCACGTCCTCGCGTGTGCAGGTGCCGGCTCAGATACGTGAAACGTCCGGCGGCCTGCGTCAACGTCACCGTGCCCACCGGCACCCCGCGCCAGGAGAAGACGAAGCGCGCCTCCTCCCTCCGAGGCGGACCCCCGACACCCTCACTTTCAGGGCTGACGGGATTCACTGGGAGAGCGAGGACAAGGAGGGCGAGCAGGACGGACACGGGGCTCCCCAGTCTGCGGCGTTTTGAGGACCGGCGCGAGAAGGCGGGGTAGCCTCGGTCGGTCCATGGGCGCCAAACGGTATCTCTTCGCGTTCGGCCTGGCGGCCGGCCTGCTGTCCGCGCTCGTGTTGGGGGGCGTCCTTCAGTTGAGCGGCCAGCAACTGGAGTCCTCCTCCTGGCTGGCGCTGCTCCTGGCCACCCCCGCGCTGTACCTGACGGGCGGGTATCTGGCGTGGTTCCGCTGGGCGGCGCTGCGGCGGCTGGCGCGCCGACGCGTCATGGCCCGGCTGGCGGAGGGCGACCTCACCACGACGGGCGGGCACAAGTACGAGGGGCACGAGGATGTGCGCCGCCTGGTGCTGTCCCTGCGCCGTGCCTTGTCGCAGGTGCAGCGGGTGACGGCGAACCTGCACCGCACCAGCACGGACGTGAGCGAGCAGGCCCGCATGCTGCTGGAGGCCGCGCGGCGCCAGGGCGGCGCGGTGGAGCGCACGCTGCACTCCGTCAGCGGAATGGGCGGCAGCCTCCAGGTGGTGGGCAAGCGGGTGCACCAGTTGGAGGTGTTCGCCGTCGACACCACGGGCGCGCTCCTGGAGATGACCGAGCGGCTGGAGCAGGTGGTGGAGTCGCTGTCGCAGGTGAACGACTTCGCCAATCACACCACCGCGCTGATGCAGGCGATGAGCGAACGGCTGGCCAACATCGCGTCCTCGGGTGACGAGCTGGCGCGCTTCGCGAGCGAGGCGGAGGACTTCGTGGCGCTCGTCGAGGGCGGCATCGACTCCGTGCGCCGCCGCGCCAGCGAGACGAACCAGTTGGCCCTGGCGGTGACGGCGACGGCCGAGCGCGGCGAAGTGCTGGTGGCCGACAGCGTCAAGGGCATGTACCGGGTGGAGGAGACGGTCCGCAAGGCCGCGGAGCTGATGGGCACGCTGGGCTCGCGCTCCGCCGAAATCGGCCGCATCGTCGACGTCATCCAGGAAATCGCGGACCAGACGAACCTGCTCGCGCTCAACGCCGCCATCATCGCGGCGCAGGCCGGCGTGCACGGCCGGCCCTTCGGCGTGGTGGCCAACGAGATTCGCAACCTGGCCGAGCGCACCACGCGCTCCACACGCGAAATCGCGGCCATGGTGTCCGGCGTCCGCGACGCGGTGCTGACCGCCGTGGCGCTGGTGCACGAGGGCCGCGAGCAGGCCACCGCGGGCGTGGCCCTGGGAGACCGCGCGTCCGAGGCGCTGGTGGAGATTCGCTCGATTACCCGGCGCACCTTCAGCGCCGTGGAAGCCACGGTGACGGAGACGCAGCTCTTGGAGGCGCAGGGCGCCACGGTGGTGGAGGCCAGCCGCCGCGTGGCCCGCCGCGTGGAAGACGTCACGCGCATGGCCATTGAACAGTCCGGCCACGCGCGCGAGCTGGTGCGGCAGACGCAGGAGATGGCCCGCGTGGGCCATGGCGCGTCGCAGAAGGCGGAGGACCAGGCGCGCACGGGCCGCGACTTGTCGGAGTCCGTGGTGCGACTGAGCGCGGCGATTGAAGAGCTGCGCACCGCCAACGTGGTGCTCACCAAGGCGGACTCGTCCATCCGCGAGGAAGTGGCGCAGGTGCGCGAGGACGCGCGCCGGGTCATCCGCATCGGCGACGGGCTGACGCGCACGGTGGACCAGCTGAGCCACGAGGCGCTGGGCCTGGAGACGGAGGTCTTCCGCTTCCGGCTGCCCCAGCCGCGCACGGGCGGAATGCTGCGCGTGGTGCTGCATCAGGCGGCGTCGCTGCGCAACCGCCAGGCGGTGGACCCGCTGTTCAGCGTGGAGAACCAGCTGTCGGAGCTGACCGCGTGCGCCTTCTCCAGCCTCCTGCGACTGGCGGACGGCGGCCTGGAACCGGACCTCGCCGAGCGTTGGGACGCGGACCCCTCCGCGCGCCGCTATCGCTTCTATCTGCGCCGGGGCGTCACCTTCCACGACGGCGCGCTCTTGACGGCCAGCGACGTGAAGCGCCACCTGGAGCGCCTGCTGGACCCGGCGGTGCGCTCACCGGACCGCAGCCTCCTGGAGGACGTGGAGGGCGCGTCCGAGTACACGTCCGGCCTCGCGCGCGAGGTGTCGGGCATCGAGGCGCTCGACGACGCCACGCTGGAAATCCGCCTGCGCGAGCCCAAGGCGTTCTTCCTGCACCTGATGGCGCTGACGCCCACGGCGGTGGCGCGGGTGGACTCCAGTGGCAGGCTGGTGGGCACCGGCCCCTTCCGCGTCGTGTCCCTGGAGCCGGAGCGCGTGGTGATGGAGCGCAACCCGTCCTACTGGCGCGCGGGCACGCCGCTGTTGGACCGGCTGGAGTTCCAGTTGGTGAACTCGCGACAGGAGGCCGTGGCGCGGCTGCGCGAGGGCGCCGCGGACCTGGTGTCCTTCCTCTCCGCCGAACACGTGGAGGTGCCGGGCCTGGAGTCCTTCCAGGTGCTCGCCAGCACCACGCCCTCCACGGCCTTCGTGGCCCTCAACCTGCGCGAGCCGCCCTACGACGACGTGCGCGTGCGACGCGCGCTGCGCGCGGGCATGGACATCGTCGGCGCGGTGGAGCAGTTCCACCCGGGCGCCCGCGTGGCGCGCACGCTCACCCCACCGGAGCTCATCGGCGGCACGGAGGTGGGGCCCCTGCCCGCGCCCGACGTGGCGCTGGCCGAGCAGTTGTTGCGCGACGCGGGCCTGCGGCGGCTGCGGCTCACCCTCCACCACCCCGCGGGCCGGGACACTGCCGCCGAGGACGCGGTGCTCTTCCGCCCCTTGTTGCAGGCGGGCCTGCTGGAGCTCAAGCACGTGGAGATGGCGCCGGAGGAGTACTCGGCGCGGCTGCGCGACGGAAAGGTGCCGGCCTTCCGCACGCTGTGGCTGGCGGACTTCCCGGACCCGGACACGTTCCTCTACTTCCTGCTGCACTCCAGCGCGCAGACGGTGTACCCGCTGGGCTATCGCAACCCGGAGCTGGACCGCATCACCGCCGAGGCGCGTGTGTCCATTGACCCGGGCCTGCGGCAGCAGCTCTACGTGCGCGCCGAGCACCTCTTCCGCGACGACTGTCCGCTCATCCCGCTGTACCACGAGCGCGTGCACGCGGCGGCCACCTCCACGGTGCAGGGCCTTCGCCTGCACCAGACGCCGCCGCAGGTCCGCTACGAGGACCTGTGGGTGGACCCGAATACGACCGAGTGATTCACGGCGACTCGCGCCGAGTGGCTCCCGGCGTCCCGTGTCGCTGGGGCCAGCCGCGCGCATCTGTCTGGATGCCGGGCCCCATGCCGTAGGACTCCAGCTTCCACACGCCGTCGCGCTCCAGCACGACGAGCAGCTTGTCCTCGAAGAAGGACGCCCCCGCCACCACCGTCGGGCGGCCCGGCAGCGGGCACATCAGCAGCTTCTGCCCCCGCGCGAAGAGCTGGAGCCACACCTGCCGCCCATCCGGGCGCGTCGCGTCCGAGAGCACCCCCACCGCGCCGCCCTGAATCAGTGTCGCGTCGTGCAGCGAGCCGGGCAGCGCGGTGAAGGGTAGCGCGTCCACCTCCCACGCCACCTGTCCCGTGGCCGAGTCCACCGCGCGAAGCACCGTGCGCTCCTCCTCGGGCGTGCACGGCAGGCCATCCGCGCGGTCGCAGGACTGGGCGAACAGGTAGCCGGGAGTCCCCTCCGCCGCGAGCAGCGCGGGCTCGGCCAGCGGAGTCAAAGTCCGCGTGCCCGCGTCCCAGTCCACCGCCACCTGTGTACCGCCGTCCGTGGACACGAAGGCCTGGGTGCCCACCAGCAGCGTCCCTCCCGCCACCGCCAGCGACGCGCGCCCGCCCGGCACACCCCCGTCGCCGAGCGCGGAGATGATGACTTCCGTGCCACCGTCCGGCTCGAGGTCCGCGCGCTCCAGTCGCCCATCCACCGTGTAGCGATAGGCCGAGCCCTCCACGTCGAGCGCGAGCCGGGCCTCACCGCGCCAGGGCTCCACGGGCCCCGCGCGCACCACCGAACCCGCATCTTCATGCCCCGCGAGCCAGACCCACCGCGCACCCTCCGGCGCCAGCGGCGGCGCCACTCCGCCATCCGCGCCCGCGTCCAGCACAGGGCCCCAGGCCACGTGCGCGACCACGTCTCCGTCTGGTGTCAGCGCGACCTCTCCCGCTTCCACGTGCCCCATCCAGGGCCCCGCATCCGAGGGCGCGCCCAGCGACGTCCAGGGGGCCTCCCACTGCCGCGCGCCCGGACCCCGAGGGGCATAGGACTCCAGTCCCTCCGAGGCGAGCACCACCACGCCCGCATCCGACGCGGCCAGCAGCGTGCGGGTGCCACCGTCGGGATAGGGCGACTCGTAGCGCAGCAGACCGCCGTGCGTGAAGGAGACGAGCCGGCAGCCCCCGTCACCCCCGCACACCGAGGTGAACAGCGCGCCCTCCTGGACGAGCAACGCGGGCTGGCCCATGGGCTCCCCTCCCAGGTCCTGGCTGAAGTCGACCGGGAGGTCTCCCGCGTCGGGCTTCTCACACTCGCCATCCTGGCAGGTGCCCTCACCCTGGCATGCGGTGGCGGGCGCGCAGAGCATGCCATCCGGCGTGGGCAATTCCTTGCACGAGCCCCCGAAGCACAGGTTGGACTTCCTGCAGTCCACCGGCCCGCACGGCACGAGGTCCGCCGCGTCCACTTCCTCGCAGCCGTCGTCGCGGTCGCACACGCCCACCTTGCATGGGTTCTTCGGCACCGGACATGCGACGGGCGCCGTCACGCAGCCCAGGGTGGGCGAGCACGCATCCACCGTGCACGGGTTGTCGTCGTCACACGAGCGGGGGGTGCCCACGCACGCGCCCGACTCGCAGCGGCCGTTCGCCTGGCAGCGACTGGTGGGGATGCAGGTGGCGCCGTCCTCCAGGGGCCGCTCCACGCAGGCACCGGAGTCCAGGTCGAAGCGCGACTCGTGACAGGGACTGGAGGGGACGCAGTCGAGCGGCCTCACTCCCAGGCCCGTGAGGCGAACGGTCTCCGTGCGTCCCGCGCCCGTCAGCGTCAGCGTGCCCTGCGCCGCGCCGTTGCCCGCGAGGAAGTCCACGTCGACGGTGGCCTGGCCACTGCCCGGCACCGTCACCTCGGCGACGTCCACGGAGAAGGGAGAACCCGAGGAGGCCGTCACGGTGACACTGGAGCGCCCGGTGGCCAGCACCGTCACCTGACGACGCGTGAGGGAGCCCTCCAGCGCCCGGCCGAAGTCGACCTGTTCCTCCTGGGGACGGAAGCCCTGGCGCGCGCCGCCCACGCCCGGGTCATCTCCACAGCGGCAGCCCGCCACGGACAACACGAGCGCGACGAGCAACGAAGTCCCTGGATGGATGCGCGAGGCCATGGAGGCGACTCAAGCGCGCCGGGCCCCGACCGCGCAATGTCGGTGTGAGAGGCCGTCCGACTGAAGACTCAGGGCTCGGAGGCGGGCGCGCGTCGCCGAGCGAACATGCGCACCAGCACCGCCACCACGCCCACCACCACCAGCCCCAGCACCGCGTACTGGTAGCGGCTCATCAACGCCGACAACTTCTCGAGGTTGCCGCCCACCGCGGCGCCCAGCGCGAGCACCAGCCCGGTGTGCGCCATGGCAGACAGCGCGCCCAGGCCCAGCGCGTTGACGCGAGGCATGCGCGCGGCGCCCGCGGCGATGAAGATGAGGCCTCGGATGCCTGGAAGGAAGCGGTTGGCGAGCAGCAGCCATGGCCCGTTGCGCCGCATCCGGGACTGCACTTGCTCCAGGCGGGCGTGGGTGATGCCGAAGTAGCTGCGGCCCGGGTGCGCATCGAAGCGCCCCGCCAGCCAGTGGCCGACCATGTAGTTGATGGCCGCGCCCACCACGCTGCCCGCCGTCACCACGAGGAAGACGAGCACCCATGGGTGCGCGCCGCGCACCGCGTACACGCCGCCCAACAGGGTGATGGTGTCTCCGGGGAAGGGTGGGACGACGTACTCCAGCGCCGCCGCCAGCCCCAGCACCAGCAGCCCCAGGGGGCCGAGCGCTCCGATGAGCTGGTCGATGTATTCCACCATCCGCGCGAACGACCTCCTCCGGGTGCCAGACACCCGTCATAAGGCAGCACCCGTGAAGGGGAAAGCGTGGGTGGTCGATGGTGAACAGAGACAGGTGCGCGGACGCGAGGAGACGTCGGCTATGCTCCGCGCCCACCGCCATGATTCTTCCGCGCTATTGGGACAGGCTCACCGCCACCCTGCACGCCGTCGACCTCCACCGAAGCCCCGAGGAGGCGTGGCGGTTCCTCGTCTACCAGGGGTTCACGGAGGACTCGGCGGAGGGACTGCGGTTCTTCGAGGACGTCGTCCGTCAGAGCCGGGAGATGGACCACCCGACCGGTAGCAGCCCGATGGGCTTCATCGCCACGGAGCTGATGCAGGAGCGCCTCGTGGAGCCCCGCCACCCCAGGGACCCGGATGGCCGCTCCTCGAACCGCGCGTTCCGCCTGTGGAAGCGCAGGGCCCTACCCGCCTGAGTTCTCGGGCGTATCGCGCACCGCCAGGAGCGCGAGCGAGGTCCCTCCGGGGCGAAGACAGACGACGCCCACGCCCTCGGGCACGTTGAACTGGTACCACGTACAGGCACCCCAGCGCTTCTCCAGGGCATCACCGGCCCACGAGGCCGGGAGACCACCGAGCCCCTCCAGCGTGCGCCACAAAGCCAGACGCCCATACGCCGCGCCCAGCGCGCCCCGCCATCCCCGCGCGCCAGACACCGCCAGCGCATAGAGCGCCTCCGCCACGTCGGCCAGCCGCGCCCGCTCGCACACGACGGCGGTGGCGTCCTTCAGGAGCGGCAGGTCCAGGTCGACCAGCAGAGAGGTCACGGTATCGGCGGGCGCCTTGGGCAGCGCGGGGCGCAACCGGAGCACCCGCTGGTCGACTTCAGCGGGAGGGCCCTCCTCACCACGGCCCTCGACGACGGCCGCGAACCCCGGGGGCACGGGCTCGTCGTGCGTCACCAGCCGGACGTTCGGGGTGGTGTACTCGTCGTCTTCGTCCTCGCGAGACTTCGCGGCCCTCAGCTCCGCGAGCGAGTCCGCCGCCGAGGCGACATCGTCAGCACCCAGGAGGCGCCCCAGCGTGGACTCCCAGCGATTGCGCCGCGGTGGCAGCGCCGCCAGCGGGTGTCCCCGCCGCGTCAGCTCCGCTTGGAGCTCTTGCACACCCGGCGCCGACGACAGGTCCGCGCCACGCATGACGTACTCCTGCACGCCGCAGGCGAACAGCTCGAGGAGGTCCTCGGGCCCCTGGCGATGGGACATGAGTTCCACGAAGCTCGACACGGAGCGATGCGTGGCCAGCAGCGCCGCCAGGTCCTGCTCGCGTCGCGCGGCGGAGTGCCGCCCCTGGAAGCGCGCGGCGCGAGGTTGCCGGGCGACCTCCAGGAGGGCCAGGGCACTGTCCACGTCCTGGCCCTTGGCCAACACCTCTTCGAGGTGGTCCGACAGCGCATGCAGCCGCCACCGCGCGTCCACGAGTGTCGAGGCCTGACGCGCCTCCAGTTCGGCCGCGAGCGCCACCAGCGTCGGGCAGGCACTCTCTTCACCCAGCCGCTCCAGGCGCAGCCGGGCCTCGTTCAAGCCCTCACGGGTGTCGATGTCGTCGAGGAACGCGCTCACCGTCGAAGTCATGGAAGTAAAGTCTACAAGGAAAAACGTGGGAGTGGACCGACAAGCGGAGTCCGGGCTGGGCTCCGCGGCGTGGGGCCAAGGTAACTGGCACCCACCCTGCCCTGGCTTCGCAAGCAGGCGAGTCCCGCGCATTCACGCGCATGGCGCCCGCATGCGCACGCCGCGTCCCGAACACCTCACCAGCCTGGGTCTCGGTGGAATGTCACGACCAGCTTGAACGCGTGCCTCCGTATGCGTTGCGGGGGGCACTCCTTCATCCCTGAGTCGAACCGCGCCCCCTCCGCATGGCACTCGCATGCCTGGTCGCGAGTTCATTCGTCGTCCACCACGAAAGCCCACCATGTCTCGACCTCCAGAGACCCGCGCACGCGCGTGGCGTCTCAGCCAGTCTGTATTGATATTGCTCACGGCCCTCGCCGTCGGCCCGGTCTTCGCGGCCCCGGCGAGCTCCGCCATCAGCTCCCAGCCGGAGCCGAACCTGCTGCCTCCACCTGGATGTCCCGACTGTGAGCCGGAACCGGACTGTGACCCGGAGATCTGCGACGGGGAGGACAACGACTGCGACGGCCAGATAGACGAGGGCGTCAAGCGCAACGTCTATCGCGACGCGGATGGGGACGGCCACGGCACCGGGGCCGCGCAGCAGGGCTGTCTGGACCATGGCTGGGTCCTCAACAACAACGACTGCAATGACGCCAACGCCTCCATCTGGCAGGCCGGTCGCTTCTACCGGGACGCGGACGGAGATGGCTACGGGGCTCCAGGAAACTGGATCGACTCCTGTGGCCTCCCCGCGGGCTACGTCGCGGATGCCACTGACTGCAATGACGGCAATTCCACCGTCAAGCCGGGGGCCATCAAGCAATGCGGCCAGGGAGCCTGTGCCCGGAGCGTCCAGGCCTGTGTCAACGGCGTGGAGCAGGCCTGTGTCCCCTATGCCGCCTCCGCCGAGATTTGCGACCGCATCGATAACAACTGCAACGGGCAGGTGGATGACCTTCCCCCCATCTCCTGTGGCACAGGAGCCTGCCAGCGCACCGTCGCCGCCTGCGGCAACATCTGCGAGTGGGTGGTAGTCCAGGACGGCAAGCCGCCCGTCGAGTTCTGCGAGTGGGGTGACAACGCCTGCACGCCGGGCGTCGCCAAGGCAGAGACCTGCAACAACGTGGACGACAACTGCAATGGCACCATCGATGACGGGGTCCAGCTCACCTACTACAGCGACAACGACGCGGACGGCTATGGTGCCGGCGCTCCGATTGGCGCGGGCTGCAGTGTGCCGGGCGGCGCTTCCTCCAACAGCCAGGACTGCAACGACTCGAACTACGCCGTGAAGCCCGGGGCGTTGAAGCACTGCGGCCTCGGCGTCTGCGCCGCCAGCGTCCAGGCGTGCGTCAACGGCGCGGAGCAGACCTGCATCCCACGCCCATCCCAGCCGGAGATCTGCGACAAGTCAGACAACGACTGCAATGGCCAGGTGGATGACCTCCCGCCCATCAGTTGTGGCCAGGGCGCCTGCCGGCGAACCGCCCCCGCCTGTGGCGAGCTGTGCGAGTGGGTGGAGACCCATGACGGAAAGCCGCCCGTCCAGGTCTGCGAGTGGGGCGAGTACGGCACCTGCACCCCGGGCACGCCCACGGCGGAAGTGTGTGCCAATGGCCTCGACGAGGACTGCACCGGCTTCTCCGATGACTCGAGCAACAGCGCGGCGTGGCTCACCTTCTATCCGGACCAGGACCACGACGGTTACGGCACGAGCTGGGGCGAGACCACCACGTGCCGCCAGCCGGCGGACACCTCCCGGACACCGGGCGATTGCGACGACACGCGAGCCGACATGAAGCCGGGCGCCGCCGAGGTCTGCGACGGCATCGACAACAACTGCTCGGGCGCCCTGGACGAGTCCGGGGTCTGCGACCAGTCCCTCTGTCAGTAAATCCCTTTCGACGCACCACGGTCATTCCCACATGAGACACGATTCAGAATCCCCGCGTCCGCCGGGACGCCGCAAGCGGTTCGCGGCGAACCTCACGCTGTTCTTCTATGGCGCCCAGTTGCTCACCAGCTGCGGCCCCGCGCTGACGTCCTCTTCCGGAGACGAGGATGGGCAGCCACCAGCCCAGGCACGAAGCGCGCTCCTGGACGTCCCCATCGAGCTGCGCTCCGACACGATTCTCGACACGGCCTTTCCCGGCACGGAGGCACCCGGAGTCACGGCCTTCACGGCGGATGTGACACCGAGCGGAACGGCCACCGTGTCGCTCCCGCTCTGGGTTCCTCCGGGGCGCGCGGGCCTCCAGCCCTCGCTGTCCATTGTCTATGACAGCAACGCCAGCGACGGGCTCCTCGGCCCCGGCTTCAACCTGGCGGGGTTGTCACAAATCACGCTGTGCCCCAACTCGTTCGCACGGGACAACGCGCTGCACTCCGTGGACTTCATGCCGGACGAGGCGCTGGACGCGAAGAACCGCTACAGCAGGGCCTGGTGCCTGGACGGCGTCCGGCTCGTTCCGGCCGGCGGTTCCGACGCCCGGGCCTTCAAGACGGAGCACGACACCTACGCCTCCATCCGCATCCCGGAGGGCACCACCCTCCACGCGCCTGACACCTTCGAGGTTCGGGGGCGCGACGGACTCATCCGGACCTACGGCAAGGGGCCGGGCTCGCGTGAGGACGCGCTCGTCAAGGGCATCCATTCGCAATACGAGCGGGGGCCCAACGAGACCATCCAGACCGCGAACAACAACACGGTGCGCATCGCCTGGGCGCTCGCCTCCATCGAGGACCGCTTCGGCAACCGGATGGAGGTGTTCTACGACCAGGCGCCCCTCGGCGCTCCGTCCGGTGCATGGCACCGCCCTTCGCGCATCGTCTACACGCAGTTCCGCGACGCCTCGGGTGTCATCGAGCCAGGTCAGCGCGAAGTCACCTTCGACTATGAGGCCCGGACGGATGTCTTCACCGGCTATCTGGCGGGCGTGAAGGTCGGCCGCGACTTCCGGCTCTCCCGCGTCAACATGAAGGGCCCCGGGTTCGCCCCGGGTGCGAGCACCCTGTCTCAGGTGCTGCTGCGCTCCTACAAGCTGAAGTACTACCTGGGAACCCTCAGCAAGCGCAGCCTCCTGACGGAGCTGCGGGAGTGCGACGGCAAGGACATCTGCAAGACGCCCGTGCGCTTCGAGTGGGAGCAGGGCTCGTGGGACTTCGAGTATCCGCCGGCCCAGAGCGTGAGCGACGCCGCCGCCGGCGCGGGCCTGAATGCCTTTGGCCTGGGCGCGGGACGCCAGGGCCTCGCGTACTTCGTGCGGTCCGACAAGATGGCCGAGGACGAGCTCGATTGGACTGACCCGACCTCCGGAATGAGCACCGACTTCACGGTGCAGCTCTGGAGGGACACGATGCGGCTGATGCAGTTTCCGGACGCCGCGTCCCCTTCGCTGGTGGCGTCCGACGTCACGGGCGGCTCCATCTGGTACCCCTACTTCAACATCGAGGGAACCATCTGGCTCGATGATCTCTGGGACTTCTTCTTCGGAGGCAACGACCCGGGAGACTTCTGTGGGCAGCGCCATGAGCGCAACCTGTATCCCATCGTGACGGACTGGGATGGCTTTGGCCGCTCCACCGTCACGCCGCTGTCTTGCAAGTGGGACAAGTCCAATTTCGGCCAGCACCCGGTCCCCTTCTATGGCCATGCCCGTGCCGGCGACACTGAAATGAAGGTTGTCGGCTCCGAGCCGAACTCGCAGTACTGGCTCGACGTCGACGGAGATGCCCGCAACGAGCGCGTATGGATGGGGCAGCACGAAATCGACCTGACGGCGGACTCCGACACGACAGTGACCGCCAAGCGCCGCGTCGTCGTCGACAGGACGGCGCAGAACCGCATCACCAAGATGTCTCCGGTGGGCTACTTCCAGGCCGCCCGGCTCGGCATGCGCGTGGTGGACCTGGATGGAAGCGGGAAGATGAGCATGCTGGGCGTGGGTCCCAATGGGAACGCGTTCCTGGATGCGCTCACCTACCGGGAGGTCTCGACGACCAACGTCAACGAGGCGGAGCTGAAGGTCGTCCCGACCTCCGTGCGCACGCCCTTCACGATGCCGGCCCTCTTTCCGTCGCTCTACGCCTCCACGTTCGACTTCGTCGACGTCAACGGAGACGGCCTGCGGGACGCGGTGGCGCTGGGGGTGACGAGCATCTCCGACCCGGCCATCAAGCTCCGGGTCCAGTTCAACACGGGCAAGGGTTTCACCGAGGTCCGGGAGACCGTCATGCCGAGCAACATCGCCACGATGCTGCTCGGCGCCAAGACGGAGCATGGCGACTTCGACGGCGATGGCCGGGTGGACTTCGCCATCTTCAAGAATGGCAGCCCGGTGCAGTTGCTGCTCGCCGGTCCGCAGGGCGACTTCACCAACTATGAGAACCTGTCGATTGTCCCGAGCGGCGACAACAAGGAGTGGGCGCAGGTCATCGACACCAACAACGATGGCCTGCTCGACTTCACGTTTCGCCAGGGGAACAACCTTCGTGTCGCGCGTCGCATCAAGGCGACCGATGTGCTCAAGAAGGTGCACGGGAACATCCAGCTCGCCAGCTACCTGGGCTTCTCCGGCCTGAGCTACTCCTTCGAGTACGCCCCGCTCTCGCAGGGTAATCCGCACGGAGCCGTCACGCCGCCCGAGGCGTTCTACGCCAGGAGCTACGTGGAGACCGCGACGAAGCCGTGGCTGCGCCTGGCCTCCGAGTCGATGCGCGTCGTCTCGCGCATGTCGCTCAACTCGAATGACCAGCAGGTGCGGAGCTGGCGCTATCTCTACCGGGATGGCCTCTCCGATACCCGGGGCCTGGGCTGGCTGGGCTTCGGTCAGCGCATCGTCGTGGACGAGGTGACGGGCGCGCGCACGACGACGACGTACAACAACCGGCACTCGGTGGACAGCACGCTGGACCGCAAGGCCTCGGCGCCCCTGGCGCACTTCCCACAGGAGGAAACGACCGAGGTCGCCCTGGATGCCAACACGAGGCTCCAGACGAAGCGGACCTGGACCTATGCCCTGACTCCGGCGACCCACTCCACCATCTGGCAGCAGTACGCCCGTCGCGTCGTGGAGACGGTGCGCGAGTTCAAGGGTGGCGCCGAGACGGTGGTATCGGAGAGGGAGTCACTCACGGAGCTCGACGACAAGGGCAACCCTGTCTACAGCACGACCCTCACGCACAGCGCGGACAAGACCGAGCAGGTGAAGGTCGTCACCACGGGGCGGGGGTTTGACTCCACGACGTGGCTGCCCACCGGAGTGTGGACTGTCTCCAGCGCGTGGCAGTCTTGCTCCAGGGCACTGGAGGTCGGCTGCACGGGCCCCGCGGACGCGGCGAACACCCGGACGCAGCAGGTCACCTACGGCACGAAGGGGCAGGTCGAAAGCACGGAGCTGGAGCCCTCGCGTTTCGAGGAGGTCGTGACTCCGACGACGTCCGAGACGTACCTGAAGACACGCTTCGAGCGGAACGAGCGGGGCCTGGTCCAGCGAGTCGTCCAGCAGGGCCGTGAGACGGAGCGTGCGGAGTCGGTGACGTACGACACCGTCGACCAGACGCAGGTGGCCACGTCCACCGACGCGGGAGGGGCGACGTGGCGATACCTGTACCACCCTGGCATGGGCGTGCTCGCGCAGACGGCGGACCCGAACGGCGTGAATACGCGCTACCAGTACGACGGCTTCGGCCGCCCGCGCGTGGTGACGCCGCTGTACATGGGGCCCTCCGTGGCGCCGGCGGACCAGTCCATCGTTCGCACGTACTACGAATGGAATGGCCCGTTGCCGCAGCACCGCACCCAGGTGGCGACGGACACGGGGACGGTGGATGAAACCATCACCCGCTTCGACACGCTGGGCCGGCCCGTGGCGACCCAGGGAGCCCGCTTCGATGGACAGCCGGTGACCTCCAGCGTCACCTATGACGTCCAGGGGCGTGTGCAGAAGTCCGAGGCACCTCGCACCAGCACCGAGCAGCCGACGTGGGAGTCCTACGAGTACGACCCCCTCGGCCGCGTCACGGCGCGCCGCTTCGGGGACGGGACGACGGGGCCTTCCGGAAAGCTCCTGGAGCGCATCGCGTACACGGTGCCCGCGCCCTACTCCACCCAGACGGTGGTGACGGACGCCATCAACCAGGCGAGGAAGACGCTGCTCGACTTCCGCGGGCTGATGGTGCGGTCGACCGAGGCGGTGGGGACGTCGAAGGAGGCGACCATGACGTATGGGTATGGTCCCTTCGGTCGGCTGGAGTTCACGGATGACCCGCAGGGCCATCGCAGCGCGAACTTCTATGATGGCTTTGGTCGGCTCGAGCGGACGGTGGACCCGAACGCGGGGACGCGGACCTTCCTCTACAACGCGTTTGGCGAGGTTAAGAGCGACTCGGACGGCCCCGTGGGCATGCCCGGCCTCATCACCACGTCGTACGAGCGGGACGTGCTCGGCCGGGTCCGCACGGCCACGAACGAGAAGGAGAGCCTGTCCTATCTCTATGACCAGGGCCCGGGTGCCATCCGGCGCCTGTCGCGTGCGACGCGTACGCCCACCGGCAATCCCGCGGGCATCGTCATCACGAATCATGTCTATGACGACTTCGGCCGCGAGACGAACACGTCGCAGGAAGTCGCTGGCGGCACGCAGGTGATGAGCCGGCAGTACGACGCCTACGGACGGGTGAGCCGGCTCACCTACCCCGTCATGTTCAACGGGCAGCCGGTGTCGATTGGCTACTCGTACACCTCGCGAGGCGACCTCTCGAGCATCTACCAGACGAACTCCATCACCAGCTACTGGTCGGCGCTCGCGCGAGACAGCGGGGGGCGGCTGACGCAGGCGCGCTATGGCAGTGGGGTGGTGCGCGACTTCCGCTACGACACCATGGGTCGTCTGCGGTTCCTGGACGCGAAGCGCAGTGGCACCAACGTCCAGCGACTCGCCTACGAGTACACGGACAATCACAACCTCTCCGCCCGGCACGACCTCATGGTCGGCGCGACGGAGAAGTTCACCTACGACGCGTTGGACCGGTTGGAGCGCTGGAAGGTCCAGCAGAACTGCCAGACGCTGGACGTCCAGTTCCAGTACGACGCGCTCGGCAACCTGCTCAGCCGCTCCCCTGTCACCGGCTGGGAGCCGACGTCCACGCTGAACTACACCCTGGGCGCGACGGGTGGACCGCACGCCGTCAAACGGGCGCAGTTCGGAGCGGACTCGCTCACCTACGAGTACGACCACCGGGGCAACCAGACGGCCTCGCGCGACGTTTCGAACAACGAGGTCCGGACCGTCACATACACGCCCTTCGATTTGCCGGAGTCCATCACCCAGGGGGGCCAGACGGTCCGCTTCGACTACGACGCGTCCGGAACGCGCGTGCGTAAGCAGAAGAGCGGCGGCATGGAGGAAGTGCTCTATGTCGGCGGCCTCTACCAGCGACGCAAGCAGGGGCTGACGACGACACACGTGCTCAGCATCCCCAGCCCCGAGGGCATCATCGGAGAGCTGTCGTGGGACGAGGGGTCGAGCACGGAGAGCGCCCGGTACTTCCTCAACGACAAGCAGGGCAGTCCCGACACTGTCACCAACGCCGCGGGCGCGGTGGTGGAGCGCATCAAGTTCGAGCCCTACGGCGGACGGCGAGACGCGACCAACCTGCTGCAGGCGTCCAGCGCGAGCTACAGCGGCGCGAAGCGGGGCTTCACCGGGCATGAGCAGGATGAGGAGCTGGGTCTCATCAACATGCGCGGGCGCATCTACGACCCGCGGTTGATGCGGTTCATCAGCGCGGACCCCGTCATCGCGGATGCGGGCTCGGTGCAGGCGTACAACGCGTACTCCTATGTGTTGAACAACCCAATTCGCTACACGGACCCCAGCGGGTTCACGCCCTACGGTGGAACGCTGGTGGGCCAGTGGGGAGGCAGCTCGGGCGGTGGGTATGTGCCGGGACCGAACCTGGTGGCGGAATCACTGCTGCGGCACGAGTCCGCACCGGGGGCCACGCCGTTCCTGCCCTCGGTCGACCTCCGTGTCCCCAGCGTGGAGAGTCTGGATGACGCGAAGGCGCAGCCGGATGCCCACCACACGAACGACATCGGGCAGAGCTCCGGCGAGTCCAAGGCCAGCCTGACGTCGCTGATGACGACCGCCGCGGGGAAGATAGGGGCCGCCTACGACCAGTTCCCGTGTGGCTTGTCCCTCGGGTGCCATGTCGGCAGGTCCCTGGCCAAGGGCCAGCTCGACAGCATGGTCGCGGCCGCGACGTCGTATGAGCGCTACGAGCCAGTCAGCAAGCTCGCCGCGGTCAGCTACGCCGTCAACGAGTTCATCCCGTTCGTGACGGCGGGAGAGAGCTATCTCCAAACCAAGTCAGCCTGCGGCAACGGAGAAACAGGCGGCTGCGTCGTCGGCGCGGGGAAGACGGCCTTCTACACACTCGCCTCTGGCGCCAGCATCTTTTCCATCATCGAATCGGGAGGCGGCGTTGCATCCGTGCTCAGAGCCCCCGTCACGAAAGTTCGTGGCGTGGTGGACGATGTTGCTCGAGCCTTCGGGACTCGAGCCCCCCCGCCCAGTGGCTCCTTCTCCATGACCAAGAACGCGGCAGGTGGAGAGGTCTGGACCTCCAATGGGGAGATCATCCAGTTCCATTTCGCCCCGCACGTGAATGACGCCCTCACCAAGGGAGATGTACACATTCTCTCGGGGGCTCACGGCTCACGCGGGGGCAGAATCACTCCGGCGCCAAATTTTCTCAGAGATGACAAACTTCGTTGGAGAAAGAACCCCAACGTGAAAATCCATGACATCACCAAGATGACGCCCGACGAAATCACGAACATCCTCCGAGGCGAGGGAACCATCGTCGGCGGCTTTTGCTATAGTGATATCTGCCTCGCACCCTTCAAGTAGACACGACATGACCGAAAAGAACTTGAGAGAGTACCGAGCAATCATCCTGCTCGAGGGCCCCGCTCAGACTCAGCCGGGTCTGCAGGTCACCGTGATGGCAACCGACGGTGACGAAGCCTACACGCTTCTTGAGGAGAAGTATGGCAACGGCACCGTCTTCGACCTGCACAATGAAGAGGATGCGAGCACGATTCGATAACCCTGCCGGCTGAATGTTCGGCTTGGAGTAGCTGAGGCTGGGCTCGCGATCTTCCAGGTCGCGGGCCCTCCTCCTCGGGGTAGGCACAATGGGCGTCCTCCCATGCCGTCCTCCGGCCGCCCATCCGTGGGAAGACGTGAGCACTGGCACCGATTCTGGGAAGCAGCCAGAGGCCACGAGCCCGCACCGTCCAGACAATCCGCCGATTCAGCCTGAATCCCCGCCCTACCGGACTGGCCTGCCGACGCGCATCCTCGAACAATCGCCCGCCTTCAGCGGGCCCATCGAGGACACGTCATGGCCCATGAACACCTCACTCACTCCGCCCACCACATCGTGCCGGGCTTCGGCGCCGACCGAGCCGCCCACTACGACGCCCAGGCCGCCATCAACCTCGCCGGCGCCCAGGCCATGTATGAGCTCGGTGTCAGCGCGCTGACCGCGCAGCTCGACGGGCAGGAGGCTGCCTCCCTGCTGTTCGTGGGCATGGGTACGGGCACGGAGCTGATGCCCTATCTGCGCTTCGATGTTCCCGGCTGGCGCTTCACCGGCGTGGACCCGTCCGAGGCCATGCTCGACGTCGCCCGTAAGCGCCTGGAGGCCGAGGGCCTGCTTTCTCGGACGCACCTTCACGTGGGTGAGCTGCGAACCCTGCCTCCTGGCCCCCTCTTCGACGGCGCGCAGATGGTGGGGGTGTTGCACCATGTGGAGGGCGAGGAAGCCCGCCTGGAGCTGCTGCGGGAGGTGACCCGGCGACTCAAGCCCGGAGCGCCGTTCGTCGTGGGCTGCCGCGTCGGCAATAACCCCGAGCTGACGAACGTGGAGTTCCGGCGGCTCCGAGCCCATGGAATCCCCTCCGAGGCGCTGGAGCATCGGCGCAAGCGCATGACGGAGATCCGCCCCATCGAGTCCGATGAGGCCATGTTCGCGATGCTCGCACGAACCTCACTGGTGGCGCCGCGCCCCATCTTCGTCTCCTTGCAGTTCAAGGTGTTCCTCACCCGCTTCGAGCCTGGAGGAATGCGCTGAAGCCCTGTCAGCGACGCTCATGAGCGAAGTGCAGGCGCGCATCGCGGGCCGCGCCTGTCACGCCATCGGGGTCGTCCTCCACAGGGGTGGTGCCAGGCGCAAGAACGTCCCTGCTCTGGATTCACGTGGGCGTATGCTGGTTGCTGGCTCAGGTCAGCCTTTGGGAGAAGTTCATTGCATCCCACCAGCGACATCGAAGCAGATGCCGTGAAGCAGCCCATGCTGTTCCGCTGGAGGAATCCCATCCCCGAAGACACTCTCCTTCGCTGGGCCAGGAGATACGGAAGTGTCCCCACGGACTTGCTGCGATTCTGGTCGTCGACGGGAGGAGGAGAGGCGTTTGAAACGGAGACGTTTCTTTCACCCGTTGGCGAACCGGCGACCGGCGACGACATCGACGGCGTCACTTCCAGTTATCGAAAGGCCGGGCTTGCACCCGGCTGGGTCGTCTTCCATGTCGGTCTTGGGCTCTCCGCCTTTCATCCTATCGACGGGCGCTTCGCATGGTTCGACCAGCGGACAGGTGAGCCGACTCAAGTCTTCAAATCTCTTCATGACTGGTATCGAGGCACTCTTCGCCACGAGTACGCGGTCCGCTACGCTCTCTAGAAAGTGATACTGGGAAGCACCTTCACGGCCGATGCCCGCCAAGAGAACTCCATGAGCCAAGAGACCCAGGATTCCATTCAGGGATTTGAATATGACTGGCTGGCCTGCGACCAGGACGGGTTCGTGGGCTTCTTCAGTACGGCTGGCGGCGGCTACGCGCCGGACGCGTTCCTCCAGGATGTCGACGCATACGACCAGGCGATTTCCATCATCCGGTCCATGGCGCCGAGCACGGCGCCGGTACCCGAACCTGGCCAACTCTCCGAACCGGGCGACCCCTGGCAGCAGATGGCTGCACGAGGGATCTATGCCTTCGACTCGTCGTTCCACGGCGGCCCCTATCGGCTCACCGCCGCACCCACGGCCCCCGTGCGGCTCAGCGACCTTCCCGAGGCGGCGGCACGCGTCGCGGGCAAGCTCATCTACAAGGGCCTTCGCTTCTCGGAACTCAAGTCCATCAGCGAGGACCTGCTGCTATTGTGATGTCTGCCTCGCCCCCTTCGAATAGACACGACATGACCGAAACGAAACTGAGAGAGTACCGAGCAATCATCCAGATTGGGGGCAGCGCTCAGACTGAGCCGGGTCTGCGGGTAACCGTGATGGCAACCGACGTTGAAGAGGCCTACATGCTTCTTGCGGAGAAGCATGGCAAGGGCACCGTCTTCGACCTGCACAATGAAGAGGATGCGAACACGATTCGATAACCATGCCGGATGAAAGATCGGCTCCGGGGTAGATGAGGATGGGCTCGCGGTCTTCCAGGTCGCGGGGCCTTCTCCTTCCCGGGAAGGACACAGGCCACGGTTCCAGCTCAGGCCTGTGCCCCCAAAATCAGGAGCAGTGAGGACCCGCTACGCGCGGCCCGGACAGCGGCTGACCTGCGTGTGAGTTGGCGCCCACACCGAGCAACCGCCCAGGGCAAGCAAGGGCTCCATCGTTTCGAGCAATTGAGCGAGCAACCTCGCCCCTCATTGTCCGTGCCCATTCCATCTCTCGAATGAGCACGTCAGAAGGCTTCGTTACCGCTTCCAGCTTCGGGAGCCGCTGAGGAACTCCGAAATCCTGGAAGGTCCATCCCAGGTCATCTCGGCCCCATCGCGCGGCCGATTCAGCCACCCCACGCAGGCTGGATGCAGGTCCCGTCTCGTGGACGGACTGCTCGCTTGCGACGTGGACAGGCCCCTCCAGGAGCCTTCGGCGCGTCCATTGCAGAACACGTGGACTCCGCGAACGCACCCGGCACCCGCCGAGCCACTCACCTGCAAGAGCCCGCCAGGCTCGGCCTACAGCCACGCGTCTCGCGAGACGACTTCTCGCAAGCCTTGAAAGCTCACCATGCCTCGACCCTCCTGTGCCGCTACGCGGCTGTGGCGCCTCCATGCCTATCGGCTGGCACTTCTCGCCATCATCATCGCCCTTCCCACGCTCGCGGCGGCACCGGCAGCCACAGCGCCCTCACTGGATGCTGGAACAGCCGTGGCCCCCATGGCTTGTAACGGCTGCGATCCGCCTCCGGACATCTGCGAACCAGAACGATGTGACGGGTTCGACAATGACTGCGACGACCTCATCGACGAGGGAGTCCTCCTCACACTCTACCGAGATGCGGATGGGGACCGAAAAGGCGCCGGCCCTGGACGACAAGGCTGTCTTGCGCAGGGGTGGGTCACCAACAACAGTGATTGTGACGACAGCAATTCCTCCCTCTGGCAATGGGTGCGGTACTACCGCGACGCGGATGGAGACGGATTCGGGGCTCCCGGAAACTGGAAGGACGCCTGTGGGATGCTCGCTGGCTACGTCACCGATGCCACCGACTGCAACGATGGCTCGGCATCCGTCAAACCAGGTGCCTTCAAGTCCTGCGGCATTGGGGCCTGCGCCACCAGCGTCCCGGCCTGCGTCAACGGCGCCGAGACAGCTTGCATCCCCAGGCCCGCGACGCAGGAAGTGTGCGACCAGGTCGACAACAACTGCAATGGGCAAGTGGATGACCTGCCACCTGTCTCCTGTGGTGTGGGCTTCTGCCGGCGCACAGTCGCTGCCTGCGCCGACCACTGCGAACTGGAGGAGTCGCGCGACGGGAAGCCGCCCATCGAGGTCTGCACCTGGGGAGCCAACACCTGCTGGCCGGGCACACCTCGAGCCGAAGTCTGCAACGGCACGGACGACAACTGCAACGGCACAACGGACGAAGGTGTCCTGCTGACGCTCTATCGCGATGGGGACGGAGACGGTCATGGAGCAGGAGCCCCGACTGGAGCCAGTTGCAATGTACCCGCGGGAGCCTCCTCCAGCGGCCTGGATTGCAACGATGCGAACGCGGCGGTGCACCCAGGGGCCCTGAAACACTGTGGCGTGGGCGCCTGCGCGGCCAGCGTCCAGTCCTGCGTCAACGGGACTGAGCAGACCTGTACCCCGTTCCCTCCTGAGCCGGAGTCATGCGACCGGTTCGACAACGACTGCAACGGGCAGGTGGACGACGCTCCACCCAAGACCTGTGGCGTCGGTGCATGCATGCGCAGCGTTCCCGCATGCGCCATGGCGTGCTGGTACGAGGAAGCCAGAGACGGCAAACCGCCAAGGGAAGTGTGCGAATGGGGGGACTACGGCGTCTGCGCTCCAGGTCAACCTCGTCCCGAGGTCTGTGCCAACGACCTGGACGAAGATTGCAACGGCTGGCCCGACGACAACGACAACACCTCCACATGGGTCCAGTTCTTCGCGGACCAGGACCATGATGGTCATGGGGCCAATTGGGAGCCCCAGAGCGCCTGTCGCCAGCCAGCGAATACATCCCGCACTCCTGGGGACTGTGACGACACCCGGGCTGACATGAAACCAGGCTCCGTTGAGGTCTGCGACGGCATCGACAACAACTGCTCGGGGACGCCGGACGAAGGCAACGTCTGTGACCAGTCCTTGTGCCAATAACCCCGCATTCTCCTTTCGACAATCTCCATCATGAGACATCACTCACAAACCTCACGTCCCCCGAGTCGCCTCAAGCGCTTCGCGGCGAACCTCATGCTGTTCTTCTACGGCACGCAGTTGTTGAGTAACTGCGTGCCCGCGGGCCCACCTCCGGAAGGAGGCGACACCTTGGAGGTCGCGCGCGCCCGTGCCACGCTCGGCACCATTCCCTTCGAGTTGCGCCCCGACACGATTCTCGACACCACTTCCGCCACACCCGAAGCACCTGGCATCACCCCCTTCACCGCGAACGTGACGGCCGACGGCTCGGCCGCCGTCTCGATTCCGCTCTGGGTTCCCCCGGGACGCGCGGGCCTCCAGCCCTCGCTCTCCATCGTCCATGACAGCCAGGGCAGTGACGGACTGCTCGGCCCGGGCTTCAATCTGGCGGGCCTGTCTCAAATCACCCGCTGCCCCAACTCCTTCGCACGCGATGGCATGCTCCAGGTCGTGGACTTCCGGTATTGGATGTTCGCGACGGGGCCCGACACTCTCGACTTCTACAAGCGAGTCTATTGCCTGGACGGCGCGCGACTGGTGCCCGCTGGCGGCACAGGTGAGTTCAAGACAGAGCAGGATGTCTACGCATCCATCCGCAGCCCCGACGGCAACAGTCCCGCCAATCCAGAGACCTTCGAGGTGCGGGGACGAGACGGACTCATCCGGACCTATGGCAAGACGACCCAGGTCAATGGGACGCAACGAGATGACGCGCTCATTCGGGGCTTTGACTCCGGTCGCAAGCGAAACAGCGACGGCACCATCTCGTTTGAAAACAATGGGGTAACAACCATCACCTGGGCGCTCGCATCCATCAGGGACCGCTTCGGCAACCAGATGGATGTGTATTATGACCAGGCGCCCGCCGTCGACGAGACGTCCGTCGCCTGGCATCGCCCGAAACGCATTGCCTACACCAGCTTCCGCCGTGAAGGTGTCAATACGGAGACCCAGTCGCCTGAGGTCACCGTCGAGGACGGCAGACGTGAGGTCACTTTTGAATACGAGTCCCGGCCGGACACCTTCACCGGCTACCTCTCGGGCGTGAAGGTCGGACGCGACTTCAGGCTGTCACGCATCAACATGCGAGGCCCGGGCCTCGCTCCTGGTGGCAGCACGGTCACCTCTGTCCTGCTGCGTTCCTACCGGTTGAAGTATTACCAAGGCGCCATCAGTCGCCGCAGCCTGTTGACCGAGTTGCGCGAATGCGATGGCCGCGACATCTGCAAGACGCCCGTTCGCTTCGATTGGGAGCAGGGCTCTTGGGACTTCGACTCCCTCCCCGCCGTCAACGTCAGTAACGCCAAGTCTGGGGTGGGTCTCAATGCTTTCGGGCTGGGCGCCGGCCGACAGGGCCTCGCGTACTTCACGGGCTCCGTCCTCATCGACGAGAATGATTCCAACTTCCCCACGGACAACACCGTGCAGCACTGGGAGGACCGGATGCGGCTGCTGCAGTACCCGGACGCCGCCTCCACTACGCTCGACCTGTCTGACATCAGCGGCCTCGTCCGCTGGGATCCCTATTTCAATAATGATGGGAACCCCGTAGGCGGAGGGGGCGCGAACCACTTCTGCGGCGACCGCGAAGACCGCAATCTGTATCCCATGGTGACGGACTGGGATGGTTCGGGTCACTCCACCGTCGTCGGGCTCTCCTGTTATTGGGGCGTGTTCCGGGGCAACGATTTCTACGCTCCCGCGTATGGCCATCAAATCAATCGCCCAGACGAGGAGATTCATATAGTCGGCTCCGAGCCGAATCCGCAGTACTGGCTGGATTTGGATGGTGACCGGCGCAATGAGCGCGTGTGGGTGGGGCGACATGAGGATGACCTCCAGAATCCGAACTATCCGGACCCCTCCAGCAGGCGTCGTGTCGTCATCGACGAGCCCCTTCCCCCCTCCACTCTCAGGCCGCCCATGGTGCCCGACTTCAGGTCGAGCCCCAAGTCAGAATCTCTCGTCTACCAGAGCTCCCGCCTCGGTTTGCGCGTAGCGGACCTGAATGGCGCCGGCAAGATGAGCCTGGTGGGCCTGGGCCCGAGCACGAGCCCGAGCATGTTCCTGGATGCAGTCAGCTTCCGTGAGGTCCCGTCAGGTTATTCGACCGCGGGTGAGCTGAAGGTCGTACCGACCACGTTGCGCAGGCCTCCCGATTTTGCCCCGGTCTTTCTGAACCTGTTCGCCTTCACCTTCGAGTTCATCGACGTGAACGGTGACGGCCTCCAGGACGCGGTGACGCTGGGGCAACTCAAGGCGACCGATGTGACGCTCAAACTCCTGGTCCAGCTCAACACCGGCAGGGGCTTCACCGAGGTGCGTGAGACGGTGCTTCCCAGCAACTTCAGCACCGTGCTGCTGAACGCCAAGACCGAGCACGGCGACTTCGACGGCGATGGCCGCGTGGACCTCGCCATCTTCCGCCCAGGATCTCCGGTCCAACTACTGCTTGCGGGCCCCCAAGGTGAGTTCACCCAGCTCATGACCCTGTCGAGTGTCTCCAGCGGGGACAACAAGGAGTGGTCTCAGGTCATCGACGTCAATAACGACGGCATCCTGGACTTCACCTACCGCGTGGGCAACGAGCTCCGCATCTCTCGGCGCCAGAAGCCGGTGGACGAACTCAAGCGGGTACACGGCAACATCCAGTTTGCCAACTACAAGGGTTACTCCGGCCTGAACTACTCGTTCGAGTACGCACCGCTCTCCCAGAACAACCCGCACGGGGCCGTCACGCCGAGCGAGCCCTTCTATACCAAGAGCTACACTGCGGCGGGGCCGATGCCGCCTTGGCTTCGATTGCCGCCCGAGACGATGCGTGTCGTATCGCGCATGTCCATCAACTCCAATGAGCAGCGAGTGCAGAGCTGGCGCCACCTCTATCGAGATGGTCTCTCAGATGCACGAGGACTGGGCTGGCTGGGCTTCGGGCAGCGCATCGTCATCGACGAGGTGACGGGGACTCGCACCACCACGACCTACGACAACAGGACGACGGTCGAGGGCTCGAACCGTCTTGCGAAGGCGCCCCTGGCACACCTACCCAAAGAGGAGCTCGTCGAAGTGCCGACGGATGCGAACACGCGCATCCAGACGCAGCGGCAGTGGTTCTATACCCGCACGCCAGAGGTCCATGCCTCGACGTACCGGCAGTACGCCAGACGCATTGTCGAGACGGTTCGCGAAATCAGGAACGGCTCCGCGACGGTGGTCTCCGAGTCGGAGGCGCTCACCTCGCTGGATGACTACGGCACCCCGCTCTCGCGTACAGTGCTCATCCACGGGGCGGGCACGACCGAGCAGGTGAAGACGGTCACCGTGCCGAGCTTCAACACGACCACCTGGCTTCCCCAGGGGACCTGGACCATCACCACGTCCTGGATGTCCTGTGTCAGGGCTCCTGCGGTCGGCTGCTTGGGACAGCCCGATGCCGCCAACGTTCGCACGCAGCAGGTGACCTACGACTCGCGCGGTCAGGTTGAAAGCGCCGAGCACGAGCCGTCGCTTATCGGCGAGGCCGTGACGCCCACCACCTCGGAGACGTACCTCAAGACGCTCTTCACCAGAAACATCAAGGGTCTCGTCGAACAGGTGTCGCAGCAAGGCAGCGGCCTCACGCGTACCGAGTCCGTGACGTACGACAGCCTCGACCAGACGCAGCTGTCCACCACCACGGACGCCGAGGGCGCCACCTGGCGTTACCTCTTTCATCCGGGCCTGGGGGTCCTCGCGCAGACGGCCGACCCCAATGAGGTCCACATGCGCTTCCAGTACGACGGATTCGGCCGCCAGCGCATCGTCACACCGATGTACCAGGGGCCCTCCGTGGCACCCGCGAACAAGTCCATCGTCGAGACGCATTACGAATGGAATGGTCCCCTGCCACAGCATCGGACCGAGGTCGCTACGAGCGCCTCCGTGAAGGATGAGACTGTTACGCGCTTCGACGCGATGGGGCGTCCGGTGACGACCCAGTCCGCGCGCTTCGACGGCAAACCAGTGACCTCCTCCGTCATCTACGATGTCCTTGGGCGCGTGGTGAAGCGGGAGATGCCCCGAACCAGCAGCGAGCAAGCCACGTGGGAAGGCTACGAGTACGACGCGCTCAACCGAGTCGCTGCTCGCCGCTTCGGTGATGGCACCACGGGTCTCTCTGGCAAGCTCATCGAGAGCTTCAGCTACTCCACGCCCGCGCCCTACTCCTCGCAGGCAATGTCTACGGACGCGCTCGGCCAAGTGAAGAAGACTCTCGTCGACTTCCGTGGACTGATGACCCAGACCACCGAGGCCGTGGGTACCTCCAAGGAAGCGACCATGACGTATTCCTACGGCCCCTTCGGCCGCCTGGACTTCATGGACGACCCGGCTGGCAACCGTAACGCTCTCTTCTACGACACCGAGGGTCGTCTGGAGCACACCGTCGACCCCAACGCGGGGACTCGCTTCTTCCTCTACAACGCATTCGGCGAGCTCAAGAGCCAGTCCGACGCAGCCACCGGCGCGGCCGGGCGCATCACCACCACCTACCAGCGCGACCTCCTCGGCCGCGTCCTCTCCTCCACCAACCAGAAGGAGAGCCTGGAATATGTGTACGACGACGGGCCAAGTGCCATGCGCCGCCTGACGCGTGCGACCCGTACCCCTGTCGGCAACCCCGGTGGGGTCGTCATCACGGACTACATCTTTGACGCCTTCGGTCGCGAGACGGACCTCGCGCAGCGCGTGGGCGGCGAGACACTCGTGATGAGCCGGCAGTACGACGACTACGGCCGAATGAGACGCCTCACCTATCCCGTGGCGATCAATGGCACGCTCTTCTCGGTCAACCGCTCATATGAGGACCGAGGAGACCTCTCGAGCATCTACCGGAGCAACTCCATCACCAATTACTGGCGGGCTTACGAGCAGGACAGCATGGGCCGGCTCAAGACAGCCCATTATGGCAACGGTGTCGCACGCATCTTCCGCTATGACACCCAGGGCCGACTGCGCTTCACGGAGGCCAGGCGCGGCGGCAACAACGTCCAGCGGCTCGCCTACGAGTACACCGAGAACGACAATCTCTCGGCGCGTCACGACCTCGAGCTCGGCGTCACCCAGAAGTACACCTACGACGCGCTCGACCGCCTCGAGCGCTGGAAGGTTCAGCAGAACTGCCAGAACCTCGACGTCCAGTTCCAGTACGACAAGCTCGGCAACATACTCAGCCGCGCTCCCGTCGCTGGCTCGGAGCCCTCCGCCACGCTCGACTACACGTCAGGCAACACGGGTGGCCCTCACGCTGTCAAACAAGCCCAGCTCGGCGCCGAGTCCTTCACCTACGAGTACGACCATCGCGGCAACCAGATTGCTTCGCGTAATGCCCAGGGCGCCCTGGTTCGCGCGGCGCAGTACACCTCCTTCAATCTTCCCGAGAGCGTCACCTCGTCGAGTGGCACCGTCCTCTTCGACTACGACGCCTCGGGCACCCGCGTCCGCAAGCGTTCCGCGGACGGCCAGGAGGAGACCGTTTACCTCGGGGGCCTCTACCAGCGTCGCAAGAAGGGACTGACCACCACCCACATCCTCAACATCCCCAGTCCCGAGGGAGTTATCGCCGAGGTCTCCTGGGATGAGGGCTCCACCACGGAGTCCACGCGCTACTTCCTCAATGATCCGCAGGGCAGCCCCGACACCGTCACCGACGCCTCGGGCACCGTCCTTGAGCGCATCAAGTACGAGCCCTTCGGGGCCAGGAGGCAGGCGAGCAATCTGGCTCAGGCCTTCACCTCAGGCCACTCTGGCGCGCGTCGTGGATTCACAGGGCATGAGCATGACGACGAGCTGGGCCTCATCAACATGCGCGGGCGTGTCTATGACCCACGGCTGATGAAGTTCCTCAGCGTGGACCCGGTCATCGCCCAGCCGGGCTCGGCGCAGTCGCACAACGCCTACTCCTACGTGCTGAACAATCCCACGCGCTACACGGACCCGAGTGGATTCTCACCTTATGTGGGAGGACTGGTGAGCCGCTGGGACGGCGGGTGGACGGGGGCACCACAGTCAAACCAAAGCATGATGATGAACGCGCTGGCTTGGCACCAGTCCGCGACAGGGCCAGCCCTGTACCTGCCCAGCATCGACCTCAAGGTTCCAAGCGTCGAGACTCTCGACGATGCGAAGGCCCAGCCCGATGCGCGCCACACGAACGACATCGGGCAAAGCGCGGGTTCGTCCACGTCCACACGAACGTCGCTGCTGACGGCGGCCGCCAACATCTCGAGAGCCCTCAATGACCTGATTCCCTGCGGGTCGATGCTGTCCTGCCATGCGGCCAGGGCCATAGCGAACGGGCAGTACGACAGCATGGTCAACGCATCGGTGGAGTACGACCGCTACGCGCCTATCAGCAAGGTCGCGGCGGCCAGTCTCGCCATCAACGAGTTCATCCCGTTCGTCTCGGCGGGACAGAGCGTCAACCAGGCAGGGTCCGCCTGCACCTCGTCCAGAGCACTGGACTGCGGAATGGGCATCGGTAAATCCGCCTTCTATGTCATGGCGTCCGGCGCTGCTCTCTATCCGGGAGGAAAGGGCGCCAGCAGTGGCGTGGGACTGCTGAAGAACCTCGCCAACCCGAAGAAGTTCATCACGCTCTTCCACGGCACGACGGGAAACCGCGCCGCCAAGATCATGGGAAGCCTTCTCTACAAAGCACGCGGGTTCAGGGCAGGAACCAAGGGCGCTGTGTTCTTCGCAGAAGAGCGGGCCACAGCGGAGTTCTTCGCCAATCAAGCTCCCCGGAACCACACGAATGACATCCTGGCGAAGTCAAGGAGCCTCATCGAGATCAAGATTCCCGAGGAACTCGCCAAGAAGTTTGGCATCGACGAACTCAACCGGGAACCCATCGGAGCAGCGATGGACCTCGAGTTCCCAGACATCTCAGGGGGCAGCGGCTTCGAGAGAATCCTATCGAAGGACCTCCTCGATGAGTTCAATCAAGCCATCGAATCGGGCGAAATTATTCTCCGTCGGTCTAAATTGTAATAGGATAATCACCCCCGGGTCCACTCCTGGGGGTTGAGGAGAACACCAAGCGCCTCTCACAAGGCCGCTGACTCCGCGACTCGCGGATTCGAAATCCGGCCCATACGCCGCCATGTCACCTGTGGGCTGGGTTCCAGTCGAACGAGGCGTGAGTGATCGTTCGAGACTCACTCGATCCACCCTAGCTTGCCGGGATTCGGCGACGCCCACTTCGGGCACTGGAGCGGCACATCGAACCGGCGTCAGGCCCCGGATGTTGCACGGAGCCCTGGCGCCGGAATTATCCTGAACCTTACCTACGCGAGCCAATAGCGCACCATGCCACTTCACTTCGTCAAGAATCCAGAAGCGCTCCAGCCCGCCGGGGCACATGTCGGACGCATCTCCGCCGGCATCTCAAGCAAGCAGCAGTTGATGAACGTGCTTGAAGCCGCGCTCCGGTTGCCAGCCCACTTCGGGCAGAATTGGGATGCGCTCTTGGATGTCCTCAGAGACCTGTCCTGGCTTCCCGCCGGGAAGGTCACCCTCCTCCATGACGAACTTCCCACCCTTTCCACCGAAGACCTCGGTGCCTACGTGCATGTGCTGGAGGAGGCCTCCCGGAGCTGGCGGCCCGGGGATGCCTACTCGCTGGATGTGGTGTTTCCGCAGAGTTGTCGTCACCAAGTCCTGGCGCCACTCGCTGACATCCGGCCCAGGTCCCCCTGGCGACGGCTCAAGGCGGAACTGGCCCGGGCTGGCAGCCTTCCTTATCCAGTCCAAGATGAGTTCACCTCGCTGAAGGCCGAAGGCTTCGACTTCGTGATGAACATCGTCGAGCAACGTGACGGGTCAACGCGTCAACTCGTGAATGCGCTCTCGGTGGCATTCACGATGCGGAGTTGGGACCGGATACGTCTCGCGAGAGCACTTCCCAGTCTTTGCATCCACGAAGAGGCCGGACTAAGGGAGACTGCGGTACGCATCCTGGTCATCCTGCTCAATCTGAACAGGCGGGCCCCCGGTGAACGAATCCCGTACGATGATGCTCGTTCGTGCGCGGCGCTCCTTCGCGAGGCCCTCGCCTTGGGCGTCCAAGAGAACACAGAGGCTTTCGCACGCGAATACCTCGCACTGACTCCCTGACACAGGGTGCATCCTACGAACTGACGACCGGAGCTTTCACGAATACTCTTCGGGAGAAGCCTTGGTTCACTTGATCATCACTTCCATCAAGACCATTAGAACAGGACTCTACGAGGTCACTCTCCAGAACGAAGGAGTCCTGACCACTGCTCAATCCTCCGTCAAACCCATCAACAACATACAGATAGCCAACCCCAGCCCGGACATATCCATGAGAAGAAATGGGAGGGTGGCTGCCTACCCACGCGACATCTGCGCTGCCATTGTCGCCTTTGACGGAGCGCGAATCAGAAGGGAGGAGCTCAACGAAACACAGCGCCAGGAATCCGAGACATGAGCTCCAAATACAATCATCCGTGAATCTACGTCGCATGGATCGATGTTCGTACAAGGGTGACGACTGGATTCTTCAACCCGCTGGATGACTGGCATCAAGGCCCCCCCTCTATCACCTCCAACGCCCCTGGAACACTCGCGCCGAGGGCTCCTTTCACCGCATCCTGGGAAACGCCCACCGTGCCGCCATCCACTCCACGCCGCCACAGCACCAAGAAGAGTACGTCCTCGGCCTCTCCTCGGCGCAATCCCTCACACCTGCCCGATGTCCTGGACCACGTCAGAAAGTTTCCGGAGATGCATCTCGCACACCCAAGTGCTGACGCCTGCGCCAACTTCGTTCATGGATTCGACGCTGCGTGGGGTGGTGGGCTCCTTTTCGGATTTCGTGAGTGGCTGATCGTCAAGGTCGACAGTGGGTCCAACTTCGGTTGGTCAGGGCTCGTGGTTCTCCTGGCACGCAAATCAGGTCACCCGAAGTTCGACCCCACGGAAGAGAAGCCCGAGAACGTCGCCTTCCTGCTCGACACCCTCGAGACCTTCCTCGCCGAGCGAAAGACCATGGACGGCCCCAGGACCATCTTCCTTCGCTTCGACGACTGGCTCAGAAAGCAGGAGTGGTACGACTCCGAATCCCCCGGGTGGGTGCCTCGACAGTCAGACCTCGCCAAGACGCCACAAAGCACCAAGGCAAGTCGAGGCCGCTCCAATAAGCCCAGCCGCCAGGCTCCGTGACGCCGGTCGTCCGGTGTGAAGCACCCGCCATTACCTCACACCGTCACCAGCACCGAAGTACACGCCCGGCACCGCCGGGCCTCCACCGGAATCGTCTCACGGCACTCCGGGCACACCTTCGTCGCGACCGGCGCGGGCTCACCCTTCTTCCCTCGCTTCGCCCACGCCTGCCCCACCTTCGCCACCACGATGAACAGCACCGACGCGATGATGAGGAAGTCGAGCACCGCGCCCAGCAGGTGCCCCAGCCGTAGATTCAGTGGTGTCGCCGTCGCGTTGCGCCAGTCACCTCCAGGCAGCACCGCGCCGACCACTGGCATCACCAGGTCCGCCACCACCGCGGTCACAATGGCGGAGAACGCGTTCCCCATCACCACCGCCACCGCCAGGTCCACCACGTTGCCCTTCAGGGCGAACTGCTTGAACTCCGAGAGCAGGGACACGGGTACGCGCCTCCGTCACCGGATGGCCTGCTCCCTGAATGCCTTGGCACCAGCCGGAGGGCCCCGGAAACCCACGCACCCTACCCGCCTCACCCCGCACCCTCGGCTCGCCCGACAGGGCCGATTGTCACGTGGTGGTCGAAGTCGACTCGGACACGGGCGCCGGCATCACCGTGCCCCCGTACTGCGTCGCCGCCAACGTGCCGCACGCCGCCCCAATCTCCTTGCCCCCTGAATACCGCCGCGCCACCGGCGCCTTCAGGATCTGCAAGTAATCACGGAACGCGCTCAGCTCCTCCGCCGTCGGCGGCTCGTACTTCCCCGTCGGGTCCGTCACGTCGATGAGGTCCACCTTGATGGGAATCCCCTCGAAGGCCACCTTCAACGCCTCCGCGTCCTCCCGCTCCAGGTTGAACCCGCGAATCGCCACATAGGCAATCATCGCCCGCTCGCGCCGCACCTGGCTGTACTCGCGAATCGCCTCAATCAACTCCGGCAACGGATGCGTCTTCTCAATCGGAAGCACCTTCATCCGCTTCTCCGGAATCGCGCTCGTCACCGAGAAGGCCAGCCGGTACGGATGCCCCTCTCGCGTGTAGCGCCGAATCGCCGGCACATGCCCCGCCGTGGAGAAGGTGATGGACTGCCCCGAAATCGAGAAGCCCGCCGGATTCGACAGGATACCCGCCGCTCGCAACGTCTCCTTGTAGTTGAGCAGCGGCTCCCCCATCCCCATGAACACCACACCCCGCACCGGCCGGTCCGCCTCCGCCCTCACCTGAAGCACCTGGTCCAGAATCTCCCAGGTCTGGAGGTTCCGTTTGAAACCCAACTTCCCCGTCATGCAGAAGTCGCACGCCAGCGCGCAGCCCACCTGGCTGGACACGCAGACGACATACTTCTCGTCGAAGATGGGAATCCGGACGGCCTCGATCCGCCCACCCAGCGGCGAGTCGAAGAGGTACTTCACGAAGCCGTCGTCCGCCCGGCGCCGCTCCACCACCTGGAGGCTGGGCATCTCGGCGTGGGCCTTCAGGTGGTCGGCCACCCGCCGGGGGACCTGCGGCGAGCGCGCCACTTCCTCCACCGAGCCGAGCCCGTGGGCGAAGACGGCGGCGAACACCTTGCGGACCGCGGTGGGGGACGGGGCGAAGGGCGCGAGCGCCTCCGACAGCTCCGGCAGCGACAGTTGCTTCAGGTTCACGAGGCGGACTTGATTTTGGTGCGAAGGAACTCCGTCAGCTTGGAGCTGACCTCCTTCGGCATCCTCGCCGCCAGCGCGCGCTTGCACAGACTGGGCGTCGCCCGGTACGTGTTCAAGAACTCCTCACAGGGGGAGCACCCCGACAGGTGCTCCTGGAGGTGGCGCGACTCCTCGGGCGACATCTCGCCCTCGAGGTATTCCAGCAGGAGGTTGATTGAGTCTTTACAGGTGTACATCCGAACCTCGGCTGGCTGCGGCACGCCCTCGTCCTCGCTTCGGAAGATGCGGAGCCCCCCAGTTGCGTTTCACGGCCCGCGATTGTCCCGGTTGTAGAAGGCGTCGATCGCCTCCCGGAGCGCGAGACGAGCCCGGTGCAGGCGGCTCTTGATGGCGGGAATGGAATCCCCCGTCACCTCTGCAATCTGTTCGTAACTGAGGCCGTCCACGTCTTTCAAGAGGAAGACCTCACGATACCCCTCAGGCAGCCGATCCGCCGCTTGTCGGATGGCATGCCCCAGCTCGGCGTCCAGCGCCTTCTCCTCGGCGTCCCGGCTCCAGTCGGACACCGGGTAGTCCGCGAGCGTACCCCGGGGGGTGAATTCCGGCCCCTGGAGCTCCGCCTCGGCGGCCTGCGTCACCCGGCGGTGGCGCAGGCGCATCAGCGCATGGTTGGCCGCTATCCGGTGCACCCACGAGCCGAAGGCCGCATCCCCGCGAAAATCCTTGAGATGTTGGTAGGCCGACAGGAAGGTGTCCTGGGTGATTTCGGCGGCGTCCGCCTCCGAGCGGGTCATCCGCAGGGCGAGACCGTACACCTTGTCCTGGTGGGACTCCACCAGGGCCTCGAAGGCGGACATGTCCCCATCCTGCGCGCGGGCGAGGAGCTGGCGATCATCTTCCGTGGCGACCTCGTCAGGCATGGCGGGGCGCACCCAACCAGCCGGAAGCGCCTTCGTCAAGGCCGGTTACGAGCCCTCGTCGCCGGCCGCTTGCTGACGTGTTGACTGTCCCGGACCCAGAGCCGGAAGGGCTCCTGGGCCCACGCCCCCGCGTAGTCCACGCCGATGCGCGGCCCGCGCTCCACCCGCGCCTCGGCCACGTCCACCCCCGGCAGCAGGTGCAGCCCGGGGGAGGCCAGGTCCATCCGGTTGTGCGTCAAGGTCAACCCCAGGGCCTTGCACAGCTTGCCGGGCCCGTCCGTGCGCGCCCCGGCCTCCAGGCCCTCCACCGGCTCCACCGCGCGCACCAGCACCGCGGCCCCCACCCCGGGCGCGTCCGTGACGACGTTGAAGCAGTGGTGCATGCCGTAGATGAGGTACATGTACGCCCGCCCCGGGGGCCCGAACATCACCTCCGTGCGCGGGGTGAGCCCCTTGGCCGCGTGACAGGCCAGGTCGTGTTCGCCGATGTACGCCTCCGTCTCCACGATGCGCCCCACCCGACGAAGTCCGGTGGCGTCTCGCACCACGAGGAGGGTCCCGAGCAGCTCCCGCGCCACCACCAGGGCCGGCCGCGCATAGAAGGAAGGGGGCAAGACAGTCACGCTCACCCCAGGATTGTACCGGCCAACAGACGGGTGCGCCGGGGAAGGTGAATCCGTCCTCCAGCGAAAACCCGCCGCGCATTTCCTGTCACGGGACCAGTTCACTCCGGGGCAGGGGTGGTGCAGATTGCGCCGCACCATGTCCACCCCCGGCCGGCTCTCCGGTCTCCTGCTTCCGCTGTTCTCACTCCGCGCCCCGACGGATTTCGGCATCGGCGACTTCGGCGCGCTGGATGGCCTGTTCTCCTGGATGAAGGTCGCGCGCCAGCGTCTCCTGATGCTGCTGCCGCTGCTGCCCACCGCGCCCGGAGACTCAAGCCCCTACGCCACCCGCTCGGCCTTCGGACTCAACCCGCTCTTCATCGACCTGCACGCCCTTCCGGAGTTCATCACCTCCGGCGGCGAGGGCGCGTTCTCCGAGGAGCAGCGCCGGCAGCTGGCCGAGGCCCGCTCCGCGCCCCGCGTCCGCTACGACCTGGTCTTCCCCCTCAAGGACGCCGCCTTCGCGCGCGCCTTCGACACCTTCGAGGAGCAGCACCAGTCCCGCCAGTCCGAGCGCGCCCGCGCCTTCCACCAGTGGCGCGAGGCCCAGGCGGACTGGCTGGAGACCTACGCCCTCTTCACCGCCATCAGCGAGCAGGAGCAGCGCCGCGCGTGGTGGGAGTGGCCGGAGGGCCTGCGCACGCGCCAGCCCGAGGCCCTGCGCGCGAAGGCCACCGAGCTGGAGCGCCGGGTGCGCTACCACGCCTGGCTCCAGTGGGTGGCCGAGCAGCAGTGGGACGCGGCGCGAGCCCGGGCCAAGGCCCAGGACGTGCTCCTGTGCGGCGACGAGCCCTTCATCATCGGCCAGGACAGCGCGGACTGCTGGGCCAACCCCACCATCCTCCGTCGCGACGCGCGGCTGGGCGTACCGCCGGACGACTTCTCCGCCACCGGCCAGGACTGGGGCCTGCCCTACTTCGACTTCGTCGCCATGCAGAAGGACGACTACGCCTGGCTGAAGGCGCGCGCGAAGAAGGCGGCCAGCTACTACGACTTGCGCCGCGTGGACCACGCGGTGGGCTACTTCCGTCAGTGGATTCGCGACGAGAAGACGCCCACCGGACGCTTCACGCCGCCGGACGAGGAGAGCCACAAGCGGCTGGGCCGCAAGCACTTCGAGCTGCTCTCGGAGGGCGCGGGCATCGTCGCCGAGGACCTGGGCGTGATTCCTCCCTTCGTCCGCCACATCCTCGCGGAGCTGAAGCTGCCCGGCTACCGGGTGATGCGCTGGGAGCGAGACGACAGCGTCTACCGCGACCCGCACCAGTTTCCCCCCGTGTCCCTCGTCACGACAGGCACCCATGACACCGACACGATGGCCGAGTGGTGGGAGGGCGCCCGCGACGACGAGCGTCAGGCCGCCGCGCGCGCCTGGCCGGAGCTCAAGGGCGTGACGGTGACGCGCGAGTTCACCCCGGAGGTACACCGGGGCCTGCTGGCCTCGGCGCTCAACGCGAGCAGTGACTTGTGCGTGCTGCCCTGGCAGGACGTGCTCGGCACCCGGGACCGCATCAACCTGCCGGGCTCCATGAGCGACTCGAACTGGGCGTACCGCATCACCCAGGACGTGGGCGCGCTGATGTCGGATTCGACCACGCGGGAAGCGGCCGAGAAGCTGGCCTGGCTCACCGCGTCCGCCCGGCGCTGAAGGCCGGACTCCGCTCGCCCGGGGACGTCCTCCCGGGCGTGGCTCCACTCAACTCGCGCCGCTTACTTGATGCACTTCACCTGACCGGGGAAGCCATCGAAGATGGCGCAGCGGCGGTTGGTGTTGGCGCACTCCAGCCGTTCGCACACGTCCTCGGTGATGCAGATGGGCGGCGAGCGACCGAATTCCAGGAAGACCTCGGCGCAGAACTCGTTGAGCTGGTCGCAGCCGAACGAGCCGCAGTACTCGGCGTCGGCGAGGCTCTCGCCCTCCTTCACGCGCACGACTTCGTCGTCATCCACGCCGCAGGCGGTGGCGAGCGCCGACACCACGCAGAACACCAAGACTCTGATTCGCCGGGACAGGAGCATGGCCCCCAATCTGGCGCACCTTGGCGCGGCTTGCACGTCTCCGTGTGTATCCAGCAAGGACCAGCCGACAGGAACCGCCGACGAGACGTTGGAATGCGACAAAGGGATGGGGGCGTCCGACAGGAGACGCGTCAGGCGCTTGCCTTCCGGGTATGAACAGTCCGTGGCCGTTGACCTGCTCCGACTCCTTCGCCTCGCCACTGTCGCCGCGCTCCTGAGCGTCGCGGCGTGCGCCACCACGTCCACCCCGCCCCCGGGGCCCAAGGTCTCCCGGCTGGAAATCGAGGGCACGAAGCAGGTGAAACAGGGGGACATCAAGGACCGCATCCTCACCTCGGAGACCCCGTGGTGGGCGTTCTGGCCCTTCGGCAGCCCCCACTACTTCGACCCCAATGCGTGGCAGGCGGACCTGCGCCGCATCGAGCGCTACTACCAGGCCCAGGGCTTCTACCAGGCGGAGGTGGTGGACAGCGCGGTGAAGCCCAAGGGCACGAACGAGGTGGAGCTGGAGGTGCAGGTGAGCGAGGGCGAGCCCACGCGCATCAGCGAAATCCAGGTGGAGGGCCTCCAGACGCTGCCGGAGGAGCACCGCAAGGAACACCACGAGCGGGTGAAGTCCGAGCTGCCCCTCAAGGAAGGCGACATCTTCCGCGAGGCGCCCTGGGAGGAGGCCAAGGCCCGGGTCCAGGAGCAGCTGCGCGAGCTGGGGTACGCGGAAGCAGAGGTGTCGGGCGAGGTGCAGGTGGACGTGGACACCCGGAAGGCCCGGGTGCGGTTGGACGTGAAGCCGGGGCTGCGCTACCGCTTCGGCAACACGTTCGTCGCGACGGACGCCAATCCCCAGGTGCCGCCGCGCCGCATCATCGAGCAGGTGCAGGGCGCGCTGAAGAAGGGGGACTGGTACAGCGAGACGGCGCTGGCGGAGGCCCAGGCCCGCGTGTTCCGCATGGGCGTGTTCGGCGCGGTGAAGGTGAACCGCGGGGCGCCAGACCGGGAGTCAGCCACGGTGCCCGTCGTGGTGGACGTGCGCGAGGCGCCGTTCCGCTCGGTGCGTCTGGGCGGCGGCATCGGCGTGGACGCGGCCCGCCAGGAAGCGCGCGTGCTGGGGGAGTGGACCAACCGCAACTTCCTGGGTGGTCTGCGCCGCGTCACCGTGCGAGGCCGCGCCGGCTACGCGTTCATCCCCCACGTCCTGTCGCCGTCGAAGCAGGGACCCGTCTTCGAGATAACGGGAGAGTACGAGCAGCCGCGGTTCCTCTTCCGGGATTTGCGCCAGCAGACGTCCCTGACGCTGGAGAAGGGCCTGGAGCAGGCCTACGACTTCTATGGCGGCAGGTTGCAGACGGGCGTCATCTGGCAGCCGCACCGCAACTTCTCCGTCTTCCCCTCCTACAACCTCCAAATCTATCGGCTGTCGGGTCGGGTGAGCGCGGACTCGCGCGTGCCGCCCGTCGTGCTGGGCTGCGGCGAGGACACCATCCAGTGTGACGTGGCGCTGAGCTTCCTGGAGGTGGCCTTCGCGTGGGACCGGCGGGATGACCCGGTGGAGCCTCGGGATGGCTACTACCTGAGCCTGTCCGTGCAGAAGGGCGGCAGCATCTTCTTCGGCGACTTCAACTACATCCGTCTGCTGCCGGACCTGCGCTTCTACCACTCGTTCGACGAGGACAAGCGCGTGGTGCTGGCGGCGAAGCTGCGGATGGGCACGCTCAACCCCGCGGGTGGCTCACAGAGTTCCATCGTCACGCGCTTCTTCTCCGGTGGCGCCACCTCCATGCGCGGCTTCAACGGCCAGCGCCTGTCGCCCCTGGCGGCGCTGGCCAAGGAGGAGGACACCGACGGGGACGGGGTGCCGGAGACGACACAGACGGAGGAGTGGGAGACGGTGCCGGTGGGCGGCAACAGCCTCTTCGAGACGACGGTGGAGCTGCGCTACCAGATTTCCACCAGCATCGTGCTCGCGGCGTTCTGGGACACGGGGCTGGTGGGCGTGGAGGGCTTCGACTCGAGCGACTCGCCGCGACTGTTCGGTCCCGACCACTACCACGCGGTGGGCGTGGGCCTGCGCTACCTCACGGTGGTGGGGCCGGTGCGCCTGGACATCGCGCGCCGACTGAATCTGGGCCAGGGATTGCCCGTCGCCACCCCGGGGTACATCTATCCGACCTCTGGAGGCTGCTTCGGCATTGGCAGCAAGTGGAAGCCCGACGGCCCCACGTCTCGCGGGGCCACCTTCGCGGGAGCGCCTGACGGTCAGTGCGCGCTGCACCTGTCGATTGGAGAGGCGTTTTGAGAGGGCGACGCTGGGCACGACGACTGCTGTGGGGCCTGCTCGGCGTCGTGTGCCTGGGAGTGGTCGCCGTGCTGGGCGTGCTCCTCTGGGCGACGTCGTCACCGGGTGAGGGCTGGCTCATCCGCAAGGGCCTCCATCTGGCCAATGAGCAGTTCTCCGGTCGGCTGGAAGTCGGAGGGCTGGACCTGGCACCACCGGGCGCCGTCCTCACCGGCGTGAAGCTGTATGACCCGGAGGGTGAGCTGGTGGCGGAAATCGCGCGCGTCGAGGCGCGCGTGCGCCTGGGCGGCCTCATCCACCAGCAGGTGGAACTCACGGACGTGCGCGTGGAGAAGCCGCGCCTCTATCTGGCCCAGGACGAGCGCGGGTTGAACCTCGCCCGGGCCATCGCGCCTCGCGTGCCCAAGCCCGAGGAGCCGCCCTCTCCGCGCGGCAAGCTGCGGGTGGAGCTGCACGAGTTGGAGCTCGAGGACGGCTACGTCGACTTCAGGCAGGAGCTGGAAGAAGGCGGCGAGCGACACGTGCGCCTGGAAGACTTCGACGCGAAGGCGTCCGGCCACTACGCGGCGGCGACGCAGGGCTTCGGCGCGACGCTGGAGTCCACCGGCGCGCTCGCGCTGCCCGCGAAGGGGCCCCTGCGGCTGGCATTGAAGGGCGGCGGCGAGGAGGGCGCGCTCAACGCCGACGTGGACCTGGACCTCGCGGGGCTGCTGTTGGACGCGAGCGCCACGGCGCGACTTCCTCCCGAGACTCCGCCCGGCCAGCCCCCGGGCACCCTGAAGGCGGACGTGGACGTGCGGCGCCTCACCGTGCCGCCGGAGCTGACGCGCGGCGTGCTGCCCACCTGGCCGCTGCTGGTACCGGTGAACCTCGCGGGCAAGGCGGGCATCGACGGCGAGCTGGCTCAGGTGGACCTCCAGGGGACGGCCGCGGACGCGAAGCTGGACGTGAAGGGCGACCTGGACCTGGAGCGGATGCGCTCCACCGGCGTCTCCGTGAAGGCTCGCGACGTGGACCTGTCCGCGCTGGTGAAGGAAGGGCCAAAGACGAGCCTCTCCGCGGACCTGTCCGCGAAGGGCGGCGGCACCAGCCTGGAGACCCTCGACGGCGAGGTGGACCTCACCGTGTCGCCCTCGCGCTTCCGGGGTCAGCCGCTGGGGCCCGTGGAGCTGCATGCCCGCGCGAAGGACGGCCGCTACACGCTGTCGCGCCTGCTGGTGCTGGTGCCGGGCGCGTCGCTTCAGGCCAAGGGCGAAGGCACCACCGAGGCGATTCGCGTGGACGGCGGCCTGACGGCGGGCAACCTCGCCATGCTGTCCGACGCGCTGACCCGGCTGCTGCCTGGCACCGTGCCTCCGCTGTCTGGCAGCGGCACGCTGGAGTTCCGCGTGGAAGGGCCCGTGCGCGCGCCGGGCGTCGTCGCCCACGGCAACTTCACCTCGCTCTCCTATGGGGACTTCGCGGTGAGGAACCTCACGCTCCAGGCCGAGGTGCCGGACATCACCCGCCCCCTCACCACGGACGCCACGCTGGTGATGGGTGAGCTGCGTTCGGGCGAGCGCTCCTTCCAGGACGTGTCCGCCACCATCACCACGCACGAGCGTCACCTGGAGGTCAGCGTGAAGGCCCTGGGGGGCGCGACGCTCGGCCTGGCGCTGAACGGGCTGGTGGATGAGGACAACCAGGGATTGGAAGTCCAGGCGCTGGTGCTCTCGTGGCCGGAGGCCACCTGGAAGCTCCAGGCCCCCACGCACGTGGGCTTCGGCGGCGGACGCATGGAGGTGGAGCCCGCGCTGAAGCTCGCGTCGGGGGCGCAGTCGCTGGCGGTGCGCGGCTCGCTCGCCAACGAGCAACTGACGGCGCGCGTGGACCTGGAGGCGGTGGACCTCACGCTGCTGCCCCGCATCGTCATCCCGGAGTCGCTGGGCCTGGGCGGCACGGTGTCGGGCTTCGTCACCGCGAAGGGCAGGTTGCCCCGGCCGGACGCGGAGACGAAGCTGCGCTGGCAGGACGGACGGGTGAGCGGCTACGAGAACCTCCAGGTGGCGCTCGACGGGCGCTACGTGAAGGACCGCGCCACGGGCACGCTGTCGGCGGGGCTGCCGGTGGCGAAGGTCGTCGCGGACTTCGACGTGCCGGTGCAGGGCGTGCTGAAGCGGCGCAAGGACGCGCTCTCCCTCAAGGTCGACCTGGATGACCTGGACCTCGCCGGGGTGATGAAGCTCCTCGGACGCACGGAGCCGGTGAGCGGCATGGTGGCCGGAGAGCTGCGCATCGACGGCACCGCGCGCGAGCCCCGGCTGGACTTCGTGCTGCGCGGCCAGAAGCTGAACTACGCCGCGCCGCCTCCGGGCTTCGCGCTGAAGCAGCCGCTGGATTTCGAACTGCGCGCGGCGTCGGACCGCGAGGACGCCACCCTGGACGCGCGCCTGGACGTGCAGGGGCTGGGCACCCAGACGTACGTGGTGCTGCACACACCCTTCACCCTGGGCGGGATGCTGGCACGTCCCCCCAAGGCGGACGACCTCCTCTCGGCCTCGGTGGACCTGGAGGCCCGCGTCGCGGACCTGTCCCTGGCGCAGTTCGAGGGCGTCAATGGTCTGCAGAAGCCCGCGGGCACCGTGTCCGCGCAGCTGTTCCTCTCCGGCTCCGCGCTGGTGCCGCAGGCCCGCCTGAGCGTGAAGGCCGTGGGCCTCACCGCGTACGGCCTTCCTCCGGTGAACGGACAGCTCGGCGTGGTGGGCGATGACCAGGACGTGAAGGTGACGCTGGCGGCGCAGCGGGACGAGGGGCCGCTGGCGCAGCTCGACGTGACGCTGGACGCTCCGCTGGGCGCGCTGCAGGACCAGGAGGTCTACGGACACATTCCCTTCCAGCTCAAGGGCCGCCTGGGGCCGGTCGCTCTCCAGCATCTGCCCGGCGTGGCGAAGGCCCGCGCGACAGGCGCCGCCGCGCAGAAGGCGAGCGCCGCGTCCAAGGGCATCCAGGGCGAGCTGTCGGTGGAGTTGGCCGCGCGCGGCACGCTGGACACGCCTCGCATGGAGCTCACCGCCGGCGTACAGAAGCTGGGCATGGGCGAGCTGGCCTTGGGACAGGCGCGCCTGCACTACGGCTACCAGAACGCTCGCTCCGCCTTCGACGTGCTCCTCACCGCGCCGGCGGGCGGCACCTTGATGGTGGAAGGAGGCGTGGAGCTGGACGTGTCCCTGCCCGCGATTCAGCGCGGCCTCGACACCTCCCGCGCGCCGCTGGACGTGACGCTCAAGGCGCGCGACTTCGACCCCTCCTTCCTCTCTGGCGCGGTGGAGATGCTGCGCAGCGTGGGCGGGCTGATTCAGGCGGACGCGAAGCTGGCGGGCACTCCCGCCGTGCCCACGTTCCAGGGTTCGCTTTCGTGGAAGGACGGCAAGCTCGGGCTGATGGGCCTGGGCGAGTACCGCGAAATCCAGCTCGCGCTGGAAGCCAGTCGCGAGGCGCTGGCCATCAACACGCTGTCCGCCAAGGCCGGAGGCGGCACGCTGTGGCTCGACGCGCCGCTGACGGCCACTCGCACCCAGAATGGCGAGTACGAGCTGAACAGCCCCGCGGGGAAACCCTACCCGCTGATGGCTCGCGACTTCCCCATCGTCTTCGACGACCAGCTCATCGCCGTGCTGAGCATGCGCGCGAAGGTGGAGGGCACGCTGTCCGAACGGCTCGTCAACCTGCGCAACGTCTCCATCCCCGAGGCCACCATCGAGCTGCCGGAAGTCAAACGCAAGGACCTCCAGGACCTGGAGCGGCCCAGTGACGTGGTGCTGGTGCGCAACGGCACGCCCATCGAGCGGCGCAAGCGCAGGCAACAGCAGCAGCCCTCACCGGGCGCGCCCGAGCCGAACCAGCAGCCCTCCACCGAGCCTCCTCCCGTGGCCGACTCCGCGGAGGACCTGGAGCCGGGCGAGACGCCACCCGGGCGCGCGTACTGGGTGAACGTGAATGCGCCGCGCAACATCTGGGTGAAGGGCTCTGACGTCAACGTGGAGCTGGGGCTGTCGGAGGACTTCCGCGTCGAATACACCGACGTGGCGCGCCTCTTCGGACAGGTGCGCGTGCTGCGCGGACGGGTGGACGTGCTGGGCCGGCGCTTCGACGTGCAGCGCGACAGCATCGTGAGCTTCACCGGGCCGCCCACCGTCCCGTACATCAACGTCACCGCCGAGCACCGCAACGACAGCGCCAACATCACGGTGTTCGTCACCATTCGAGGCCAGGGCCGGGACATCACCCTGAAGCCCACCAGCGAGCCGCCGCTGCCCGAGTCCGAAATCTACACGCTGCTCGCCACCGGCCGCCGCACGCTGGAGCGCGGCTCCGGCGCGTCGATGACGGCCAGCGCCCAGGCCGCTTCCGTGGTGGGCTCGCTCGTCGCCAACGAGGCGCGCAAGGCCCTGGCCGCGAAGCTGCCGCTGGACGTGATTTCGATTGAAGCCGGCGGCGCGGGCATCGCCGGCACCAAGCTGGAGGTGGGCACCTACGTCACCGACAAAATCTACGTCGGCTACACCGGACGCGTGGGCGCCAACATCCAGCAGGGAGAGAACTCCAACGCGGTCCGGTTCGAATACCAGTTCGGACCGCGCTGGAGTCTGGAGGGCCAGTACGGCGACGCGCGCTCGGGTGGTCTGGACCTCATCTGGACCAACGAGTACTGACGCCGCGGGCTTACAGCCAGTACATCTCGAAGCACGCGCCCACGGGGCCCGCGCCGCTGTTGGGCGCCATGGGCGAGCTCACCCACGCGCCGCCCACGCCGCACTGGCTCCACTGCTGGTCCGACGAGGACTGCACGCACGTGCGCGCGGGCACCGTGCGGCCCAGCGTGGCGGAGGAGCACCACGGCCACGACTGGGTGCAGTTGGTGGGCTTCGTCGTGGTGCCCGCGGTGAAGACACCGGACACGCACTGCCGCCACACCGCGTCCGACGAGCTCTGCACGCAGCCCAGGTTCGGCACCGTCGTGCCCGCCGTCTCCGACACGCAGCCCGACGTCGTCGGCGCGTCCCAGTTGAAGCCGCCGTCCGCGTACCGGTGGTAGATGACCGCCACCAGCGACGAGCCGCCCACCGTGGTGCGGCCACACTGCGTCGCGTACGCGCCCACCCAGGGCGTGTACGTGTACAGCGCCGCGGTGGCCTTGTTGGTCGGCTTGATGGAGCACGGGTCCAACGACGCCTTCGTCGTCCCCACCTTCCAGCCAGACACGGTGGTCCGCCCCGCATCCAGGTCCGTGAAGTAGCCGCGCAGCTTCTTCGCCGAACACTCAATCTGCTTTCCGAAGCCCGTGTATTGCGCGTCACACCCGCTGCTGTCCGGACAGCCACAGCCGGTGGCCTTCGCCAGGTTGGTGGAGGTGCCGCTCTGCACCAGGCTCGACTCCACCTGGATGCGCGCCAGCATGTACAGCGGGCTGATGTTGTACGCCTTGGAGCGCTCGACGATGAGCGCCGCCGCCGTCTTGTTGCTGAAGGCCGGGTCCTTGTACGTCGCCAGATACGAGCCCTGCTGCGTCAGGAACGCCTGCACCTGCTCGGTGGTAATCCACTGATGCCCCAACAGATGCGTGTCCTCCAGGAGCCGGTGCATGTCGTACTTCACCGTGGCTTCCTGGAGCACCTGCCCGGTCAGCTCGTCGATGACCTCGCCTTCTTCGTCATCGATGACGGGACCACAGCCAACCGCCAGCAACGCGGGCACCACCAGCCACCACAGTCGCGTCTTCATCACGGCCTCGAGGGGATGTGCCGCGCCCGCGAGGAAGCCCAGACCACCCGGCGGGCTCGGCAGGGGGGAACCCTGACGTGTAGTCGGCGCGAATACCGAGTTTCAAGAATTTCTTGAATTGAAAGATTAACAGATTGTTATCGCGAGGCTGGATGTCGAGCGAGGAAGCGGTCAGGACGGCCCCCTGTCCCGGAGTCCCAGGCCCTTGAGCCGTGCAGGGCGTGGCGAGGTAGCGTGACTGTCGTCATGCGCATGCACACTTCGAAGTGGCTGAAGCGACTCGCTCCGCTCACCCTCTGCCTGCTGATGCTGGGAGGCTGCTCCGACTCGGGCACGGACGGCACCAACACCCCAGACGGCGGCAATGGCATACCGGACGGTGGCGGCGGGACGCCGGACGGTGGCCCTGTCGGTACCGGGTGCATGGGCGAGACGTTCCTCGCGTCCCTGGGGAAGAACCGGCTGCTCGTCGGCGCGCAGATGGAGCCTGGCACGGCGGCGGGCGCGCCCTTCGATGTGCACTACCTGTACGTCGCCAGCGGGCTGGTCGACTCGACGAACGTGTGCACGTCCTGCACGACGGGCTGCACCACGTCCGGCACCTCCTGCGCGGGCGCGGCATGCGCGTGGTGGGGCTGCTGGCAGGACGTGTCGGATCCGCCGGGTGCCTACGTGCGCGGCCACGTGTCCGGGGCGAAGGGGCGCCAGCAGCTTCCCTTCATCACCTACTACCAGCAGCTCCTGGGCGGCGTCGGGCCCGCGGGCGAGGGCGAGCAGCAGCTCCAGGCGCTCAACGACGTGGCCATCATGCGGCGCTACTTCGCGGACTATCGCTTCACGTTGCAGCAGGTGGGCAGCGAGCCCGCCCTGCTCCACCTCGAGCCGGACCTGTGGGGCTATCTCCAGTTCTTCTCCAATGGAGACCCGGCCACGGTGCCCGCGCAGGTGGCGAGCGCCAACGCCACGGACTGCTCGGGGATGGCCAACAACGCCGTGGGCGTGAGCCGGTGCATGATTGCGATGGCTCGCAAGTACGCGCCCAACGCGAAGGTGAGCCTGCACGCCAGCCCCTGGTCGACGCGCACGGACGTGTACCTCAACACCAACGCGTCCTTCGACATCGCCGGTGAGGCGCGCAAGGTGGCCGACTTCCTGTTGAAGCTCGGCGCGGCGGACACGGACTTCATCGTCGTGGAGGCGTCGGACCGTGACGCGGGCTTCTACGACAGCATCGGCGAGGACACGTGGTGGGACGCGAACAACACCACCCTGCCCCACTTCCGTCAGGCGTTCACCTGGGCGAGCGCCATCTCCGAGCGACTCAACAAACCGAACTTCTGGTGGCAGCTCCCGGTGGGCAACATGAACCTGCCGAACACCAACGAGCGGTGGAAGGACAACCGCGTGGACTACTTCTTCTCGCACACGTCGGAGCTCGCCGCCGCGCACTCGGTCGGCTTCTCCTTCGGCGCGGGTGAAGGCCGGCAGACCTCGCCGGAGACCGACAACGGCAACCTGTCCAACCGCGTGAGCGCCTACAAGCGCGCCGGCGGTCAGGCGCCCTGCGCGCCGTAGCGAAGCGTCCGTGTCGCAGGTGTCCTCCGAGCGTTCTTCTCGGAGGCACCGACGCGCGGCTCAGAACAGGCGCGAGTAGGTGGGTTTCGCCTCGGGACGCGGCACCCATCGCTGACCGTCACGCGGGAGCCACAGGAGGTGCAAGCGCCCCTCGGGGCCCTCGTACCGCACGGTGTGCTCACCTCGCGACAGGGTGAGCTCCGCCTCCGTGACGCGGGCCCCGTCGACGAACAGCGCGCCTGACTCCAGCATCGACGCGGGCTCGACGAAGTAGCGCCCGTCACGAACCGCCAGGAAGCGACCCTCCAGCGCGCTCCCAGGGGACACGTCGTACCGCTGCCCCCACAGGAACAGGTCTCCGTCGTAGGGCTGGTAATACGTGTCGAGGAAGCCTCGCAGCGACGGCGGCAATCCCGACGTCCGCAGGTCATCCACGCGCAGCACACAGCCGCGTTCCACCAAGGCCTGGGGCACCTCGCGCGCCAGCACGTCCGGGATGGAGCCCCGTAGATAGGCATCCGTGTAGAAATAGAAGTGGGCGTGTGGCCGGCTCACATAGCCCCCCGAGTTGTCGTAGACGACGTCCTCGGGCCCGGTGAGCATGGCGATGCGCGCGAGCACGTCTCGCTGTCTGGCATTGCCCCCTCCGTCCACCAGGGCTTCCAGCCTCCAGAGCTGAAGACAGAGCAATACTCCGAGCGCCAGGGCCGCGACGACTCGCGCCGGGGGCGTACTCCAGCCACTGAAGATTGCCACCGTGCCTCGCGCCATGAACGGCGCGAGCACTCCCAGGAAGGGCAGCAGGCTGTACGGAAACGGCGCGCGCTGGAGCGCATACGAGCCAAACGTCGCCAGCACCGCGAGCAGCAACGGCAGGTCCGCGCTCCCCCAGCGCTCCGCGCCCGAACGCCACCACGCGCGCACGGTGACGAGGAACCCCAGCACCGCCAACGCGAAGAGCCAGGGCTGCTCGCGAACCATGGGCAGCAGATAGTCCCGCCACGAGAAGCCGGGGTAGTGCCGCTGATGCTCCGCGGCCCACGCGAAGCACCACTGCCACCAGGCGCCCCACGAGCCCGTCACCGTCAGATACGACGCCACCGCCGCGAGCCCCACCCCCGCGCCCGCGAGAAACGCGACGGGCCGCGCCACGAGCGCCGGTCCCCTGCCCCGCCGCCAGACGATATCCACCGCGAGCACCGCGCCCACCACGCCGCCGTGAAACAACACCTTCTGCGAGGACCAGAACGCGGCGGAGAACAACACCCCCGCCACGAAGCCGAGCCCCCGGGTGCCCGGCCTCACCGACAACGCGGCGAGCCCTCCCAGGAACAAGGCACAGGCCAATGCATCCGGACGAATCTCCACCGCGAAGCGCGTGAAAGGCGTCAGCGCCAACAACAACACCGGAGCCAGCCACATCGACACGCGGCCCTCGCGTCGATTGAGCACGGCCACCGAGACACACGCGCCCGCCAGCGGCACGAGCATCGCCAGACGCAGCGCGAGCACACCCCGAGGCGCATCCCCCACGAGCCAGAACAGCGGCGCCAGCCCTTGATAGACAAGCGGGAAGTGGACCTCGAAGAAGTCCCGGTAGGGCACCTGCCCTTTCGACACGAGCCAGGCCGCGTGCGCGTACTGGAACTCGTCGATGCTGAAGCCCTTGTGCAACGCCAGGCGCGCGGCCTGGAGGGCAAGTGCGAGGAGCGCCAGCGTGAGTCCCAGGCGCCCCCAACGTGCAGACGTCATTGGCGCCTCATACCTCGAAAGAGCCATTCCCATATTCTGGTAGGGGGGAATTTTTTTGACCCAGTTGTGGCACCCATTCTTTCCGTGTATCTCTTCTTTACCCTGTGAGCTTCATAGGGAGCGGGCCGCCCTCCTCATCGTGATGACACCTCCAGGTCGGGGGCGGCCCGTGCCACATCCGTAGAGGGGGAACCACCGAAATGACTCAGACCCATCCGTGGGGCGCCTGGCGCTCCGCGATTGCTCGCTCATGTCGTAATGCTGGCGGCGCCGCGCTGTTGGTATTGGGAGTGGCCGCGCCGGGGAGCGCCCTGGCCACCCTGAACCTGCCGGGCATGAACCTCAATGCGTATTGCGCCTGGCAGTACGGCGCAGGCGCCTTCTCCACGCTGACGCAGCAGAATGCCTTTGGCTGGTCTTGCTACAAGAATGGGCAGTACCTGTCCATGGACCTCACCCAGGCCTGTCTGACGCAGCACCCGAACTCCAACATCTATCAGGCCGCCTACCAGACCTTCAGCGACCCCTATTCCTGGTACTGCCAACGCCGGGGGACGTACGCCTCACAGCCGGGCGCCCAGCACACGCTCTACATCTGGAAGGGCCAGAAGGTCACGCTGCACACCCCCGATGTGACGACCTGCACGGTGTCGCAGATCAAGCTCGTGGTCGACGGGCTGGACAATGGCTACACCTTCTACCAGGACATGACCGGCCGGACGCCTGGCTCGGGCCGCAACTACCAGGGCACGGACAGCCTCGCCATCCTCCCCTCGGGCGTCGCGACGGGCTGTGGGAGCGCTTCCGACCCGGCCTGCGGTGACCTCGGCACGCATGGCATCGAGTTCAAGTTCGACCTGTTCCAGCTGAACATCTGCACCGATGCCGCCGCGGGCAAGCACAACCAGGTCGGCTTCTACGAGCTGGGTCGCAACTTCTGGTTCTACGGGCCCCAGCTCGCGTCCAACAATGGCAACTACGGCCACGCCATGGTGACCGGCTACGCGGTGCTGAATCGCTTTCTGGCCATGGAGTACTACGGGCTGCCCGTGTCCTCCAGCCACACCACCCTCTACACCAACGTCAAGAACCTGATGACCGCGTACCAGGCCGACGTGGCCTGCGGCACGGCGGGCGCCACCAGCACGCCCATCAGCCCGGGGAGCACCCGCTGCTTCAAGCATGACTGGGCCAACACGCTGCTGGTGAGGCAGGGCATCGGAGGGTTCGACACCACGGACCTGTTCGCGTCCTTCGTGCTGAAGCTCAAGAGCGTCCACAACTGGAGCTTCATCTTCCAGCTCTGGCGCAAGGTCGAGCAGCTGGGCAGCGTGACGAGCCCGTACTCGTCCGCGGACAACTTCGTGCTCGCGGCCAGCCGCGCCGCGAACGTCAACCTGTCCGACGTGTTCCAGTACACGTGGCGGTGGCCGGTGAGTTCCTCCATCCGCATCACGCTCCAGAACGAGCTGGGCAACCCGGTGAGCGGCACGCCGTACCTCTAGCCGCCACTCACCGGTCCAGTCGACGACGAGAGCGGGCGCGCGCGGCCTCCAACGCGGAGTCCACGCCGCCCTCTTTCGGCTTCGCTTCACCTTCGGGAGCGCGGGGCCCCGCCTCGGGAGCCGCTGGGGCCGACGTCACGGAAGTCACCGTGGAGGGCACGGGTGACGACGGCGCCAGCACGCTCCCCGCCACGGACGCCTCCGACACGGCTCGCGCCTTCACGCGCTGCCGAGGCGCCGAGAGGAAGCGGCGCACGGCCACCTCCGACAGCAGCACTGCCACGGCCAGCGCCACCAACCACGGAGCCAGGGCCAGGTGTCCCTCCGACTCGGGGGCTTCCTCGAAGAGGCCCGTCATGGACAGGCGCTCCACGCCCCCTCCCACGGCGGCGACGGCTCGCAAGAGCGCCAGTCCTTCCTTGGGACTCCCAGGCTCGAACTCCGGGGCATACGGCAGCGCGACGGGTGGCGCACGCAGGGCGCGCGTGCCCACTCGCACCACCGGGTGCCACGTGCCGCTGCCTTCCAGCGGAAGCTCCGCCACCAGCCGGTCGTCTTCCTCCCAGCGCATCGGATGCTCGGTGGGCGCGGACGTCCCGTCGCCCGACAGCAACATCAGCGTGGGCAACGTCGCGGGCAGCGGCTCGTCCGGAGGCAGGTCCAACGTGACGCGCAGCAGGTGGCCGCGGCGCTCCGAGCGCACCACCGCTTCTCCCAAGGGAGAGCTGCCCGCCAACGTCCAGCGCACCATCGCCTCCAGCGTCGCGCGCAGTGAGCCCCACTGGCGCAGCTCGCCGGTGAACGGGCCATCCACCTCCGCGGTGAAGGCCACCGTGCGTCCCGCGCCGCGCGGCCACATCGCGAGCAGGGGCGCGGCATGCGTGTCGAGCGTGCGCAGCGCCACGCTGGCCCGAGGTCTCAGATAGGTGAGGTTGTAGCCGCCCACCTGGGGCAGTCCCTCGGAGGGCAGCTTCCCCAGGAGCGGCAGGTCCGGCGCGGCCTCCACCGAGACGGGCTCGTCGATGAACGTCGCGCGCGCGACGGCGAGCGTCTCCTGGCTGAAGATGCGTGGGAGGCTCATCGCGTCCTCCGCGAAGTAGATGCGCCCGCCGCCGCGCTGGGCCACTTCCTTCAGCAGCGCCGCGTCCACGTCCTTCGGCGTTCCCAGGCCGATGACGGACACCGTCACGCCCTCGCCCTGCAGCTCCGACAGGGTGCGACGGTAGTCGTCCGGCTCCTCGGAGTCGGCCGCGTCGGAGAAGAGGAGGACATGGCGGGTGGGCTTCTCGCTCTTGAAAATCTGCTTGCGCCCCGTGCGCAGCGCTTCGCCCACGTAGATGCCACCGCCGCCGCTGAAGCCCTTCGCCACCTTGTCGTACGGCAGGCCCGCCTGCACCGAGCGAAGGGGGAAGATTTCATGGGTCTCCGTGTCCACCATGTGCACGGAGGCTTCGTCCTGGGGATTGAGCAGCGTGAGCGCGGCCACGACACCCTCGGCGGCGACCTCCATCTTCGTGCGGCCGTCGGGCACCGTGGCGCCCATGGAGCAGGAGCAGTCCATCAGGATGCTGATGGCGATGGACGCGCGCCGCTGCTCCTCTCGCATCTCCAGCGACACGGGCAGCAGCGGCTCCACGGGTGAGCGGCGATAACCCCCTTCGCCGAAGCTCTCACGCCCTCCCGTCATCACGAGCCCCCCTCCCGCTTGCTCCACGTAGGCCGCGAGCGCGTTGAGGCCCGGCTCGCCCAGGGTGTTCGCGTCCACGTTCTCCAGGACGACGGAGCCCACGCCGTCCAGGTCATCGAGGGTGAGGCGGAAGGGCGCGCGGACCTCCAGCACCAGCCCCGTCGCTTCGAGCGCCTTCGCGAGGGTGCCCTTGGGCTGGTTCGTCACCAGCAACACGCGGCGGGGTCCTTCGACTCGCAGGACCGCGAGCCCCTTGTCGTTCTCCACCACGCCGTCTCCCGGGACTTCGACGGTGAGCTGGTAGCGCGCGAGTCCGGGCTCCTCGATGAGGTCCCTCAGCGGGAGGACGTTGGGGCCGGGCTGGAAATCGAAGGGGCCCTTCACCAGCACACGGCCATTGCGCTCCAGTCGCACCGTGCCCGTCACCGCCGAGGAGGCGTACACGCTGGCGGAGAACTGGAAGGGCTCGCGGGAGGACACGGCGGTCGGCACGTCCAACGAGACGACGGCGACATCGAGCGGAGGCTCGGGCCGCGCGAGCTGGCGCCAGTCCACGGCGATTCCCCGGGCCGCGAGTCTTCGCGCGGAGCCTCGTGCATCCGTGCCCGTGGCGCGGCCATCGGAGAGGACGAGCACCCGGCCGGTGCGCTCCTGGGGGATGAGGGCGTTGGCGGCATCGAGCGCGGCGGACAGGTCCGACGACTCCGCATCCACTGGACGGGTGAAGCCGCCGAAGGCACCGCCCGAGGACAGGGGTTGCTCCACCCGGGGCTCACGGCCGAAGACGATGACGCCCACCCTGTCACCGGGGCGGCGCTGTGACTCCAGATGCGAGACGAGTTCCTGCGCGGTGCGGTCGATGTCCCGAGGCATCGAGGCGGAGCGGTCCACCACCACCACCACGTCGCTGCCCGCGTCGGCCCGCCGCAACTCCGGCCCCGAGAGCGCACCCACGGTCAGCACCAGCAGCGCCGCCCGCAGCCACATGGGCGGACCGGGCCGCCGGCCGAACTTCCAGAGGAAGAGGCCCAGCGGCAGCAACAGCACCCACGCCTGGGGGAGGGAGAAGGTCATGACACCCGCCTCGTGACGTAGAAATCTCCCACCAGCGCGAGGAGCAACAACACCAGCGGCCAGCGCGCCCGGTCCGAGGCATTCGCGCGCGCCTCGTCGTCTCCCGATTCACGCGCCGGCACGTCCGCGCGGCCACGTCCTCGCAGGTCCGACTCGCGTGCGTCCAATGCGAGGACTTCCGCCGCGTCCACCCCATCCGCGCCATCGCGCTCCAGGACATATCGCCCCGGCATGGCAGGAGGAGGAAGGCTCACCGCTCCCGCGCCGAACACGGGCTTGCCGCCACTCGGACCCGTCAGCGTGTAGCGCTTCCCGGGCAGCGTCACCAGTTGGAGCGGCTCGCCCAGGGTGAGCTGTCGTCGGACGAAACCCTCGCGGGCGCGACGCGACTCTCGCACCACATTGCCCAGCAACACGGGCCAGGCGGACACGCGCTGCACGTTGGAGCGAGACAGGTCCACGTTGAGGTGCAGCCGTCCGTCGTCCTCCTCGGAGACCAGCACCGCGTCACCCGCCGTGATGAGGGGATGCCCCGGGGGATTCTCTCCCGCCGACCACCTCACGCCCGCGAGCTGTACGTCGTCCAGCAACGGGTGTCCCTTCTCGGAGAAGAAGGGCCCCACGAAGGTGCGCACCTTTCCCGTCGCGCCCACCGTCACCTTTGCATCCGTGCCTCGTGGGCCCATGAGCAATGTTTCGCCCGCGGCGCCGTCTCGTGCCACGTCGGGGGAGGCCGCGAGGAAACGCTCCAGGGCGTCACGTTCGAGCGGACCCAGGCCCTGGGCCAGACTCACCGCGAGGGGCCGTGTCGGAGAGGCCGTGAGCCGGGCCTGACCGTCTTCGAGCAGCGCGTCGTCCGGCAGGGAGACTTCGACGTCACCCGCGTTCTGGAAGGTGAGGCGCACCGTGGCGGAGCCCTCGCCTTGGAGCGCGACCTTCTCCACGCGCTCCGTGCCTTGCTTCGCGTCGGGACCTGGGAGTGCGCGCAGCCGCACGGACACTGACTCAGGGCCCGCGCCGAAGCGGGCCACTCGCAGCGTCACGGTCGCCGTGCCGCCATCGTCCTTGCGCTGCGCGGAGACGAACGCCACGTTTTCGCGCGCGGTGCCCAGCGCCGTCCACCGCACGGGAGCTGGGATGACCAGTCCCTCCACGGGGGCGGCGTCGGTGAAGAAGGCCACGTGTTTGCCTGCTCCCGCGAGTTCCTGGGCCCACAGGAGCGTGGGCATCGGGTCGTGGTCCGCGCCTCGTGACTGGAAGGACTCGAGCGCCGCCAGGGCGCGGGACGGCTCTGCTTCCGGACCCGCGACGACACGCGGACTCAGTCCGGTGGCCAGCACCGTCACTCGCGTGGCGGCTTCGTCTTCCACCCGCTTCGCGGCCTCGCGGCGGGCGAGTTCCAGCACTGTCACGCCATCGGGCCCTCGCGCGGACATGGACAGGCTTCCGTCCACCACCAGCACGAGGTGCTTCGTCCGCGCCGCCTCACCCAGGCGCACGTCCGAGAGGTACAGCGCCGCCGCGATGACCGCGAGCGCCTCCAACAGCAGCGAGGCTTCCCGCGTGAAGCGCTCCCAGCGAGGTCCTGCCTCCGCGCGAGGACGCGGCGTGCGCCACAGGAACAACGCACTCACCACGACCGGCTTTTGCCGACGCCGCAGGAAGTACGCCGCCACGAGGGGCACCAGCGCGCCCAGGGCGAGCAATCCCCACGGGAAGCCGAAGCTCATGCCACACCTCGCGCGACGGCACGGGAGCACGACGCACAGGCCCGCAATCTCCACGAGAGGTCGGCGCTCATGCCGCACCTCGCGCAACGACGCGGGAGCTCTGCGCGCCATGCGCCCCTGAGCGGTCGAAGCTCACGCTCGACCTCCCGCGACGAACAAGGGCCGCAGCGGGCCCATCACCAGGGCGTTCAGTGTCTCCGTGGCGGGCGCCGTCAGGAGCGCTCCACGCGAGCGCAGGGCCGCCGCCCTCAACACGCGCTGGTGCTCCACGAAGCGCCGCGCATACGCGGCCAACACCTCCTCCGTCAGCAACTCCTCCAGCGCCGCGCCACTCTCCGAGTCCACCAACCGCGCGCCCTCGCCCCCCGTCGGAGCCAGGTCCTCCGCATCCAACACCTGCACCAGGAAGACCCCCGCCGCGCCCCGCGACAACCGCGCCACCATCGCGGGCAGGTCCGCCTCGAACAGGAAGTCGCTCACCACCACGCGCAGGCCACAGGACCTCGGCGGAGGCATCCGCCCCAGCGCCGTCACGAGGTCATCCTTCGCGTCGAACTCCAGCGCGCGCAGCGCCGCCCGACACGCCGACCCCTGCACCCGCTCCGACCGCACCCCCGTCGCAAGCAACGTGGGACTCAATCCCTGACGCGCTCCCACCTCACACGCGAGCAACGCCAGCTCCCGCGCACACGCCGCCTTGCGCGGTGACAACGCCATGGAGCGCGAGCCATCCAGCACCACCTCCACGCGCGGCGACACCTCGTCCTGCCGCACCCGCAAGATGAGCTCATCGGTGCGCGCCACCGCGTTCCAGTCGAGCTGCCTCAGGTCATCGCCCGGCTGATACGCCCGGAAGTCATGCAGCTCCAAGGCGCTCCCGGTGGACGCCGCGCGGACCTCACCCACGCGGCCCCGGTGAGGCCCTCGCGGCAACGCCAGCCCCAACCCGGGCGCCAGTCGTCCCACCGCCGCTTCATCCAGACGCTCGCTCACGGCAGATGGGCCCGCTTCTCACGCTCGACGAGCACCCGGTCCGCCATGAAGGCGACCAGCAACGCCACGCCCACCACGAAGGCGACCAGCGGCCACGCCATCCCCGGCTCGGCCGTGGCGTAGTCATGCGCCCCGAAGTTCGCGATGCCCACCACCGGATTCAGGAGGTTCAGCAGCGGGTCTCCCATCTCGATTCCCACCAGCGCGGCCACCAGCGGAGGCAGGCCCGCCGCCACGCCCACCGCCGCCACGAAGAGCAACCGCACCGAGGCCGGCGACGAGAACCGGTCCGAGCGAGGCATCCTCCCGAGCACCAACGCCAGGGACAGATAGAGGATGACGTAGGCCGGCATCACCGCCATCAGCATCCGCATGGACTCGCTGCCGTGGTTCGTCTTCCCCGACACCAGCGCCAGCGCCGCCCACACCCCGGCCCACCCCACCAGCAGGAGCATCGTCAGTCGGAAGCCACGCAACGCGCCGGGCCGGAACAGGGACACCGGGCCGGTGGCCGCTCGCAACGCGCGCGCCTGCCCGTCCACGTCCGTCACCACGAAGAGCCCCACGACGGCGAGATGCAGCGTGCCGCAGACGGCGAAGATCTCCGTCACCACGTGCCCCTGGTCCTCGTGCCACCAGAACCCCAGGCCCACCACCAAGGCCACCAGCATCTGCACCACCATCACCCGCCGGGGGCCTCGCGTGTAGTCCTCCGTGGAGAGCGACAGTCGCGACGCGGCCACCTCGAACAACAGCCAGCCATCCAGGAGCATCAACCCCAGCCCGATGCCCATGGCCAGATGCACCCCATCGTTGCTCAGGAGCCTGTTGCCCGAATCACTCAACGCGCCCGAGATGCCCAGCGCCGCACTGAAGGCCAGTCCCAACACCCCCAGCACCACGAAGTGCACGAAGGCGCGCCCCATGCGGCTGTCCGCCAGCGTCGCCGCGCACACCGCCACCACGGTGAGGAACACCAGCCACGCCCCACCCAACCCCAGCACCGCGAGGATGGACGGCAGGGAGATGCCATTGAGGTAGTAGCTGAACAACAGGAAGGGCCCCACCGCCGAGGCATACAGCGCCGCCTGCACCAGGAAGGAGGACACCTTGCCTCGCAGAATCCTCCGAGGCCCCAGGCCCGTGAGCACCAGCAGCACCCACGTGTCGTCCTCCCGCTCGCGCGCCAGGGAGCGATACGCGCTGTAGGGAATGACGAAGAAGTGCACCACGGCCAGGCAGATGAAGAACGCGAAGAAGTAGCCCTGGCCATGGTGGGCGAACGCCTCCTCCCGCGTATGCACGAAGGCCACGAGCGCCAACACCAGACAGGCCAGCAACATCAAACCGAAGCACGCCCAGAAGACACGCGTGCGCAGTCCCTGACGGACCTCCTTCACCACCAGCGGATTGAGGCGATCTCCCCACCGCTCCTGGAAGGACAGGCCCGCGGTGCTCGCGTCCGCCGCCTCCACGGATGCGGACACCTCCGTCCCCGCCCCCGTGCTCGTCTCCACCGGCGCGCTCACGCCAGCCTCCCCTTCGTCACCGTCATGAACGCATCCTCGAGGTTGCGCTCCCGCATGCCGAACGAGCACACCGGCAGGCCCGCCGTCACCAGCGCCGACAACAGCCCCGCCGCCGCGGCGTCCACCTGCCCCGCGCCTGCTCCCGCCTCCAACTCCAGCCCCACCCTCAAGGACTCTCCCTCTCGCGAGACGCGCGCCACGCGCGGCTGCTCCAGCAGGAGGCGCTCCGCTCGCGCCCACGCCGCGTCCGCTTCCGCGCCCACCGCCAGCCGGACCATCAGCTCCACGGCGGCGACACTGGCACCCTGCCGGAGGATGTCCTCCACCCTGCCCGTGGCCAGCAGGCGTCCCTGCTCGATGATGGCGCACGTGTCACAGATTTCAGCCAGCTCCGTGAGGATGTGGCTGGAGATGATGACGGCCTTGCCCTGGTCCGCCAGGGCGCGCAGCAGCTCGCGCAGCTCGATGCGCGCACGCGGGTCCAGGCCATCCGCGGGCTCGTCCAGCAGGAGCAGTTGCGGGTCGTGCAGCAACGTGCGCCCCAGCGCCACCCGCTGCCGCATGCCCTTCGACAGCGCGGTGGTGAGCTTGTCCGCCAGCGGGCCCAGCCCCGTGAAGCCCATCACCGACTCCACGCGCTGGCGCCGCTTCGCGCCCGTCAGCCCATACGCCCGCGCGAAGAAGTCCAGGAACTCGAAGACGGTGACGTCGTCATAGGTGCCGTACCGGTCCGGCATGTAGCCGATGAGCGGACGCACCCGGTCCGGCGTGTCCACCAGCGAGTGGCCCCCCAGCAGCACCTCTCCCGCCGTGGGCGAATCCAGCGTCGCGAGGATGCGCAGCGTGGTGCTCTTGCCCGCGCCATTGGGGCCGATGAAGCCCAGGATGCTGCCCGGCTCCAGATGGAACGACACGTCGTCCACCGCCCGCAGCGCGCCGTAGTCGCGCCGCAGCCCCTTCACCTCCAGCAACGGACTCATGGCCTCACCTCGCCGCGGACCAGATGCACGGCGGTCTCCACTTCGGAGGGCATGCCACTGCTCGGCAGCGGCCCCTGCCCGCTCAGCCGCGCGATGAAGCCTCCCTCGGAGAGGTCCGCGCTGAAGGGCGTCAACGCATTCGACAGCCGGAGCCCCGCGCCATCTCCCAGGTGCCGCCCGACCAGGGTGTCCGCCACGTTCCCCGGCTCCGGCTCGGGAGCCCCCAGCGCGCCTTCCTCACCGTCGGACAAGGCAGGCAGCCGGCGCACCGTCCCGTCCAGCCGCACGTACCCCTCCTCCAGTCGCGCGCCCAGCGCGTTCTGGACACGGGGCGCATCACCCTCACGCTTGAGCACCAGCCGGGCCCGCGACGGGAGCACCGCGACCTCACCCCACTCGCGATAGGTCCTCGGCGGAAGGAAGCCGTCCCCCACCGTGAGGCCCGCCGTCCAGTCCAGGTCCGCCAGCGCGTCGTCCAGGTCGGGCGGCGGCAGGAGCACGCTGGAGGCGGGCAGGTGCAGCGCGTCGGGCGACAGGTTGGCGTACCAGGCGCTCAAGCCCGCCGTCACCGCACGAGCCCGCGCTCCGTCCAGCCACGTCAGGCTGTAACGCGAGGTGTGCACGGCGAAGCCATCCACCAGCACGGACCAGAAGATGAGCGCCAGACACGTCACCACGGAGACGGCCGGCACCATGATGAGAACCGACACCGGCCCCCGGCGTCTCGCCAACCACCAGGCCCCGGGGCCCACCACCAGCGCGAAGGCGGTGATGACCAGCAGGAAGCGCCCCACGGGCGTGCTGGCATTGGACAGCAGCGGCCGCGGGTCTTTCGTCTGCATCAAGGGCGCCACCCAGCGCTGCGTCATGCCCAGGGGAATCACCACGCCCCGCTGGTAGGCCTCGATGCCGACGGAGCCCCCTCGAATCAGCGACTCACATTCGAACTTGCTTTCCAGGCACCTCCACACCTGGCCAAAGCCATACTGTGACTGGGTGCTCGCCGCTTCCGGCAAGAGCGGCAGGCGCTCACGCAGGTCGCGGGAGGGGCGCGTGACGACCAGCGTTCCTCCCGTCGCGGCGTAGGCTTCGAGCACGGCCCACACATCCGCCGGAACCGCCGCGGCCTCCGCCGTGACGACCACCAACTGGAAGCCCACGTAGGCAGCCAGCTCACGAGGAGCATCCTTCGCGTCGAGGAAGCGGATGGAGAAGTAGGGCTCGTCCCGCTCCCCCGTCTTCGTCAATCCCGTGGAGGTCTCGAACTCCGACACCGTCCCCACCGACAGCACCGGCTCGAAGCGGTCGGAGTCGGCGTAGAGGGACTCCACGATGGGCTTCAATCCAGGTGAATCGACCCGCAGGGTGACGGAGTGCCACGCCACGGGCAACGGCACCCAGGTGACGACGCGCTGCCGGGGCCCCACCTCCACATGCCGCATGGCGGAGCGCGAGGTGTCTCCGTAGGCGGGAGAGAAGGCGATGCGCACCGGGAGCGCCTGCGACCCGCTGTTGTTCAGCACCACCTGCGCCGCCCAGTACCCGCGCTGGGGCTTCAGCACGGCGCCGTGCATGGTGACCCGCAGGGGGCCCTCCGTGACGGAGTCCACGGTGCCCGTCGCGTCGCGATAGCCGTTCGGAGCGTTGGCCTCGGTCGCGTCCTCGGCCTCGGCCACGGCCTGCTCGACGGCGACGGCCGCCGGCGGGGGCGAGGTGCCCAGCAGGAGCCACAGCGAGAGCATCGCGACGCTAGTCACGCGGCACCTCGGGCACGGCCTGGAGCAGCGCGCGCACCACGTCCGGAGCGGACACCTTCTCGAGCGACGCCTCGTACGCGAGCACCAGCCGGTGATTGAGCGCGGCGGGAGCGGCGGCCACCACGTCGTCGAAGCCCACATTGGGCCGTCCACTCAACAGCGCACGCGCGCGGCCCGCGGCGGCCAGGGCGAGCGCGGCGCGCGGGCTCGCGCCATAACGCACGAAGCGGCGAACGGCCTCGGGCGCGGAGGCCTGGCGCGGGTCGCTGGCCTCCACCAACCGCCCGATGAAGTCCGCCACCGGCCCCGGCAGGTGCACGCGGTCGGAGGCGGCGAACAGGCGCGCGAGCCCCTCCCCATCCAGGACGGGAGACAGCTCCGGCGGCGCGCCGCGCACGCGCGTGGTGAGCAGCGCGCGCAGCGTCTTCGCGCCCACGGGCGGCACCTGGATGCGGAAGAGGAAGCGGTCCAACTGCGCCTCCGGCAGCGGGTAGGTGCCCTCCAGTTCGATGGGGTTCTGCGTGGCCAGCACGAAGAACGGGTCCGGCAGGGTCCGCGTCTGGCCGAGCACCGTCACCCGGCGCTCCTGCATCGCCTCCAACAACGCGGACTGCGTCTTGGGACTGGAGCGGTTGATTTCGTCCGCGAGCACCAGGCTCGCGAACAGCGGCCCCTCGCGGAAGACGAACTCGCGGCGCCCCTCGCCCTCCAGCACGTAGGTGCCGGTGATGTCTCCGGGCAGGAGGTCCGGGGTGAACTGGATGCGACGGAAGGGCAGCGCGAGCAGCTTCGCCAGCGACTTGCACAGCTCCGTCTTCCCCAGGCCGGGCAGGCCCTCCAGCAGCACATGCCCGCGCGCGAGCACGGCGACGACGACCTGCTCGACGACGGACTCCTGGTCCAACAGCACCGTGTTCAGGCTGTCCCTGAGCCGGGCCGCCACCTCCGCCGCCCCCTGTGCCTCGGCGGGACTGAGAAGCTCCGCTGCCACGTGTGTCTCCCCTTCCAGACTACTCGCCACCAAAGTACCGCTTCACCAGGTCGCGGTTGCGCGGCAACAGCGGCTGCGCACCAGGCCCCGCCGTCGCCTCACCCCGCGCGCTCGTTCCTCGCGAGCCCGCCGCACCCGCCGACCCCGTGCCGCGCCGAGGGTCCGCCGCCTCGAGCCCCCAGAGCTCTCCGGCCTCGCCACCCTGTCCCTCCGGAAGCGGCTCGAACGAGAGTCGGTCCGGGTCCATCTCCGCCTCACCGCCGAACACGAGCGGACTCGGCCCTCCGCCCTGTGTCCCCGTACCACGACGAACGCCCCGGCTCGCATGGCCCTCATTGCCTGTCTGCCCCTGTCCCTCGCCCTGCCCCTCGCCCTGTTGCTCGCCGTCCTGCCCCGGTCGCGACGCACCTTCACTCCGCTGGCGCGCGCCCTGCTTCCGACGTGAGCCCGACCGTTGTGAGCTCGCCTGGGCGCCTTGCCCTTCGCGGGGCTCGAAGCGCTGCGAGAGTGACTGCTGTCGACGCTCCAGCGACCGGCGGAGTTCCGAAATCTGGTCCGGAGCGCCCGAGGCCTGGGCGCGGGCCTGGGCCTGCCGCCGCGCCTGGGACTGCGCTTTCGATCCCTCCGAATCCGCGGTGCCCTGCTGTCCCGACTGCGAAGTGCCCTGCTGCCCCGACTGCGAGGTGCCCTGCGTCCCGTTCGGGTCCTCTCCCTGAGGCCCCTGTTGTCCCTCGCCCGAGTGGGCCGATGCCTCACCCGGTCCCTGGGAGTCCTCACCCTCGCCCTCACCTTCCAGGCCCATGAGCGCGCGCTCCAGGGCCTCGCGCTCACGAGACGAGGACTCGGCGCCGCCCGCCGCCCCCAGGGCTTCCTCCAAGTCACGCGCGGCCTCGGAGGCCTGGGCCAGCTCGACGGCGGCCTCGGCGGCGCGCTCGGCGAGTCGCTGCTCCAGTGAATCGGCGGCCTCCCAGTCACCCGAGTCGAAGCGACCCGCGGCCACTTCCTCGGCCAGTCGGCGCAACTCGTCCTCCACGGCCTCGCCCAGAGGTTCCTCCCGGGCCAGGGCCTCCGCCTGGGCCTTCACCGCATCCACCTTCGCGGCGGCGGCGGCATGAGGCGCGCGCGGGCCCTTCGGCGCGGGCAGCGGGAGCAGGAAGCCGACGAGCAGGAACAGCAGCGCGCCCAGGAGGGCCCCCACGGGACGCCGCCACGCCACCACGGGGAGCTTCACGTCGCGCACGAGCTGATTGACGCTGAGCTCCCACTCCCCCATGGGCCGCTCCAGCCGGGTGAGGAGCAGTCCCCCCGCGTTGGCCGAGCGGTCCGCGAGCACGGCTGCATGCTCCAGCGACACGCCCCGCGTCCGTGCGCGGAGGAAACACCACGCCAGTCCCGCGAGGACCAGCGGAGGCAGGGCCCAGACCACCGCGCCCCGCAAGAGCAGCCGAGCAAGCACACACGCCGTGACGGTGGCCCACAGGGGAACGAGGCTGGCCTGTGCCCAGGCGAAGGCGTTGAGGCGCCGCTGCACACGCCGCACCGGGGCGAGCACGAGAGCCTGGAGGCGACGTTCTTCGCTGGCGGCCATGGGGAGGGGCCAGTGTCGGACACTCGGCCGGCCCCCACAAGCCACGCGGAGCGGTAACAACCGGCCAGGTCCCCCGTGAAGGATGACCCGGCCGTGGAAGACAGGGACTACCGGGCGCGGCTCGGGTCCACGGTGAGGCAGGGCTCCATCTCATCCGGGGCGACGAGGAACAGCTCCTCGCGGTTCAGGCTCTGGAGGAAACCCAGGGCGGGGTCGCCAATCTGCCCGCCTCCGTCATAGAGCAGGGCCGTCCAGTCGTTCTGTGACGCGGGAAACACATCCGCGACGCCATTGCGATTGAAGTCCCGGGAGTAGCTCGCGGTCGAGATGTCCTCGTCGCCATTGAAGTCGACGTTGTTGCTCGCGTTGCCGATGACCTGGACCTCGTTGAAGCGCAGCCCGCTGATGCGCGCGCGGTCCGCCTCCCTCGCGGGAGCGACCGGCGCGAAGGCCGCGACCTCGTTGGTGGTCGCTTCGTTGAAGGAAGCAACCCGCACGCGCGAGTAGTCGAGCACATTGGCCACGCCGCCAATGGTGAAGCCGTAGAACTGGTACTCGTAGTTCATGATGCTCAGGTAGTTGGGCTTGTAATTGGCGTCGTCGGTGCCGCCGTGGCGCAGCCCGATGTTGTGCCCCAGCTCGTGCATGATGGTCCCGGCCAGCTCCAGCGCCGTGCTGTCTCCGGCGTAGCCCAGGGTCACCACCAGGTCATGGGCGGGGATGCCGCGGGAGATGCCGCTGGAGTAGTCCCCGTTGTAGTGGTTCGCGATCACCATGTAGTGGAAGAACGGCCCCCGGCTCGCCGCGAAGTACTTGGACTTGAGCTTGTCGAAGTCCTTCCAGACGGGGTTCAGGTCCGGGTCCGCGTCCACCGCGGCGATCTGCTGGTCCACCACCAGGTGCAGCGAGACGCCCGTTGAGCCATCCGGGTTGCTCACCGGCGCGTTGGCAAACGCGCGGACCCATACCCATCCTTTTGCGCTGCACCCATTTACATCACGCCATGCAACACCTCGCTTACGACTCACGGACACGCTTCGATTTATCGCGTCCGACGATGACGAAGAAACCCTGCATTCCTGCATCGCGAAAGCGCCAGGGATTGGACAGGCACGAACCCTCCAGGACACTGCCGCTCCAACGGCGCGCTCAATGGCAGACAAAAGGCCGGGCCCTCGGAAGGAGGACCCGGCCTTGGGATGCGAAGGCTTCCGCGAAACGAGGGACTACGGCATGCGGCTCTCGTTCACGGTCTGGCAGGGCTCCAACGTTTCCGGGGCGTCGAGGAACCGCGCCTCGCGGTTCAGGCTCCGGAGGATGCCCAGCCCGGGGTCACCAATCTGCCCGGCCCCGTCATAGAGCAGGGCCGTCCAGTCGTTCTGCGACGCGGGATACACGTCCGCGACGCCATTGCGATTGAAGTCCCTGGAGTAGGTCGGGGCATCGGTGACGCCATTGCCGTTGAAGTCGGTGTTGTTGCTCGCGTTGCCGACGACCGAGACGTTGTTGAAGCGAAGTCCGCTGATGCGGGCCAGGTCCGCCTCGGTGGTGGGGGCGACAGGCGCGAAGCCCGAGCCCTCGTTGACGGCCAATTCGTTGAAGGAAGCGACCTGCACGCGCGAGTAGTCGAGCACGTTGGCCGCCCCGCCGATGCTGAACCCATAGAACTGGTACTCGTAGTTCATGATGCTCAGGTAGTTGGGCTTGTAGTTGGCGTGGTCGGTGCCACCGTGGCGCAGGCCGATGTTGTGCCCCAGCTCGTGCATGATGGTTCCGGCCTGGTCCAGTGACGAGCCACCTCCGGCGAAGCCCAGGGTCATCACGAGGTCATGGCCGGGGATGCCGCGAGAGATGCCGCTGGAGTTGCCCCCGTCGTAGCGGTTGGCAATCACCATGTAGTGGAAGAACGGCCCCCGGCTCGCCGCGAAGTACTTGGACTTGATCTTGTCGAAGTCCGTCCAGACGGGGTTCAGGTCCAGGTCCGCGTCCGCCGCGGGAATCTGCTGGTCCACCACCAGGTGCAGCGTGATGCCCGTGGAACCGTCCGGGTTGGCGATGGGCGCGTTGGCGAACGCATTGATGACCCGGTTCAGCGTGGCCTGGGTGGGCTGGAGGCCGGGGTAGTAGTCCATCTCCACGAAGACGTCCTTCTTCCGCGCGTTCGCCCCGAGCGCGGCCAGGTCCAACCCTCCGAAACCGAACGACTCCGCGTAGTCGCTGAGCCGGTCACCATCCGTGTCGGTGCTGTTGGGATTGGTGCCCAGCAACGCCTCGACGATGTCGCAGATTCCATCCTTGTCCGTATCCAGGGAGGCGAGCAGGCACCCCACCGGGAGAGGAAGGGGCACGGCCTCCGCGGTCATCTCCTGGGCGGTGCTGTCCGTCTCTTCTCCCTGCACGTCGGCGACACCACATCCGGTCAACCCCAGGAACACCAGGGAGGCTGACACCAGGCTCTTGCGAAGAGGGTTCATACACGTCCTTTGTGCTGCGAGGAATTGCATCGCATCGTGCAACGACTTATTTACGACTTGCGGCATTTTCAGGTTTTAATCTATTTGCTGCTTCTGACAAATCTTTGGAGACGGGAGGCCCCAGGGATTGGAGCAGGGTGAAACGCGGGGGCCACTGCCTGGAATTGAACGAGGGCCGGCCCTCCAGGGAGGATTTACCCTCGGGTCCTCCCGCTGTCGGAATGCGGCACATCGCGCGACGTCCGCGGTGCGGGGGAATGAATGTCGAACCGAGAAACGAATCCGAACGAAGCACGTTCGCCGCGCAAGGACTTCAGCGAGTCCGCGTGCAGGGCTCGCGGAAACCAGGTGGCGGAGCGCACCGCGCGTTCTCGCGCCGCGCCGGAGTTGTTCGGCCCCGCGGACCAGCTCCAGGCTCCCGGCTTCCTCACGGCCTTCGTCCCGCTGGAGCCCCAGCCCGAGCCCTCATGGCGTCCCGGCATGGGCGCCATCCCCTTCGATGGCGGCGCGACGTTCCGCGTGTGGGCGCCTCATGCGCAGCGCGTGCAGGTGGTGGGTGACTTCAGTCACTGGCACGCGGTGGAGCTGGCGCGCGAGCCCTCCGGCAACTTCTCCCGTGACATCCTTGGCGCGGGCAACGGCCAGCAATACCAGTTCATCATCCAGGGCCGCTACGGCGACTGGCGCTGGCGCAATGACCCGCGCGCCGCGGACGTCACGAACTCCACGGGCAACAGCGTCATCCTGGACCATCGCGACTTCGTCTGGCGCTACGACGGCCTCTTCCGGATGCCGGACTTTCGCGAGGCCGTCATCTACGAGCTGCACATCGGCACGTTCAATGACTCGGCCGGGTGGGGACCGGGGCATTGGCTGAGCGCCATCGACAAGCTCGACTACCTTCGCGAGCTGGGCGTCAACGTGGTGGAGTTGATGCCCTCGGCCGAGTTCGCGGGGGACTTCTCCTGGGGCTACAACCCCACCTTCCCCTTCGCGCCGGAGAGCTCCTACGGCACGCCCAACGACTTGAAGCGCTTCGTGGACGAGGCGCACCGGCGAGGCATCGGCGTCATCATGGACGTCGTCTACAACCACCTGGGGCCCAGTGATTTGCCGCACTGGGACTTCGATGGCGAGACGTTCGGACGGGGTGGCGTGTACTTCTACGCGGACTGGCGCGCGAGCACGCCGTGGGGCGACACGCGTCCGGACTACGGCCGCTCCGAGGTGCGCGACTACCTGCGCGACAACGCACTGATGTGGCTGCGCGAGTACCACATGGATGGCCTGCGGCTGGATGCGACGAAGGAGATTCGCACCGCCAGCGGCGTGGACAATCCGGCGGGCTGGGAGCTGTTGCGCTCCATCACCGAGGCGGTGAAGCGCGAGTTCCCGTGGAAGCTGCTCATCGCGGAGGACATGGCGTCGGACCCCGCCGTCACGCATTCCCAGGGCGCGGGCTTCGACGCGCAGTGGGACGCGGCCTTCGTGCACCCGGTGCGCGCCGCGCTCACCGCGCCCTTCGACGAGGGGCGCGACCTGAACGCCGTCCGCGACGCGCTGTACTTCCGCTACAACGGCCAGGCCTCCCAGCGCGTCATCTTCACGGAGAGCCACGATGAAGTGGCCAACGGCCGCAGCCGGCTGCCCACGGAGGTGTCGCCCTACAACCCGGGGGACATGCTCGCGAAGAAGAAGGCGCTGCTCGGCGCGGTGCTGACCTTGACGGCGCCGGGCATTCCGATGCTCTTCATGGGACAGGAGTTCCTGGAGGACGGGCACTTCGACGACGGAGACCCACTCGACTGGAACAAGGCGGGCTGGTTCGGCGGCATCCTCCAGGCGCACCGGGACCTCATCCAACTGCGCCGCAACTGGCATGACACCAGCGCGGGCCTGCGCGGCGAACACGTCCACGTGTTCCACCTGAACCACGAGGACAAGGTGATGGCGTTCCACCGCTGGGAGCACGGCGGCGCGGGCGACGACGTCATCGTCGTGGTGAACCTGGGACACCGGACCTTCACGGGGTACGAGCTCGGCCTTCCCACGGATGGCCTCTGGCGGGTGCGGTTCAACGGAGACTGGCGGGGCTACTCACCGGACTTCGGCGACACCTCCGTGCACGACGTCTGGGGCGATTGGGGCGGACGGGACGGACTGCCCGCGCGCGGCGCGCTCTCCCTGGGGGCCTACAGCGCGGTCATCCTCTCGAGGAATCGCTGGTAGCGTCCCCGCCGAATGCTGCTCGCGCGACCGCCCGACCTCGCTCCCCGTGCCCCGTGGCCGGACATGCCCCTGGTGGTGTGGCCGGCCGCGCTCGCCATGTGGGGCCCGGGTGACGCGTCGTCCAGGCACGCCCACCACGCGATGCACCTGCTGCTCCGTCGCGAGGGCACCCTGACCTTTCGCGCGGGCACGACGAAGGTGGACTCCCGCGCGGCGGGGGTGCTCGTGGGCCCGGACGTGCCCCACGCCATCGACGCGACGGGGGGCGAGGTCATCCTCCTGTTCGTCGAACCGGAGAGCCAGGACGGCGAGCGGCTGCGCGCCTCGCTCGATTCCCCCGCGCGACTCTTCGACGAAGCGGCACGTGACGCCCTGCTCGCCCGGCTGCCGCGCAAGGGCCCCATCGCGCACGAGGCCATTGGCCCGTGGATGGAGGCCACGCTGGAGGCCCTGGCCGGTCCCACGGAGGTCCCCGCACCGCGCATGCACCCGCGCGTGCGCAAGCTCCTGCGGCACCTGCGCGCGGAGCCCGCTCCCGAGGACACCTCCCTGGAGGCCCTCTCCGAGGTCGCCGGCCTGTCCTCCGGTCGCCTGATGCACGCCTTCACGGAGTCCACGGGCGTTCCCCTGCGCCCCTATCTGCTCTGGCTGCGACTGCAGCGAGCAGCGGGCGCCCTCGCCTCGGGCCGCACCGCGGGAGAGGCCGCGCACGCCGCGGGCTTCTCCGACGCGGCCCACCTGACGCGCACCTTCCGCCGCATGTTCGGCACCACGCCCTCGTTCCTTCAACGTCGCAGCCAGTTCGTTCAAGCGAAGGCCCGCCCCACCGACGCATCTTGAGCATCGACCCGCCGGACCAGTCTCCGGCTCGCTGCCCTCGAGGTGCCTCGCCATGTCCTTCGCCTTGATACTCATCTCCACCTTCCTGTTGCTCCACCTGCCTCCGCTGCGCCGCCTCCCTTCGCTCTCCACGCCCACCCGTCGTGCCGCCGTGGCCGCGGGGCTCTTCTTCATCGGCGCCGGCGTCATGCACTTCGTCGTGCCCGCCCAGTACGACGCGATGATTCCGCCGCAGCTCCCCTCGCCGCGCTTCTGGACGCTGCTGTCCGGCGTGTTCGAGGTCGCGGGCGGCGTGGGCATGCTGATTCCCCGGACGCGGAAGCTCGCGGCCCTGGGGCTCATCGCGCTGCTGCTCGCCGTCCTCCCCGCCAACATCCACGAGGCGGCGTCGAACCAGGGCTCCCACGTGCTGCCCTTCCCGGACTGGTACTTCTGGCTGCGCATCCCCTTCCAGCTCATCTACCTTGCGTGGGTGGCATGGGCCGGTGGACTGTGGCCGCTCGGAAGCCGTGCGAGCCGACCTGTCACTGGTTAGGCTGGCGCCCCATGCACTTCCGTCATCTTGGTCGCAGCGGTCTGGCCGTCAGTGAGATTTCCTTCGGCAACTGGCTCACGCACGGCTCCCAGGTGGAAGAGGACGCCGCGCTGGCGTGCGTGAAGGCGGCGCAGGACGTCGGCATCACCACCTTCGACACGGCCGACGTCTACGCCGGCACCCGCGCGGAGTCCGTGCTCGGCCGAGCCCTGAAGGGTCAGCGCCGCGCCGGCTATGAGCTGTTCACCAAGGTGTTCTGGCCCACCGGGCCCGGAAAGAACGACTGGGGCCTGTCGCGCAAGCACATCATGGAGTCCATCGATGGCTCCTTGAGCCGCCTCCAGACGGACTACGTGGACCTGTACCAGGCCCACCGCTTCGACACTGCGACGCCGCTGGAGGAGACGATGGTCGCCTTCGCGGACATCGTCCGTCAGGGCAAGGCCCACTACATCGGCGTCTCCGAGTGGACCGCCGACCAGATTCGCCAGGGCGCCGCGCTCGCCCGCGAGCTGCGCATCCCCTTCGTCTCCAGCCAGCCCCAGTACTCCATGCTCTGGCGCGTCATCGAGGAGAAGGTCATCCCCGCGTCCCTCGAGGAAGGCCTGGGACAGATTGTCTGGTCTCCCCTGGCCATGGGCGTGCTCACCGGAAAGTACCTCCCCGGCCAGCCTCCTCCGGCCGGCAGCCGCGCCACCGACCCCACCGGGTCGCGCTTCATCGCCCGCTTCATGAAGGACGACGTGCTCAACCGCGTGCAGCAACTGCGTCCCCTGGCCCAGCAGGCGGGACTCACCATGGCGCAGCTCGCCGTCGCGTGGGTGCTCCAGAACAAGGGCGTCTCCTCCGCCATCATCGGCGCCTCGCGGCCCGAGCAGGTCCACGACACGGTGAAGGCCTCGGGCGTGAAGTTGGAGGCGGAGCTGATGCGCCGCATCGACGAGGTGCTCGGCCCCGTCGTCGAGCGCAACCCGGCCCTCACCGAAGTGCCCGACCGGAAAATCTGAAGCAGGGCTGTCAGGCATCAACCCAGCTCTGTCCCCTCTCCGACACTTGAGAGGGGATGGAGTTGAAGGCGACAACCCCAGACATGGCCTAATCCCTCCCCAGGCGCGCCCGTGTGGGACGCCCTGGACGCAATCACAGCCACACGTGACGGGGGATACATGAAGAAGACTCTGTTGATGGGACTCCTGGGCGCGCTCATCGGCATCGGAACCTCCATGGTGTCAGGGACCGCGGCGGCCTCGGAGGATTCGCTCGTGCCGTGCTGCTCTGACTGTGATGCCGGCTATGACAGGTGCATGGCCAACTGTCAGGGCGAAGACTGCGATCTCTCCTGCTTCAGCAGGTGGAGGCCTTGCTACAACGTCTGCTACCACGCCTGCTAGGTGAGGTCGTCATGATGTCGGAGGGCGCGGGCACGAAAGCCCGCGCTCTTTGATTCAAGGACCTCCGCCGCCGCCCTATACTCGTCCCAGGTCCTTCACCTGGAGGTGGCGTGTGCGCTGGTTCGTGGTCACCGCAGTGCTGTTCGCGTCGAGTGCGTCCGCCCAGTCTCCTGAATGCAAGTCGGCGAAGAAGGAGTTCGCGGAGCGCGAGGAGCAGCTCACCACCTTGAAGAAGGCGCGCAAGGACATGCGCGACGTGCTGGTGACCGCCAAGAAGGGGCGCGCACACAGCCGCGCCCTGGACTCACTGGAGAAGGCGGATGACGCCCTGGAGGACGCCGTCAAGCGGGCGACGGCGGAGCAGCTCCAGCGCGACAAGCTGACCCGGGAAATCTGCAAGTAGCCGTCGCGCTGTCCAGGCGGCGTGAGGGCCTCACGCCGTCTCTCACGTTCTCAAGTTCCTGATGTTTCAGGGCTACAGCTCCGCCCCTCTTGGGATTCAGCGGGGATTGAAGCATGGTCCTCGCCATGAATCGGCAAGAGTCCGCGATGTTCGTCGGGGTGGCGGTGCTGTGGGTCCCCTTGCTGCTGGGCGTGTTCATCGGGACGTGGCTCAGGAAGCACGTACATCCCAAGGTGATGGCGCACTCGGAGCTGCTCAGCAGGACGGCGAACTCCAGCGTCACCCGGCTGTCGAACATCGTGTTCGTCATCTTCTGGGTGGGAGTGACGCTGGCCTGCAGCGGCATGATGGCCCCGAGGACTCTCACGTGGCTCCAGTCAGTGGGAGGGCTGCCCTTCGTGCCCACGCTCGAGCTGCTGCGAGGGGTCTCCCTGTTCGCGGCCTTCATGATTGGCTACACCGTCGGGGCCATGCCCCGGGGAGACTCCGCTCGGCAGCCCTCACAGGCGCACGGCAACGCGCCAGGGACGACCGCGTCCGGTCCCAGCAACGGCCAGCACGTCAACAAGTACCCCAGCATGCGGGTGCTCGCCATCATCGGAGGCACGATTGCCGTCGGACTGGGCGTGGGCGCGCTGAGCACGGGGCTCAAGAAGGGTGGCTTCCTGACGACCTCGGACGTGGGCGGGCTCCCCGAGCTGGCACGCATCCAGGAGCAACTGAGGCCGCTCGAGGCCTGCTCGCTCAGCTACATGAAGCGGGACCGGCGAGGCTCACGCAACTACCCGACCACGGTCTGGCTCAGGACCTGTACGCACAACGAGTACTTCTCCGTCATGATCACCGTCCCTGGGACCTGGGCGAGCCGGGGCGTCGGTTTCGAGATGGAGCGCGGTTCCAGCTCGGAGCCCTGGGAAATCCTGGTCGAGAAGAACGATGTGCCCTTCCCCGACCTCAAGGAGGCGCTCGAGCACTTCGCGCCCATCATCGCCGCGCAGTATCCGGAGGAGCTCCGAAAGCGACGCACGAGTTCGGATGAGATGGACCGCCACCTGGAGGAACGCTCGCGGCTGGAGAAGGAGCGCAAGGAGCGCGCGAAGACCTCCTATCCGGAGTGAGTTCGCTCACTGGCGTGGACTCCTCCAACCCCGCTTCTCCAGCACGCGCACGTTGGGGACATCCGCGAGCGTGGCCAGGTAGTCTGACAGCGCCAGCAGTTCGATATCGTCCACCTGCCCCTCGAAGGGCCGCACGTAGATGGCATTTCCGTAGTTGTGCAGACACTTCGCGGGGGTGTCGTCGACGATGAGCACCCGCTCCAGTCGGAAGCCCCTGCGCTTCAGCTTGTGGAGCTTCTTCGCATATTCGTAATGCGAGGACGGGTCCATGAAGCCCTCCTCCAACACGCGCGCGCGGTCCACGCTGAAGGTGCACCGGCTGCGGCCCCAGACCAGCTCGGGGCGGAGCTCCGGCGGGAAGAGGTGATGGACGATGGCCGCGACGTAGTCGTCCGCCGCGGAGGACCAGACGGCGAGGCGGAACCGGGCCGCGCACTCGGCGAGAAACCGCGCCACGTGGGGCCGCACGTAGACGTGGAAGCCGAACACACGGAAGTCCGCCGCGCGCTCCAGCGGGGCCTCGCGGGCATGAATCAGCGTCTCGTCCAGGTCCAGCACCAGGAGCAGCTTGTCCGGGTCCATGCGGGTCACCACTCGTCGCGCTGCGGGATGCGCCACATCGCCAGTAGACACATGCCAGGGACGCCTCCGCGCCTCCAGTGCTGACTCTTCCACTCATGCCCTGTTGGAACGCGCACACCCCGCCGTGAGGCCGGGCGGCACGCCGCGCCCCAGGGCTAAGTGCTGTCGGGTTCATCCCTCTCATCCGCCCCCTGAGGAGCCCCATGCACCTGCGCGTCTTGTTGACGACCCTGGCCTGCGCCACCGTCCTGTCCCTCGCCGGACCCGCCCGAGCCCAGGACGCCACGGAGAGTCCCCCGTCCGAGCCTGGCGTGTCACAGTTCGACCCGGCCTTCCCCGGCCAGACGCGCGCGCCCGCCGTGCAGACGCAGACGCCCTATCAAGTCACTGAAATCGCCTCCGGCTTCAATTACCCCTGGGCCGTCGCCTTCCTGCCGGACCGGCGCATGCTCGTGACGGAGAAGCCCACCGGGAAGCTCTTCATCGTCACACCCCAGGGCGTGAAGTCCGCGCCCGTCGCGGGCCTGCCTCCCGTGGACGGCCGCGAGCAGGGCGGCCTGCTCGACGTGGAGGTCGACCCCGACTTCGCCACGAACAGCCTCATCTACTGGACCTATTACGAGCCACGCGAGAACGGCAACGGGCTCGCGGTGGGACGCGGGAAGCTCAAGGACGGCCCCCAGCCGCGCATCGAGGCACTGCGAATCATCTTCCGCATGAAGCCCACCCTGGACTCGCTGTGGCACGCGGGAGGCCGCCTCGTCTTCGCTCCCGACGGCACCCTCTTCGTCACCCTGGGCGAGCGCTCCATCCTCACCGGCCGCGTCCAGGCCCGACAGCTCAACAGCCACTTCGGCAAGATTGTCCGCATCCACACCGATGGCACCGTGCCGGCCAACAACCCCTTCGTGAACAACCCCGCGGCGCGTCCGGAAATCTACTCACGCGGCCACCGCAACGTCCTCGCCGCAGCGCTCGACGGCCAGGGCCGCCTCTGGGAAGTGGAGATGGGACCGCTGGGCGGCGACGAGCTCAACCTCGTCGAGCCGGGCAAGGACTACGGCTGGCCCACCATCGGCTACGGCAAGGAGTACTCCGGCGCGCCCATCCACGAGAGCTCCCAGGGCCCGGGCATGGAGCAACCCGTCTACTACTGGGACCCGGTGATTTCCCCCTCGGGGTTGACCATCTATTCCGGGAACCTCTTCCCCGAATGGAGGGGCAACTTCTTCATCGGCGGGCTGTCCAGCCACGCCCTGGTGCGGCTCGTCCTGCGCAATGACCGCGTCGTGGGCGAGGAGCGCCTCAAGCCCGCGGGGAACAACCGGGTCCGCGACGTCGTCCAAGGTCCCGACGGCGCGCTCTACCTGCTCACCGACGCGCCAAACGGCCGGCTGCTCAAGGTGACGCCCCGCACGGCGCCGCCGCTCTAACAAGGCCTCCCGCGAAGGGACGTGGAACCGGAGGCGACGGCCAGGCGACAAATGTGTTTCCAGCCGTTGCCAGACGGCCCAGGAAGCGGACAAACCGGCCGATCCATTTGACTTTCAGGGCGGACGGAACAACAGATGGGCGCGCGAGTTGGCAACCGGGTTACTGACACCCGTCACCCACTTCCCCCCAGGCTTCCCTTCATGACGCTCTCCCTCCTCCTGGCCCAGACAGGGCAACCCGAGCTCGGCTGGCTCAGCAGCAAGCTGCTCGGTGTCACGCTCACCTCCGCCGAGTGGGTCCTCTGGATTCTGGTCGTCCTCTCCGTGCTCTCCATCGCCATCATGCTGGAGCGCACGGTGTACTTCGCCCGCAACCGCCTCCCGGACTCGGAGGCCCTGGCGGTCCGGCTGGCGCGCGGCGACTTCGAGGCGGCGCGCAAGGCCGTGGAGGGCAAGACGGGCATGGAGGCCGCCATCATCCGCGAGGCGCTCGCCTCCGCCTCGCAGGGCGCGGACACCGTGGAGCAGGTGATTGCGTCCACCATGTCCCGCGAGCGCCCCCAGTACGAGCGCTTCCTGTCCTTCCTGGGCACGCTGGGCAACAACGCCCCGTTCATCGGCCTGTTCGGCACGGTGCTCGGCATCATCAAGGCGTTCCACGATTTGGGCTCCGCCAACGTGAAGGGCGCGGCGATTCAGCAGACCGTCATGGCCGGCATCTCCGAGGCGCTCGTCGCCACCGCCGTGGGTCTGGCCGTCGCGATTCCCGCCGTCGTCGCCTTCAACATCTTCAACCGTCAGCTCAAGACGCTCACCAGCCGCGCCAACGCCCTGGGCTACGCGCTGGTGGGCAGCATGCGCGCCGAGGGCCGCACGCCCGACGCGGCCACTCGCACGGCGGAGGGCCGCTAGCCCATGGCCGGAGGCGCGCAGCAAGACGACGAGGAAATCACCGGCATCAACGTCACCCCGCTGGTGGACATCGTGCTGGTGCTGCTCATCATCTTCATGGTGACGGCCAACTTCATCGTCCGCGAGACGGTGGAGGTGGACCTGCCCCGCGCGGCCAATGGTGGCGAGACGGTGCAGGGGCTCGTCAACGTGGTGCTCGACAAGGAGGGCAAGCTCTACTTCGACGGCGCCGCGGTGAGCGAGGCGGACTTGAGGGCGAAGGTCGCCGAGGCCATCGCCAAGGACAAGGACACCCGCGCCATCATCAGCGCCGACCAGAGCATCGCGTATGGACAGGTGATGCGGCTCATCGACACGGTGAAGGGCCAGGGCATCGCCAAGTTCGCGCTCAACATCGAGAAGGACGTGGCCCCCGCGGCCGCGCCCGCCACACCCTGACGCAAGGCCCAGCGCATGAGCCAGGCGGTCGTCGACTCCCCTCCCCCGATGTTCCCCCGCCGTGAGCGCTCGCTCTGGGTGGTGGGCATCTTCCTGCTCACCTCGCTGGTGCTGCACGGCGTGGGCTTCTGGTACCTCAACCGCATCGCCGAGCGCCCGCGCCCCGTCGCCCAGCGCCCGGTGGAGCTCGTCATGGTGGAGGTCCAGAAGCCGCCTCCTCCGCCTCCTCCCGAGGAGAAGAAGGAAGAGCCCAAGCCGCCTCCGCCCAAGCCCAAGGCGGTGAAGCCCCCGCCCATCAAGGTGGCCGAGGTGCCCAAGCCCCAGCCGCCTCCGCCGGAGCAATTGCCGCCTCCGCCCAACGAGCCGCCGCCCACGCCGCAGGCCAAGCCGCCGCCGCTCGTGGTGGGCATGACGATGTCCTCCACCACCAGCGCGGGCTCGTTCGCCGCGCCCGTGGGCAACACCGCCTACGGCAAGGCGGACGGCGTCGCGAAGGACCCCAAGGACGTGAAGGGCTACTCCGCGCCCAAGTACACGCCCATCTACCAGGTGGACTCCGAGCCCACCGTGGCCTCCGAGGTGAAGGTCCCCTATCCGGAAGAGGCCCGTCGCGCTGGCATCGAAGGCACGGTGACGCTGTCCATCACCATCGACAACGAGGGCCGCGTCGTCGCCGCCAAGGTGCTCTCCGGCCCCGGCTACGGCCTCAATGAAGCCGCGCGCGATGCCATCAAACGCTTCCGCTTCAAGCCCGCCATCAAGGGCGGCGAGGCGGTCTCCACGGAGATGAAGTACTCGTACACGTTCCTGCTGGACTGAAGCACGCCGGGGCCCCACCTCCCTGCTGGAGGGACGGGGCCCGCGCGGGCCTCACTGCGAGCGCAGCGCCCGGCGCATGATGTCGCGCAGCGAGCGCAGGTCATCATCCGACAGCGCGGCGATGAGCTCCGGCGGTTCCGCCAGTCGCTCCAGGAGCCGCTCGCGCAGCGCCACACCCGAGTCCGTCAGCACCAGCATCTTCACCCGCCGGTCCTGCTCGCTGCTGCGCCGCTCCACCAGGCCCCGCGCCTCCATGCGGTCCACCAGGCCGGTGACATTGGACGCGTCACACGACAGGTAGTTGGCCAGCGTGCTCATCGCCAGCGGGCCCTCGCCCAGCTGACGCACCACGTGCGCCTGCACCGGGGACAGCTCGAACTCGGCCGCCAGCGCCGGGAAGTTCCGCATGTGGGCGTGCATCAGCTCGAACAGCAGCGTCCACGCCTGCTTGGGCAGGTCCCCCTCCAGGGCCTCCGGCCCGGAGTTCGGCGGCTTGCCCCGTCGCTCCAGATTCTCGCTGCTTCCACTCATACCGCTCATGGTAATTCACCCCCATTACCTAAACAATTGACTTCATCAAATATTGAGGGTTACTACATTCCGGAGCTTCCAAAATCGAACGACATGGCCTATGTGGGGCCCGACCCGAAACAGGACCGTGGAAGAAGCCATGCGGCGGCGGATGACCTTCATAAGAGCCGGTTCGGCCCTTCGCGCTGAATTCCTGTCGTTCATGACGCGCTCGGGCAGAACGCCCGGAACGCGGACCCAAGACACACCCCCGTAGTGAATCCATCTAGGACCATTGGGGTTCGCGCCGGCGCGGACCCCACGAGGAGGCAGAGGCGGTTATGAGCTCACTTCTGGCGTTGACCCTGGCGGCCACCCTGGCCGCGGCACCGCCCCCCGTGCTGACCCTGGAAGACGCACTCATCCAGGCGCGAAAAGAGAACCTGGACCTGAAGGCGGCGCAGGCGCGGCTGCGTCAGGCGGACACGGCGTCCCGCAAGGCGTGGGCGGGCTATCTGCCCACCATCACCGTGGGCGCGGCCATCGTCCGAAACTCCAATGCCGCCGTCATTCCCCCAGGCCCCCTGGGTCCCGAGCCCGTGGTCATCCAGCCCCTGGTGCAGCGGCAGTTCCAGGCGGAGCTGCGCCAGGCCATCATCGCGCCCCAGCTGTGGGCGGGCATCCAGGCGGCCTACAAGAGCGAGACGGTCGCCGCGCTCAACGTGGAGCAGGCGCGCCGGGAAATCCTCTTCGGCGTGGCGCAGGCGTACTACGGCGCCGCCGCGCAGGCCCAGGCCGTGACGGTGCAGGAGCGGCTGGTGGAGCTCAACGGCGCTCGCTCGAAGGACACCAAGGTCCGCTTCGACGCCGGCACGGTGACGCGCGTCGCGCTCCTGCGCGCCGAGCAGGATTTGTCCCGCGCCGAGCAGGACCTCATCCGCGCCCGCAACGCGCTGGCGTCCGCGAAGCTGGTGCTGACCACGCTGCTGGCGTTGGACAGCCCGGACTTCGAGGTGGCCCCGCCGCCGGAGCCGCAGGTGCCGGTGAAGACGGAGTCGGAAGTCCTCGTGGAGCGCTCGCTGGAGCAGCGCGCGGACGTGGCCGCGGCCCGTGAGACGACGGAGCTGGCGCGCATCAACAAGCGCGGCGTGTGGTTCAGCTACCTGCCCACCGTGGGCCTCACCGGCACCTGGCGCATCGCCAACGCCGCGGGCTTCGCGGGCCGGGCGGACGTGTGGCTCATCACCCTCGGCGCCAACTGGACGCTGTGGGATGGCGGTCTGCGCGAGGCCAACCTCGCGGACACCTCCGCGAAAATCGTCGAGGCCCAGGCCAACGCCCGCAAGGCGGAGCTGACGGCGCGCGAGGAAGTGAAGCGCTCGCAGTTGGATTTGGAGAGCGCCCTGGCCAACCGCCTCAAGGCGGAGCAGACGGTGGAGCTGGCGCGGGAGTCCCAGCGCCTCACCGACGTCTCCTTCAAGGCCGGCGTGGCCACGTACCTGGAAGTCGCGGACGCGAACACCGCGCTGACCAACGCCGAAATCGGCCTGGTGAGCGAGCGCCTCCAGGCTTCGGTCGCCGCCCTGCGCCTCTTGCGCTCGGTGGGTGCGTTCGAGGCTCGCCCGCTCGACTCCGACCTGAAGGACGAGAACGCGGTGCCGCCCACGGTGCAGCCGCTGCCCGGCGCGACGGAGCAGAACCCCGCGCAGATGCAGCAGCCGGAGCAGTCGCAGCCGGAGCAGCCGCAGCCCGCGCCGCAGCCGTAGAGACTCACCCGTCCGGCGCCTGAACTCCAGGCGCCGGACCGACCGCCTCCCGGGGCGGTGGCGCGTCCCCGCTTGTGAGGCTTCGCCACCGACCCCACCCTCGGAAGGAAGACAGCAGCACCCCTTTTTCCGAGGAGGTCATCATGGCGGAAGGACAGTGGGGCAACTGCAAGAGTTGTCGCTACTTCGCCAGCGGTAATGCGAACCCCAGTGACAACGAGACGCAGCGCTGCATGCAGGCGGACCTGCGTGCGTACGACCTGAAGGTCTCTGGCGCCAGCGGCTGCAATGCGTTCGAGGCCCGCACCGGCGTCGGACCCCAGCAGCGGCAGGAGCCCGCCCAGCCGGCGCACTGACACCGGCAAGCGGTTCCCGTCGAGACTTCGTGGAGCACAAGACTCCACGAAGCAAGACGGCCACGGCCCGTCGGGCCGTCTTCCCTCTCAACACCCTTTGACACCCGCTCCGTGAGAGCGAGCAAATCCTGCTCGTTGGCGAGCAGGTGACGCATGGAATGCTTTGGGGCCGCCTGGAGTCTGCCCTTGGAAGCGCCGTGCGAAGGCGTCAGCGCGACATGGTAGGAGCCTGCCGGGCCATTCACGAAGGCCCCCGTTTGGATTCCCCCATGAAAAGACTCCTGCTGCCGTTGTTGATGACAAGCATGGCCTGTACCCAGTCCACTCCTTCCGCCCCCGTCGAGACGGCCCAGCGCCGTGATGCCGTCCTGACCGACGCCCAGATTGGGAATGCCTGGAAGGACCCACCCCTGCCGTACCGGACCGTCTCCTTCACCTTCGATGACGGTCCGGATGACAATCCGGAGGCCAGCTTCAATACCAGTTGGCAGATCGCGAACTACCTGCAGCAGCAGGGGATTCGCGCGACCTTCTTCATCAACGGGTGCCGCATCGACGCGGGTTGTCCGCGGTTCGACGGCGACCTGGGCAACACCACCTATCTGTCCCAGATTGTCGAGATGGGCCACCGGGTGGCCAACCACACGTATGACCACGAGGCGCTCACCAACCCTTCGCTGGGGGCCGCGGGGCAGATCGCCGAGCTGAAAGTCAACCAGGCCATCCTGGACCCCTACATCACGGATGGCATGTTTCTCTTCCGGGCCCCGGGCGACAACTGGGGGCAGTCCCCCACCGGTGGAGTCCACGCGTGCGACGGCTCCTCCTCGATCGCGAACAACGTCCGGAGCGACCCCGCGCTGTCCAAGATGAGTGGCCCTTTCTGTTTCGACTGGGACGCCCACGATTGGGCTTGCACGAATGACGATTTGACGCCGGAGGCCTGCGCGGACCTCTACGTCGCCAAGAGCCTCGAGCTGGATCCTGCTGGGGACAGGACGGTGAACGGGCTCGAGCGAGGCATCATCCAGATGCATGACTTCAATCCCACGGGGGACATCGCTGGGACGGACTGGGCCTACCGCTTCGTGGTGTCCCTGGTCGGAAAGCTCAAGGCCGTGTCTGGCGCCCCGTACGTCTTCGTCCCGCTCGACGCGCATCCCGGCGTCCGGGGAATGTTCAGCTTTCCCGCTCCGACCCAATGGACCACGACCTACCTGTCCGACTGGGAGACGTGGAACAGCGACGTTGGCTACTACGGGACGGTCCGGCTGGGTGACATCAATGGCGACGGCAAGGCGGACGTGTGCGGGCGTGGCTCCGGGGGGATTCGGTGCGCGCTGTCGCTCGCGGACGGCTCCATGGACACCGCGACCAACTGGCTGAGCCTGGTGGCCGACACGGATGGCTACAAGCCGGCCCAGTACAGCACGACGTTCCAGTTGGCGGACATCGACCATGATGGCAACGCCGATGCTTGCATCCGTGCCGTGGTTGGCTACCTGTGCTTCAAGTCGAACGGAACGACGGCGTTCGCGACGTCAGCCTGGAACGCGGCTGAGTTCTCCAATGCGAACGGGTGGAATGCCTCGGAGGCGCTCTATGGCTCGATCCGGCTCGGGAACGTCGACGGGGACATCGATGGCTATGCCGACATCTGTGGCCGGAACGCGGCGGGTGAAATCGTGTGCAGCCTCTTCAATGGGACGACCTTCGAGGCCGCGACGTCCTGGAGCTCGGACTTCACGGCCCCGTCGTGGGCCCTGGCGAAGCACGCCACGACGTTCCAGTTGGCGGACCTGGACAACGACGGCAAGGCGGACATCTGCGCGCGTGGGGCGGACGGCATGTGGTGTGGACTGTCCGAGGGCGTCGCCACGGGCTTCGCGACGGCGTCGCGCTGGACGCAGATGTCCTTCGATGACGCCCAGGGATGGGGAACCCTGCCGTCGCGCTACAAGTCCATCAAGCTCGGCGACGTCGATGGAGACGGCAAGGCGGACGTCTGCGGCCGGCACTCGACGGGGCTGGTCTGTTCTTTCTCGACGGGGACCTCCTTCAGGAACTACCGCTACGTCACCAACATGCACTTCGCTGACTCCGGAGGGTGGTCCGCCGACGAGTACGGCTCGACGCTCGCCCTGGGAGACATCAATGGCGATGGCCGGGCGGACCTCTGTGCTCGCGCGAGCACGGGGTTGACCTGCACCCTGGCCCCCATGCTCCTGGCCACCTACAACACGACGCGACAGACCGGGCTGTGCTCGACGGCGCAGGCCTCCTGCGACTCGGGGATGTTCTATGAGGGCCGGGGGACGGTGTATCCGGAGGCCCAGCAGCCCAACACGCTGCAGGGCACTTGCGCGGATGGCACCGCGGTCACCACCGTGGGCACGGACGTCACGGGCGGCTACCTCAAGGATGGCTCGGTCGAACGCGTCCGGGTGATGACGCTCGACAAGACGCCGTTCGCCTCGGGGAAGACGGTGCGCGTGGAGGTCAGCGCCTTTGCCTCGGGCACCGGGGAGCAGTTGGAGATCTTCACCGCGGCCAACGCCGCCAGCCCGACGTGGGTGAGCCTGGGCGCGACCACCCTGTCGAGCGCGGGGTATGCGTGGGTGACGCGAACCTACACCCTGCCCTCGGGCGCGCAGCAGGCGGTGCGAGCCGTCCTCCGCTCCACCAGCCTCTCGGGTGCATGCCCCGGTGGCGGCTTCACGGACGTGGATGACCTCGCCTTCACGGTGCAGTGACGTGAACGACTGACCTACCAGAAGCGCCTGGGGCCGGAGTTCATCCCAGTCCCGGGTGCCGTTGGGAGGTGTGCCCTTCAGGCCGTGACTTCCGCAGGCTCCAACCGGCCCAACCCTGGCAGGAAGCGCCCCACCCGCGCCGCGTACTCGCGATACGCCGGGCCGTGCAGCCGCGCGAGGTGCTCCTCCTCCAGCCTTGCTTGAAGAGACACGAGTAGCACGTAGTCGGCGCACGCCATCCACGTCCACGCGCTCGGCGTCACGCAGGCCATCCCCACCACGACCCACAGCATGCCCGCGAAGATGGGATTGCGGACGACGGAGAACAGGCCGTCCGTCACCAGCGCCGTGGGCTCCCGGTCGATGCCAATGCGCCAGGACGCGCCCATCTGCACCTGGGCCACCAGCACGACGACGAGCCCCGCGAGCAGCACCGCCCAGCCCAGCCACCGGACGGCGTCCGGCACCGGCCACACACCGAGCCGCTCCGAGCCCAGCGCCGCGTACAACGCGCTCCAGGCCGTCAGGCCGAGGATGAACAGGCCCATGCACACGCCGATGACGCGCTGGAAGGGATTGGCGCGGCGGTGCAGCACGAAGGCAGCCTGGCCCGTGCGGCGGCGCAGCCGCGCGGTGGGCAGCACCATGGCGAAGAGGAGGAAGGCGACGGCGCTGGCGGGCAGCGCGAGGCGGTGGAGGGTTTCGGCGTCCATGAGAGGTCCTCGACGAAGGGGGCGAGCACCCGCCCGCCCCTGACGCCAGGGCTGACGCCCGGACTCCTCGCCGCATTACACCGGCTTTTGTCGGGCCTCTTCGGTGACTCGGGGACGCCCCGGCTCGCAGGCGCAGTCCACGCAGCCGTGGGTGCAGCAGGTGCCGCACAATTCGATGAGCCGACGGCCCAGGGCCTGCCGGGCGCGGTGCAGGCGGACGGCGGCGTTGTTCGCGGTGAGCCCTTCCTCGCGGGCGAACGTCGAGACGGGCGTGCCCTCCAGGTCCACGCGGCGGATGGCGGCCGAGTACTCCGGCTTGAGCGTGTCCGTCAGCCCCGCCACGCACGCGCACACGGAGGACTCCAGCGCCTCGGCGTCCTCGGTGGAGCGGGGAGCCTCCGCGTCCTCGACGGCCAGGGCGCGCTCTTCCCTGCGGGCGCGGCGGTGGCGGTCCACCAGGACGTTGCGCAGCAGCCGGTAGAACCAGGCCACCGCGCTCTCCTCGTCGCGCAGCCCCTCGCCCTTCTCCAGCCCCTTCACCAAGGCGAGCTGGAGGACCTCCTCGGCTTCCTCCGGGCTGCCCACGCGTGGAGCCAGGAACGCGAGGAAGCGGCGCCGCTGGGCGACGAGGGTCTCCATGACGCGCGCGTCCAGGCTCATGCGGGCTTCAGCCTACCGCCTCGCGAGCGAGCGTCACGGCGGGCAGTTCGTCCTCGGTGGTCGTCGTCCGAGGCTGACGGAAGTAGATGCGCTCCATCAGGCGGCGCTGGTGCACCAGCGGCTTGTCGTACCGGTCCAGGCGCATGCCCCTGTGGCTGTAGGGCGTGTCCGCGACGGTGGGGATGAAGCGCGCGTCGTCGACGACCTCCCAGCGGGTGAGCTCCATGGCCACTCGGGCCGCCACCGGCAGGAAGGGCTTGAGCAGCGGCTGCACGCAGCGCAGGAAGGAGAAGACATGCAGGCGCGTCGTCTTCGCCGTCTCCGGGACAAAGAAGATGTTGGCGCGGGTGATGAATGGACGCTGCTTTCCGGAGGGCGCCTCCCAGCTCACGGTGTACTGGCTGTGCACCGGGTCGAAGCGCGTCACCCACTCGTTGCGGAACAGGTCGCCGTCGCGCACGCCCAGAAGCTTCATGAGCGGCGCGGGCCGCTGGGGGGCGCGATAGAAAACCTCCGTGTGGTCCTCGAGGTTGTGCGCCTTGAACTCCACCTGGCCCGCGTGAGGGTCATCCCAGCCCAGGCGGGTGTGGACGTAGGGCGTGTGCTCGTCCTCGCTGAAGTTGTCGAGCGCGACATGCAGCGGCGCCTCGAAGAGCACGGAGAAGCTGCCGCCGAAGAGGTAACCGTCGTTGGCGGGCAGCTCCGGCAGCGAGGACAGCGGGGTGTCGCGATGGGCCAGCCACAGGTAGCCCCGGTGCTCCACCACCTGGAAGCTCTTCACGTCGCAGTGCCGCAGCTCCGGCTGACTGGGATTGGCGCCCTGTCCCTGCGCGTCGAAGCGCCAGCCATGGTACGGGCACTGGAGCCGACCATCCGCGCGCACGCGGCCCTTGGACAAAGGCGCGAAGCGGTGGGGACACGCATCCGCGAGCGCGGCGGGACGCCCTTCAGCGTCCCGGAAGAGGGCATAGGCACGACCGGCCACCTCCACTCGCATGGGTTTCTTACGGAGCGCGGTGGCTGGGAGCACGGGATGGAAATGACGGAGGACGTCGGGCAGTGGCTCCATACTTTCCAAGTATAGCGAGCGACTCAGGACAGGGGAGGAAGGCGCTCCAGCAACCGTCGCAAGTCGGGCTGAAGCTCATCCGGTGTTTCACCGGCCAGTTCCTCCACGGGGTGAGTGCCCCAGGTGACACCGTAGGTGCGCAGTCCGGCCGCCTTGCCTGCACGCAGGTCCAGGGTGGTGTCACCCACCATCCACAATCCGCCCGTCTCCAGCGCGGCGAGGGCGCGGTGGAGCACATCGGGTGCGGGTTTGTGCGGAAAGTCATCCGTGCCCTGCACATGGTGGAGCACGGAGCCCAGGCCCATGGCGTCCACGAAGCGGCGGGCCATGGGGCTCTTCTTGGTGGTGGCCACGGCCAGCAGGTAGCCGCGCTCGCGCAGCGTGCCGAGGGCCTCCAGCACACCGGGATAGGGGCGCGAGCGGTTCATGTAGTTGAGGGGGTAGTGCTCGCGATAGGTGGCGCACAGCGCGGGCACGTGCTGGGGCGCGAACTCCGCGTACATCAAGTCGAGCGGGTAGCCGATGAGCGCGCGCACCTGGGCGTAGGTGGGGGCGGTGAGGCCATGCACGGGGAAGGCTTGCAGGAAGCTGTCGATGATATCCGGCAGCGAGTCCACCAGCGTGCCGTCGAGGTCGAAGAGGATTCCACGGGAGTCAGCGCGGCTCATGCGCTCCTGCATACGTGGTTCGTGCGCGCGCGGCACCTGTTCCCGACGTGGCCCTCGCGGGCACCCGGCCTGGGAAGCGGACGGGTGCCCGGGAGGGAGGCCGTCACCGCCCCGAGCGTCCGCCGATCTCCGGGAAGCGCTCGTAGGCACTCAGGAGGGCATTGAGGTGGGCTGGGTCGTCGAGGTCGAGCGGCGCATCCGTCAACCCGACCACCCATCCTCCCGTCGTGGTACGCCGCGCCCGCGAGAGCAGCGCCGCGTCGCGCATCGGGTCTGGAAAACCGATGGCCTGTGCGGCGGCGGCCGACCAGTAGCTCAGCCAGCCCAGCCGATGCGGAATCTCCGGTGAGCGAAGGTCCTTGGGCAGCTTGAGCGCTGGGAGCCCGCGTGGCGGTGGCTGCGGATTGGCCGCCCAGTTCTTGGTCTGGCGCGCGATCTCCACCCCCGCGCGGAACGGCGTCACATGTCCCCAGAACGCGCGAGCGGCCTCCGCGACCGCCGCCAACATCTCCGCGGCCTCCGCGATGCTGGCGCCATTCAGTGGCAGTGCGGCATGAACCTCGAACAGCGGGTGCCCTGCCGGCCCGAAGTCCTTCGGTAGCTCCAGGCCGTAGAGCGTCACGAGGTCGCTCTCACCGCCACCGTTGCAGACGAGCGGAAAGCCCGGTGAGTCCGACCTCCCCTGGGCAATCCACGCGTCGCGCTCTGGCAGTGACACGGGGTTTCCCTCGTCGGAGATCGTCCACTCCAGGCGCAGACCAGGAGACGTGCGCTCCATGGCGCGGACAACAGCCAGAGGGCGGTCATCACCGCGCATGAGGGCGGGGCCGTAGACGATGATGCCGAGGTCGTTGCGTTGCTTGGCCGTCATCTCTCTCAGCACCATTCCATGACGACGATGATGCCCTCAAGTTCTGGCGCTTCGACCTCCAGGGCATCTTTGTGCTCGGCGCTTCGCACGCCGACCCGGAAATCGAATCCGCAGGACAGAGCGAGAGCACGCTCTCGCCGCAGCTCCGCCACCTGTTTTCCAGGCACAATCCTCTGGAGGTAGACCGAGAACGTGTCGAAGTTGTCGGTCTTCACCTCCCACAACACACGCTCGCCGGCTTGAAGGGCGTCGAAGCGCTTCCCGTTGACGAGCACATCCGAACCGGGGAATCCATTCCGAGGAACCCTGTCGGCGCACCGGTTGTGCAGGGCATCGCCGCCCAGGTGCGGCACGGGCCGGGGGGTGCAATCAGGGCGGCGCTCTTGCTCCAGGGAAACAGGGGGCATCGTGGGAGGGCCGTCCTGTCCTGATGACTCGGGCTTCGGGCTTCGCTCCACCACGGGTTCCTTCAGCGAAGAACCTGTCTGGAACACAGGCTTTGCTTGCTCAGAATGGCCTCGTCGCAACTCGTAGGCATCCAGGGCTTCCTTGATGACGACAGCCACCACCACTGCACCGGTAATGATGACCGCGCCGACAACAATCTCCGGTGCCGCCAGGATGCAGATTCCGATTCCCACAACAACTGCACCCGTGGAGGCCATGGCGCACCTTCCCGTGGGGTCTTGAAAACGAATCCTCTCGCGGTCGAGCACGTGAAAGCACTGCTCCACCATCACGGGCCACGGCTGGGAAGCCTCTTTGACGACGCACCGCCCCTCGTCGCTCCAGGGCAGCGTCGCCGCCCTCTGGAGGTTGGCGAGCCTCCGGCTCCGAGGCACCAACACGCTGGGGCTCGGCGCGGATGTAGCGCAGGAGGAGAGAAGGAGCAGGAGCGAGAGGCAAGAGCGCAAACGCAAGGGCATGTCCTTTCGAGGACGCCAGGATGTCGCGGGGCAGGCTGTGGTTGCCGCTGTTCACCGGGGCTCGGCACCTGTTCCCGACGTGGCCCTCGCGGGCACCCGGCCTGGGAAGCGGACGGGTGCCCGCGAGGGAGGCCGACACCCCCACCGTGCCAGTCACACGATGAAGGTGTCGGCTTCGCGAGGCTCAGGGGGTGTAGAGCACCGCCGTGTTGACGTAGGTGTTGTTATCGGAGAGCACGCCTCCCGCGATGAGCACCTTCCCGGAGGGAAGCAGGAGAGGCCAACCACCCGCTCGGGCCGACGGCATGCTCACGGAGTAGGTGGTGACACCCGTCGCGGGGTCGAACAACTCCGTGGTGAGCCCCACGCCTTCAAGGCCTCCCGTCAACATCAGGCGCCCCGAGGGCAACATGACCAAGTGCGCCGCGTTCCGATGGTGATTCCACGTCCCCACACTCCGCTGGACGTTGAGCAACGGGTCGTACTCCCACAACGAAGTGCCGACGTGCATCAGGACCTTCCCGGAGGGCAACAGGAACGCGTGTGTCCAGCCCCCCGTAAGCCCCGTCGCGGCGGCCCAGGTGTTCGTGGCCACGTCATAGAGTTCGGCGATGGAGTTCCCCCCCGCCACCAACACCTTGCCCGAGGGCAACAGGAGCGCGAAGTGGCCTCCCCGGCCAATCGCACTCGAGCTCGCGACAGGGACCCAGGAGTTCGTCTCGGGGTCATAGAGTTCGGGGATTCTTCCTCCTCCCGTGGCTTCAACAGCGCCACCAACGACAAGCACCTTGCCCGAGGGCAACACCGTCGCGGTGTGTGATTTCCTCTCGAAGGTCATCGAGGCCACGGCCGTCCAGACATTCGTCTGAGGGTCATAGAGGTCCGCCTCACGCAGGCCGTTCCCTCCATGCGTGGTGGGAAGCCCCCCCACCACCAGGACCTTGCCTGACGGAAGCATCGTCATCGAGTGGCTGATGCGCCCCCTGCTCATCGTGCCCGCGGCGCTCCACGCTCCCGTGTCTGGAGAGTAGAGTTCCGCCGAGGCCATGGTGCTACCGATGCCATTGTAGCCCCCCGCCACCAACACCTTGCCCGACGGAAGCAGGAGCGCTGTGTAGCCAGCGCGCGTCGTGAGCATGCTGCCCGTGGCATCCCACCGCGCCACCGTGCCACTGCCACAGTCCGGCCCATTGACCACGCTCACGCTGAACGTGTGCGCCACGGAGAAGCCGCGCACGTTGGTCACCGTCGCCGTGACGGTCGGCGCGCTGCCCGTCGCCACGCAAGCCGGCGCCGTCCAACGGACCTCGCTGGACGTGAAGCCGTTCGTCGCCGTGCCCAGCGCCCCGACACTCGAAGCCCAGCCAAACGTGAGCGCCGCCCCATCTCCATCCTCCGCCAGCACTCGCAGCGTCACGGCCTCGCGGCCCGCCACCGTGTTCGCGGACTGGTTCGCCAGGACGATGCGCGGAGGAACACTCGGGCCCGTGCCCAGCCCCACGCAGACGCGCAGCGTCCCCTGCCCTCGTCCACCCTTCGCATCCGACACCGCCACCGTGAGCGCACAGTTGCCACACGGGTCCCCCGACGGCACTGCGCTCGGCGTGAAGGACGCCGACGTGGACGTGGGCTGCGTCCACGCGCCCGCGCACACCGTGGACCACTGATACGTCAGCGCATCCCCATCCGCGTCGACCGCGTCCACCGTGACGGTGGTGCTCTGCCCCACCGGCACCGGCGAACGCGTCACGGTGATGCCCCGCACCGTCGGCGCCATGTTGAACGCCACGCTCACACTCGCCCCGCCCGAGTTCGGCCCGCCATCCGTCGACATCGTGCGGACATCGATGCGCAGGCTCGTCGCCGCGCCGCGCGAGTCCGTGACAGTCAACGTCAACGCGAACTCCCCGGAGACCTGCGGCGCCGTCCACGTCGTGGTCGACGTGCCCGTGGTGGTGAACACCCCACCCGTGGCGCTCCACGCATAGGAAAACGTGTCTGTCACATCCTTGTCGTGAGCCGTGGCCCGCAACACGATGTTGCCACCCGGCAACACCATGCTCGACGACGCCACCAACGAGTCGATGCAGGGCACCGTGTTGTCGAACGGCGCCCCCGTGGAGAGGGATTGCAAGGTGATGGCCACCACCGCCGTCTCACCCGCCACAATCGTGACACCCTCCGCCACGCCGCGATAACGCAGCGCGCCCTGTGAATCGAACGCCTCCGCGGTGAACATCCGCGCGGTGCCGGCGGGAACCTGGTGGAACGTCCCTCGCCACGCACCGGCGTCCTGGACCAGCGTCACCGTGGACGCAGGGACACCCGTGGCCGTCAGGGTGACGGTGACACGCGTGACGTCCTCTCCCGCGAGCGCCTCCGAGACAGCTCCCACGAACTCCACCGCGCCCAGCGACTGCACTTCTCCCGACGAGCCACAGCCCAGGGCGGCCCCCAGCATTCCGATGATGAGACAGGCCCAGCCCCAGCGCGTCTTGCCTTGCATTTGCATTCGAGCTTCCTTTTCCCAGCGTGAGCAGGAATCGGCCGGGCTCCCCCGACGAGAGGGGGCGCGAGGTGAGGGAAGGGAGACAGGCCGGTCATGAGCCCGCACCACCCCGAGGGAGGCGGGTGCGGGCCGACGAAGTAGAGCATTCCCGCTCCGCCCCGGGTGACCTCATGCAAGACAAACAATGGATGTCAACCCCGACCCTCGCATGACAAGGATTGACCCATGGGACAAGACAGCCTCACTCCCGGTGCTACACTCGAGTCAACCCGAGGTCTACAGGGGGAAGGACCTGACATGCGACTCGATATCTTCTCGGAGATGCAGCACCCGAAGGAACACTGGACCCAGCCGGACCATGAGCATCGGCTCATCCGCGAAACACTGGAGCAGGCGCGGCTGGCGGATGAGATGGGCTACGGAGTCTGGTGGCAGGTGGAGCATCACACCGCGGTGGAGTTCAGCTACAGCTCCGCGCCGGAGGTCATGCTCACCGCCATCGCGATGGGTACGAAGAACATCCACGTGGGCCACTCGGCCGCGCTCGCGCCCGCGCGCTTCAACCACCCCATCCGCATCGCCGAGCGCTCCGCGTTCATCGACCACCTGAGTGGCGGCCGCTTCCAGCTCGGCATGGCCCGCAGCACCATCCCCGAGTGGCGCGTCTTCAACATCGACGCGGACGCCACCCGCTCACAGATGCAGCAGGCTTTCGAGATGGTCCCGAATCAGCGTCATCCCCAAGCCCTACCGCAAGCCGCACCCTCCCCTGTGGCAGGCGTGCTCCAGCCCCGCGTCCTTCGAGCAGGCGGGACGCAACGGCGTGGGCGCGCTCGGCGTGACGCTGTGGGCGTCTCCGGAGCAGGTGGGAGAGATGATTCACCTCTACCGCGAGGCGCTGAGGACGCGCTGTGAGCCCGTGGGCGAGTTCGTGAACAACCAGGTGGCCTTCTTCACCTTCGTGCACTGCGCGGACTCGGAGCGCGAGGCCATGGAGAACGGCGCCGCCCAGGCCGCGGCCTGGTACACCAACGGCTCCTTCACCTTCTTCGAGGCCAAGGATTTCTTCGTCAAGTCGGCCGCGGAGCTGGAGGCGCTCGCCAGGGACCCCGCCGGTGGCGGCCTGACGGGCCAGTACCTGCGCGGCAAGGACCCGAACGCCCCCGTGTCCAAGGCCCAGCGCATCCTCGGCCGCATCATGTCCGGCGAGGACGTGCCCCACGAGCAGGTCTGGGAAGTCTTGAGCGCGCAGGACTCGCTCATCGTCGGCACGAAGGACCAGGTGCGGCAGGGCCTCAAGCGCTACGAGTCGCTGGGCATCGACGCCCTCATGTCCTTCCACCAGGTGGGCGCCCTCTCGCACGAGGCCGTCCTCAAGAGCATCCGCCTCACCGGCGAGCTCATCCCCGAGTTCAAGACGCCCGCCCCTCCCTGAACCCCAGCGGCAACGACGGGCCCCTTCCCCGCTTCCCAGCCGCGCCATCGTGCGCACCTTGGGGAGCGGGGTTTGTCCGACGGGAGGGGATGGGGATGAGGGTCAGCCAGTTGACACTGGGATGGGGCCTTGCCTGCGCGCTGTGGGCGTTCAGCCCCGCATGGGCGGCGAGCACGACCTCGCCCGCCAAGAAGGAGGGCGACCAGGGGAGCGGCGACACCGTGCGGCACGCCACGCGCCGCCCGAAACAATTCTCCCGGGAGTGGCACGTGAGCACCTCGGGCTCGGACACGGCGGCGGGGACGAAGCAGGCGCCGTTCCGCACCATCGGCCGCGCGCTGAGAGTCGTAAGTCCCGGTGAGGCCATCCGGGTCGCCTCCGGCGAGTACGCGGAGGGCCTGCTCATCGACAACGCGGTGAAGGCGGGCCGCGCGGATGCCCCCATCACCCTGGTGGGCGAAGGGCGACCGCGCATCGTCCCGACGCCGAAAGGCGGGACGCTGGTCCAGGTGCGCAAGCCCTACTGGATTGTCGAGGGCTTCGAAATCGACGTGCGCGGCCAGCCCCGCTTCGCCGTCCTCTTCGAGGGCAACACCACGGGCTCCGTGCTCACCGGCAACGACCTCCACCACGGAACCCTGGGCGCCGGCATCGCCACCTACGGCGGAGCCCGGGACGTGCTCATCGAGAACAACCACATCCACGACTTCCGCAAGCAACCCAAGGGCGACTCGCACGGCGTCGTCATCCAGGCCACGTCGCGCGGAATCACGGTGCGCGGCAACGACATCCACCACAACTCGGGGGACTCCGTGCAGTGCCTGCTGCCGGACAAGAAGGAAGACGCTCCGGCGAGCGACATCCTCATCGAGAACAACCTGCTCCACGACAATGACGAGAACGCCGTGGACATCAAGACGTGCCATCGCGTCGTCATTCGTGACAACACGATGTACGGCTTCCGCAAGTCCCCCACGTCCTCTGGAGAGGCCCTCGTCATCCACTACTCCGCGCGGGACGTGCGCGTGGAGGACAACACCATCCACGACGCGGGCCGGGGCATCTCCGTGGGGGGCTCGCGAATCGGCGACGAGCCCAGCCCCGTGGGCGTGGTGGTGAGCGGCAACGTCATCCGGGACATCACCCAGAGCGGCGGGAGCGACGGCACGGGCATCCGCGTGGAGAACTCGCGCGAGGTGCAGGTGGTGGACAACGCCATCTCCGGCACGCAGGGCTACGGGATGATGCTCGGCCTGGGCTCCAACGGCGCGCCCAGCGAGAACCTGACGGTGCGGGGCAACAGCATCCAGGGGCGCAGGCTGGTGCGCCTGGGGCAGCGGCAGCACCGGCCCGGCCTGAAGATGGACCGGAACCGGTACGGCTCCAACGGGACGTTCAAGGTGGACCCCCAGGAGGAGACGAACCTCACCGACTGGCGCAAGTCCTCCGGCGTGGACCAGCAGTCCACCCCGCTCCAGTGAGCCCCAGGTCCCCTTCCGCTCGACGAGCAGCGGAAGGGGCCTGCTTCACCGACGCTCAGGGCGTCTCGTCGGACGGCACGTCACCGGTGAGCACGCAGATGAGCGCGTCCGGGTCGCACTTCACGGGGAACAGCGGGTTGATGCCGGAGCCGCGCAGCCGGCCCACGGAGTAGTCCGCGTACGGGTCGCACTTCGTCTCGTCCGGCGCGCCCTTCGTCGCACAGCCCACCACGGGCCAGATGCCCTTGGCCTGGTACGTCGCCGTGCAGCCGTTCTCCGTGTAGGTCAGGTCCGCCTTGAACTGCGTGCCCGGAATCCCAGGCGTGTTGTAGATGCGCAGGTTGGACCACTCGTAGCGGAAGCTCTGCGCGGGCAGCGTGGCCGTGGCGGGCACGTCCAGCCGCGTGGGGCTCAGCTGGGGCACGTCGCAGAAGTTGTCCGCGCCGGGCCCTTCGCTCGAGAACGGGCCCACCGAGAACGGCGTGTGCGAGGGGTCCGGGTCCGGCCGGTCCTCCTCGAAGTCCGCCACCAGTTCGCCCAGCCGCTCGCTGCGCACCGCGACGGTGTCCCGCGCGTTGGGGTCCTGGCTGTAGTACTTCTGCAGGCCCAGCGGCTCCGGCTTGAGCTGTGCGCACTGCTGGTCCGGATTCTGTCCGGGCAACAGCGTGTACACGGTGGCGAACGAGCCGATGGAGCCGTCGCTCACCGCGCGCGCCACGACACACTGCGGCTCCGGGTCCTCGACGCCACAGCCCGCGAGCAGAACCAAAGCGGCGACGCCGGGTCCCCATCCCATCCAACGAGTCTTCATGGGTGATTGTCCTTTCATGGTGGGGGCCTAGAAGCTGAGCTTCGCGCCCAGACGGACGGAGCGCGGCGCCTGGTAGGCGGTGGGACGCTTGAAGTTGGGGTTGATGTCGGAAGTCGTGATGGGCAGGTTCGTCGCCGTGGAGATGACCTTGCAGCCCGGGTTGTTGGCCGTGAGGCACGCCGTCAAATCCTCCGGCTTGCCGCCCTGCTCAATCGCATAGACGCGGGTGAAGGTCAGCGTCTGGTCCACCGCGGTGTACTGCTGGAAGTTGAAGAGGTTGAACACATCCAGCGACAGGCTCAGCGTGTAGTCGCGGGCCAGCTTCTGGCTGACGCCCACGTGGGTGTCGAGGTTGTGGACCCAGGGCAGCCGGCCGGCGCTGCCGCGCGGCAGGATGAACGTCTCGGAGCCGCTGCGCCGGGGGTGCGCGCCCAGGTAGTTGAGCGGCGTGCCGGAGCGGCTGCGGTAGCCACCGCCAACATTGACGCTCGTCGTCCGCGTCACCTGGAACTCCCGCGCGCCGAACACCTTGATGGCGTGCGTGCGGTCACCGGGCAGCGGACCGTCACGGTTGGTGGTGAGCGACAGCAGGTCGAAGTCGCGCGTGAGGTTGGGCGACAACTGGCCCGTGTCCGCGCGGAACAGGCCGGAGTAGTTGCCGCGCAGCTGGGACCAGGTGTAGCTGGCCTGGGCCAGCCAGCCGTCGGAGAATGCCTTCTGGTAGTACAGGTTCACCGCGTCGTACTTGCGCACCGCCTCCGGGAAGTCCGTCGAGTACCCCTTGCCCGGGTTGCCCAGGAAGAAGGTGTTGCCGTCGTCACGGCTCATGTCCTCGATGACGTCGTTGAGCTGGCGGCGGGTGTACGTCAGGCCGAAGCGGCCGAGCAGCACCTCGTACTCGCCACCCACCATGATTTCGTCCGCGGACTGGGCGCGGATGTTCGGGTCCACCGGCACGCGGTCGCCACCCTGCGCGTCCCAGGCCTGATTGGGGCTCTCGCTGTTGCCGATGAGCTGACGGTTGCGGCTGGCCACGCAGTCCGTCACCAGCGAGTTGCGGTCGTCGGGGCGGCACGGCGGCGAGTCATACGTGGCCGACAGGAGCTGCTGCTGCGGGAAGGACAGGTCCGCCATGTCCAGCGGCACGTTCTCGAAGAAGCGCGCGAAGTTGACGAACAGCTTGGAGCGCCCCTGCTGGGTGAAGTCGTAGACGGCGCCCACGCGGGGCGACCACTGGTTGGGCAGGTGCAGGCCCACCTTGTCGTCCAGGCCCCACAGCGTCTGAACGTCGTAGCGCAGGCCCGCGTTGAGCGTGACGGTGTCCATGATGGACCAGCTGTCCTGCACGAAGCCGCCCACCGTCATCGACGTGGACGTGCCTTCCTTGCTGGCCAGGAACACCGGCGAGTCCGGCCCATCCAGGTAGCCGTACTGGTTCAGCGTGTAGAAGCAGTCGCCGCCGGTGCACTCCTGCCAGGGCGTGCCGCCGGTGCGCGCGCGGTTGTTGTAGAAGCTCATCCGCTCCGCGTCGAAGCCCGCCTTGACGATGTGGTGGCCCAACGCCTGGAACAGGTACGTGCCCATCACCTTGCCCTGGACGCGGTCCAACTCCTGCTCGCTGATGGTGCCGGGGCCGCCCGTGGAGTAGGCGGTGACGGGACAGTTGCGGCGCTGCTCGGCCTCCGTGGCGCCACAGACGGACGGGTCCAGCAGCGACTCGAACTCGGTGATGGTGTGGGGGCCGGGGTTGCGCGTGCGGCGCCAGGCGATGTTCGGCCGGGAGGACAGGCCCGAGTCCGACAAGAGCCCCGAGCCATCCGACGGCAGCTGGCTGTCCGACTGGTGGTGCCAGCCGACCGTCGCGTCGACGAGGAACTTCTTGTCGAAGAAGGACGAGGACTGCTTGGCGACGATGTCCATCACGCCGTTGGAGCGCCGCGTGGCGATGGAGTCGTAGGTGCCCTGGACGTAGGCCGTGCAGGACAGGCCCACGCAGACCTCCGGGTCACCGTCGTCGCTGAAGGCATACTTGCCGTCGCCGCCGGAGGAGCGCGGCGTGCCGAAGACGGAGAGCGACAGGTTGTGGTCCGGGTTGAAGAGGTACGTCAGCTTGCTCATGTACTGGATGCTGCGCTCGTCCGCGAAGCGGGTGGTGCGCGAGCCTTCAATCGGCGTCACCTGACCGAAGCCCGTCTCCGGGTCCCTGCGGCGCTGGCCCACCGTGGCGCAGCCGATCGCCGGGTCCACCTCCGTGCAGAAGTCCAGCGTGCTCAGCTGCCGGTCCACGCGGATGCGATTGAACGACGGCGCCACGCCCACGTAGAACCAGAGCTTGTCCTTGAGGATGGGGCCGCCCAAATCAAAGCCGAAGTCGCCCTGGTTCCAGGGCTGGCCCTGCGCGGAGATGACGGTGCCTTCCTGGCGGACCACCGTGCCGTTGCGCTGCAACGCACCGGGGGCCATGTTCGCGAACACCGAGCCATGGAACTCGTTGGAGCCGGACTTGGTGACGACGTTGAGCACGCCACCCGTGGAGCGGCCGTACTCCGGCATGTAGCCACCGGTGATGACGTTGACCTCCTGGACGAACTCGACGGACAGCGGCGTGCCCAGCGTTCCCACGCTCGGGTCATTCACCGACAGGCCATCCACCACGTACTGGCTCTCCGGCGAGCTGCTGCCGCTGACGCTCACGCCGTAGCGGTCCTCCGTGGCGCCCGGGGCCAGTTCCGCCAGCGACTCGAAGGAGCGCGACGCGGAGCCCTTCGTGCCGGGGCGGATGACGGCCATGGTGCGCAGGAAGTCCGCGTCCACGCTCAGGCCCGTCGTGCTGGAGCCCACGTCCACCGTGGGCGCCGCGCTGATGGAAATCTCCTCGCCGAAGGCCGAGGGCAACAGCTGGATGTTGACCCGGATGGTGCGGTCCAACCGCAGGACGATGTCGGCGCGCACGAAGGGCTCGAAGCCCTCGCGCTCCACGCGCAGCGTGTACGTACCCGGCGGCAACTGGGCGAGCCGGTACTGGCCGCTCGTATCCGAGACGACCACCCGCTCACCCTGCAGCTTCGGCGACGTCGCCGTCACGACTGCGTCCGCGAGCGAACGCTTGTCATCCGCGCTGGTGATGGTGCCGGTGATGACCGAGACGCCCTGCGCGAATGCCCCCGCGCCAAAGAGCAGGACCGCGAGACACAGCCCGCGAGCAAGACCTACACGTATGGACAAAGCTGACTCCCTCCCGTGATTCAGGGAGCACTCTGTCTCAAGACACGAGAAAGCAACAATCCCTAATTAAACAGTGCGGATTGGCGAGCCGCGCCATGCGCGCTAGGGGGCGCAGGCGGCGGTTGCCTGCTCCAGGGAGCGATCAAACGCCAGCCGCAGGAAGGCATCCAGCGGGGCTCGGCCCTTCTCCACGCGGCTGCGCAGCACGGCGCCCTCCCAGGCCCCGAGCATGAAGGTGGCGAGCATCTCTGGAGCGACGTCCTTGGCGACCTCTCCGGAACCCTGCGCCTCGAGGAGCACTTCCTCCAGGCGCGAGGACCACTCGGCGAAGGAGGCCGCCACGCGCTCGCGGATGAGGGGGCTGTGGTCGGCCAGCTCCGCGGCGAAGTTCGCCAGCAGGCAGCCGCACTCGAACCTGCCCGCGACGAGCACCTCCACCTGCGCGGCGAAGTAGGCGCGCAGCCGTCGCAGCGGTGTGAGGGACGTGTCGCGCAGCAGCGACAGGTCCGCGCTGCTGGCGCGCATGTACTGGTCCACCACCGCCGCGCCCAGCGCTTCCTTGCTTTCGAAGTGGTTGTAGAAGGAGCCCTTCGGCACGCCGGCCGCGTCGGTGATGTCCTGCACGCCGCAGCCGTTGAACCCTTGAGTACGCAGGGTCTCCAGACCGGCGGCGAGCAGCTTGTCGCGAACGCTGGCTCTCGGCATCGCTCCCTTTTAGGGCCCGTGCCCCGGGCCGTCAAAACCCGCCTCGAATTCGCTACAACCCCATGATACTCCACGGCTTTTCATTGAATATGACCAGTCGTCTTGAATCCACGGAGGTCGCTCGCTAGCCTGCCGGCCGGGAGCGGAGCCCGGACTGGCGCGGTGCCGCCCCGTCACCTGCGAAGGAGTGGAGCGATGGGCAAGTCGAGCGTGTCGGACAGGATTCGGGTGGGCATCATCGGGGCGAGCCCGCAGTGGGGGTGGGCGACCTACGCGCATCTGCCCGCGCTGCAGTCCCTGCCGGGCTATCGCGTCACGGCGGTGAGCACCACGCGGCAGGTGAGCGCGGATGAGACGGCGCGCCGGTTCGACGTGCCGCATGCGTTCGCGAGCTTCGAGCCGCTGGTGGAGCATCCCGAGGTGGACCTCGTCGTCGTCTCGGTGCGCGCGGCCGAGCACGCGCGGTTGGTGCGCGCCGCCATCGCCGCGAAGAAGAACGTGTTCTGCGAGTGGCCGCTGGGCGTTTCGGTGGAGGAGACGACGGAGCTGGCGGCGCTGGCGCAAGCGGCGGGGGTGCGCACCGTCATCGGGCTTCAGCGTCGGCTGGCGCCCGGCGCGCGTTATCTGAGGGATTTGCTCCAGGAGGGCTACGTGGGGCAGGTGCGCTCGGTGACGCTCCAGGTGTCCACGGCCATGCTCGGGCACACGCGGCCCAAGGCGTATGACTACACGGCGGACGCCACCAAGGGGGCCAACGCGCTGGCCACCATCACCGCGCACTTCCTCGACACGGTGCTGGCGGCGGTGGGGGATTTCCAGAGCGTGGCCGCGCTCGTCACGCGCCAGTTCGAGCACACCACGCTGGCGGAGACGGGCGAGGTCATCCCCGTCACCGCGCCGGACCAGGTGCTCATCACCGGCACGCTGAAGAGCGGCGCGGTGCTGTCCGCCCATGTCGAGGCCGGCAAGCGCAATGGCGGCGTCATCGGCTGCACCATCACCGGCACCGAGGGGGACCTGTACCTGTCGCAGGACCTCACCGTGTCCGGAGCGCGAGGCGACAACCAGCCGCTCCAGCCGCTGCCCACGCCGGAGAAGTACCTCCTGAGCGCCAAGGGCGCGCTGACCGACGACGCGCACCAGACGGCGCAGCTCTACGCGGCGTTCGCGAAGGACGTCGCGGAGGGCACGTCGCTCGCGCCCGGCTTCCAGCACGCGGTGAAGCTGCACCGCTTGCTGAACACGTTCGCGGAGTCGTCCGCGTCGGGACAGCGGCGGACGCTGTAGCGGAGTCGTCCGAGTCGGGACAGCTGCGGACGCCGTAACGGAGTCCTCCGCGTCGGGACAGCGGCGGACGCCGTAGCGGAGTCCTCCGCGTCGGGACAGCTGCGGACGCCGTAACGGAGTCCTCCGCGTCCGGGAGGGCGCGGACGCCGTCGTGGCGTCGTCCGCGACTGGGAGAGCAGCGGATGCCGCAGCGGCTTCCTTCACGTCTGGCAGGAGTGGACGCCATCCGCCGAGCCCTCCACCTCAGGACGTCGTAGGCGCCCCCAGGGTGGGTGGCCGGTGGGCATGGCGTCCTTCTGTGTGCTCGCCGGGCGGGAGACCGGTGGGGCCAAGGTGGCGCGGGCTCGCGTTGGTCTATGCTGCGCGCCTCGTGGACGCTCCCCTGCCCTCCCGACGACGCTACCTGGTGGCCGCCGTGCTCTTCGCCAGCGTGAGCATGCTGGCGGCGCTGGCGACGCTGTACGTGCAGGGCCTGCTGCCCGCCTCCGCTCCTTCCGCCGACGAGCCCTTCCACTACCAGGGCTTCGAGAAGGTGCTGCGACACGTCCAGCCCGACGGCGACGTGGACTTCTCCTCCATGGGGCGCGAGCGCGCGGAGCTGGACCGCTTCGTCGCGTCGCTCGCCTCGTTCTCTCCTCACAACCGGCCAGATGTCTTCCCGACGTCGGAGGACGCGCTCGCCTTCTGGCTCAACACCTACCACGCGCTCGTGCTCCAGCAGGTGGTGGATGGATATCCCTATCTGGAGAGCGTGGAGCAGCCCTGGCCAGGGCGCTTCTTCTGGGCCCGCTCATGGCCCGTGGGCGGCCGGCGGATGACGCTGTGGTCGCTGCGCCATCGCGTCCTCTCCGGGGAGTTCGCCGACCCGCGCGTGCACCTCGCGCTCTTCCACGCCACCCGGGGCGGCCCGCGCATGGACAGCTCCCACTTCCAGCCCGAGTACCTCCACTCGCAGCTCAACGAGGCCAGCCGCCGCTTCATCGGCGACAAGCGCAACGTGCGCCTGGACAGGGACACCGTGCACCTGGCGCGCCTGTTCGAGACGTACCGCGAAGACTTCCTCGCCGCGCTGCCCGAGGGACGCCGGGGCAACGTGCTCCAGTTCGTCTGGGCCTTCCTTCCCGACACCTGCGAGGAGCGTCCCGGCTGCGACACCCGCGCGGACCTGGACCACGCCTGCGGACCCAAGCTGGACCGCTGCCACATCGTCTTCGAGGCCGAGGACACCTCGCTCCCGGACGCCGCCGCGCGCCCCTCGCGCACGGAGCGCTGAAGCACCTCACGCCGGCAAACGCTCGTGAGTCCCGGGAGGCGGCGTGTGCTCCTCATCCTCTCGCGAGCGGGGGCGGGAGCGGGAGCGCTCCACCGGACCGCCGTCCTTGCGTCCGCGCAGCCACTTCTCCAAGCCCACCGCGGGCACCACCACCGCGCCCACCAGCACGGACAGGCCAATGGCCTCCAGCGACAGCGGCGCGGTGCCGAAGATGCGCCGCATGAAGGGCACGTACATGAAGGCGAGCTGCAAGAGCACCAGCGCCCCAATCCCCATGAACACGGAGGGGTTGCTGAACAGGCCCACCTTGCGCAGCGAGCCGGTGAGCGTGCGGCACATCACCATGTAGAAAATCTGGAAGCTGATGACGGTATTCACAGCCATCGTCTGCGCCTCGGCCAGCGCCCGCGCATGCCCCACGTCCGGCACCTCGTGCGCGTACTCCCAGAGGAACAAGCCAATGGCGCCCGCCGCCATCAGCAGGGCGACGAGGCCCGTGCGCATCACGATGAAGTGACTGAGAACCGGCGCGTCCGGGTCGCGCGGCCTGCGCCGCATGACGTCCGACTCACGCGCCTCGAACGCCAACGGCAGCGCGAGCGACACCGTGGCCACCAGGTTTATCCAGAGCAACTGCGTGGGCAGCATCGCCATCAACGGCACCGGCCCCCCTCCGAAGTCCTGGATGGGAAAGAAGGCCACGCCACACAGGAGGATGAGCGCGAGCCCCAGGTTGGTGGGCAACACGAAGGCCAGCGACTTGATGAGGTTGTCGTAGACGCGCCTTCCCTCCTCCACCGCCGCCGCGATGGATGCGAAGTTGTCGTCCGTGAGGACGATGTCCGCCGCTTCCTTGGACACCGCCGTGCCTGTGATTCCCATGGCCACGCCGATGTTCGCCTGCTTGAGCGCGGGCGCGTCATTGACGCCGTCCCCCGTCATCGCCACCACGTGCCGCCGCTGCTGGAGCGCGCGCACCAGCCGCAGCTTGTGCTCCGGCGCCACCCGCGCGAAGACATTCGTGCGCTCGGCCACGTCCGCCAGCGCCTCATCGTCCAGCGCCCCCAGCCTCGCGCCCGCGACACCGGGCGTCCCTGGCTCGTGCAGCCCGAGCCGCGCGCCAATGGCCTCCGCTGTCGCCAGATGGTCGCCCGTAATCATCTTCACGACGATGCCCGCCTCGTGGCACGCCCTCACCGCCTCGATGGCCTCCTCGCGAGGCGGGTCCATCATCCCCTCCAGTCCCAGCAGCTCCAGGCCCCCCTCCGCGTCCTCCAGTGCCAGGGTGTCTCGCGTCTCCGCCAGCTCGCGCGAGGCCACGGCCAGCACGCGCATCCCCCGCCGCGCCAGTCGCTCCACCTCCTCCAGCACGGCCTCATTCGACGCGGCGCCGTCCGGCGCGCACCGTGCCAGCACGACTTCGGGCGCGCCCTTGAGGAGCAGCACGCGGCCGCCTCGCGCGTCCTCATGCAGGGTGGCCATGAACTGGCTCTCGGACTCGAACGGGATGGCGTCCAGCCGGTGGAAGCGGGCGCGGGCTTCGTCCACGCCGAGGCCCGCCTTCTCCGCCGCCACCACCAGCGCCCCCTCGGTGGGGTCACCCGTCATCCGCCAATCACCGCCCTGCCCGTGCAGCGCGGCGTCGTTGCACAGCGCGCCCGCGAGCAGCAGCTCCCGCACGTCCTCGGGCACCAGCAAGGCGCTGAGCGGCGGGCCATCCCTGCGCAGCTCTCCCCGAGGCGCATAGCCCACCCCGGTGACGGTGTAGCGCCCCGTCGGTGTCCACAGCGCCTGCACCGTCATCTCATTGCGCGTGAGCGTGCCTGTCTTGTCCGAACAGATGACGGTGGTGCTGCCCAGCGTCTCCACCGCCGGCAGCTTGCGGATGACGGCGCGACGGGCCGCCATGCGTTGCACCCCGATGGCCAGGGCGATGGTGACGATGGCGGGCAGGCCCTCCGGAATCGCCGCCACCGCCAGGGTAATCGCCACGACGACGGCCTCGCTGAGGTCATAGCCGCGCCACAGGCCCACCCCGAGCAGGAGCACGGACACGACGAGGATGGCCCCGGTGATGACCTTGGCGATGGTCGCGAGCGCCTTCGTCAACGGCGTCTGGAGGTCCGTCGCCCCTCGGAGCATCTCCGAGATTCGGCCCAGCTCCGTGGCACCGCCCGTGGCCACCACCACCGCCCTGGCCGCGCCGGACGTCACCAGCGTGCCGCCGAAGACGACGCTCGTCCGGTCGCCCAGCTCCGCGTCCTCCTCGACGGGCAGGGGCTGCTTCGACGCGGGGACGGACTCGCCGGTGAGCGCGGCCTCCTCGATTTGGAGGTTGCGTGAGGACACCAGCCGCATGTCCGCGGGCACCTTGTCCCCAGAGGCAATCTCCACCACGTCGCCAGGCACCAGCTCCGCCGCGGGCACCGCGCGCTTGTCGCCGGCGCGCACCACGGTGGCGTTCTCCGGCACCATCCGGCTCAGCGCCTCGATGGCCTTGCCCGCACGGAACTCCTGCACGAAGCCGATGACGGTGTTGAGCACCACCACCGCCGCCACCACCAGCCCGTCCGTCACCTTCCCCATCACCACCGCGAGCACCGCCGAGACGATGAGCACCCAGATGAACGGGCTGTTCACCTGACGCCAGAGCAGCCTCAGCGGCCCTTCACCCTTCTGGCGCTCCAGCACGTTGGGCCCGTGGCGCATCAACCGCTCTCGCGCCTGCTCGTCCGTCAGGCCCTCGGCGCCACTCTCCAACTGCTCGAACACACGCTCGGGGGGAAGGGCATGCCAGGGCACGGCTCCGCGAGAAGACGCACGGCCATCCTCTCCAGAGGCGGCGGGTGGCGGCTCGTGCATGGGACTCCCCCTGCCAGGCATCGGCTGTGATGGGAGGCGTCACCTCCACCTCACCCGGGAAAGCTATGTCCGCCGCTTCCGCGCGCTTCACGCCCGCCCTCGCAGGGAGCAGGCGTCGCGTCGGGCCCGTGACAAATCCGTTGCCATTCACGCATTTTCCAAGTAATCGAGAATTCTCAGCTTTAACCACCTATCGACTTTCTCCTGATGACCTTCAGAAAGCCTGGTTGGGCCCTGGTGGGCGCGGTGCTGGTGGGGGCGGCTGTCGCCCTGCTGCTCTCCCGAGGGGCACCTCCCTCCGTCGAGGACAGCGCGCGCTCTGATTCCGCCGCGAGGCCGCCCTCCGCGAGTGGCGTGCTGGTCGGCACGTCTTCAGGGATGCCGTCTCCCAACGAGCCGAAGCTGGCGGTTGAACAGCTTCCCATGCCGGGGTGCTGGGACGGCCTGAGAGACCTCGACAAGACGGCCACGCTGGACTCGCTGCGCGAGGCGCTGGGTGTCGCGGTGGGCAAGCGGGACAACCTGCTGGCGACGTACCTCCAGGAGCGCCTGACGGAGGTGGTGGGCCAGGACGCGGGCCGCGGGCTCCAGGTGGTCGAGTGGGCGAAGCAAGCCAGTCCTCCCGAGCTGGGGCTCTACCTGGACGCGCTCAAGGCGGCCCCGGCCGTCCACGACGCGAAGGTGTCGGAGGCGCTGCTGAAGCTGGGTGAGGACCGGAGCATGCCGCTCCAGAACCGCTCGGCGGCGCTGGACGCGCTGGAGACCCAGCGACGCCTGTCCCCCAGTGATTTGGCGCGACTGAAGGCCGTGGCGCTGGACGAGACTGCGGACTCCACGGCCTGGGTGGCCACGCGCACCCTGGGCCGGGTGATGAAGGAGGACTTCGAGCGCACCGGCACCCATGCCCCGTACTGGAAGGAGCTGCTCTCCATCGCCGGCAAGTCGGACGACATGGCGGTGCGGCTGCTCGCGCTGGAGATGCCGTCGTATTCCAATCCGCTCATCGGCTCGGAGTCCTTCGACGAGCTCCAGCACATCCTCACCACGGACCGCGAGCGCGACGTGCGGGAGATGGCGGCCTTCCGGCTCGGCGTCACCCGCGAACCGGAGGAGGCCCTGAAAATCTACGAGGCGGCCTTCGAGAAGGAGCACGACGTCTGCGTGCGCTGGGCCATCTTCCGCTTCGCCGTGCGCGCCGCCGGAGAGAAGGCGCTGCCGCTCTTGGCGAGGCTCGCCGCGAAGGACCCGCGCTTCCAGCGCGACTACGCGGAGTTCAAGCAGCTCTACGCCTCCGGCACGGTGGACTTCGCCCGCATCTGGCTGGGCAAGGGCGAGCACCACGCGTGCCTCGTCGAGGAAGGAGCGCCGCACTGATGGACGCCCTCGTGAGAAAGCAATTGGGGCGCGCGCTGCTGCTGTCGGCCCTGGTAGCCGGGGGGATGTCCGCGAGCGCGGCCCAGCCCCTGCTGACGCCGTCCACCTGCACGGTGGAGACGATGCTGGTGGACGTGCGCGCCGCGCTGAAGGGCGGATCGCCGGCGCTGCGGCGCTACGTGAAGCTGCGGCTGCGTGAGGCCGCGCTGGCCCTGCCCGTCGCCGAGCTGCAGGCCGCGCTGGAGCGGGAGCGCGAGCCGGAGGTGCTGGAGGCCCTGGGCGCGGCGCTGGCCACCAAGGCGAGCCACGCCGAGTCACCCACGCTGGTGCAGCCCCTGCTCGCACGAGCAGCCGGAGACGCGGACCCGGCCGCGCGCGCGGCGGCCGTGCGCGCCTTGAGGGCCACGCCCTCCGTCGAGTTCATGGCGAAGAACGGCGGCGTGGTGACGTACGAGCAGCTCGCGAGGGATTCATCCCCCGAGGTGCGCCAGGCCGTGGCCGACAACCTGCGAGAGGAGAGCGCGCAGGTGTACTCCGGCCATGACCGCGCGGTGTCGGAGACGGCGGTGTCGGTGGCGGCGGCGACGGAGGACCCGGCGGTGGCGGCGAAGCTCTTGGGCGAGGTCTCCATGGAGGCCGTGGGCCACGACGCGGTGGAGAGCGTCACGCGGCAGCTCGAGGCGGAGGACCCGGGCCTGCGCGCGGCGGCGGCCACGGCGCTGGGAGGCGTGCCAGGGGCGGAGGCGGATGGGGCGCGGCGCTCGCTGGTGGAGACCTTCCGACGTGACGCGAATCCCGCGGTGCGCAAGGCGGCGCTCGAGGGAATCGCCCGGCTGGGTCAGGCCTCCGCGCGGCCCCTCTTGGAGTCGCTGCGGGGCGTGGACGCGAGCATGGACTTGGAAATCGACGCGTGGCTGTCCGCGCTGAAGCTCAACCTCCAGGAGTGGCACCTGCTGCTGCGCGAGAAGCAGCGGCTGCGGAGGTGACCCCTGCATCACCGCCGTAGGCAGTGCCACAGCGAAACAACCCAGAGGAGGTTTCCATGAAGGGAATGAAGTGGATGTTGGCCACGGTGGTGCTCACCGTGACGGGATGGGCCACCAGCGCGCTGTCCGCGACAGCGGTGGGCCCCATCTGTGACACGGCCGCTCGCGTGGGCTCCACGACGTACTACTCGTGCTCGGGCAGCAGCCACAACGCGCTCGACATGAGCAATGGCACGTGCAGCGAGTGGAACCACCGGGGGATGATCAACGTCAGCCGCTACTACGCCTACTACGGCGGCTGTGCGAACAACTGCAGCGGAGGCACCACCTGTAACGGCGGCGCGGGCAACTACTACGTCGTCACCGGCGCCACCGGCTGGGACTTCCGTCAGCTCCACCTGAACTCCAACGTGTCGTCCGGCTCCAAGACGTGTGACCGCTGTGCGCTGGGCCTCGTGGGCTCCACGGGCAACTCCACCGGCGCGCACGTACACGCGGACAATCGTCAGTACGGCACCCGCAAGACGGCCTGGTACACCAGCGTCGGCACCACTTGCGGCTCCAGCGCGTACTGCAGCAATCGCGTGGGTACGCCCACGCTGTAGTCGCGGTCGCCACACCCCGCGCCCCGCTCCGGTTACCCTATGGCCGGAACGGGGCGTCCCTATTTTCAGGCGTCGGTGTGTCGCGAGCCCTCGGCCGCGGCCTTGCGCAACAGCTCCCCCGTCGCCGCGTCCGCAGGGAAGAACGACTCAATCGCCAGCTCCGCCAGGGTGATGTCCACCGGCGTGCCGAACACCGTCGTCGTGCCGATGAAGGACATGATGCCTCGCGGCGTCTGGATGCGCAGCGGCACCACCACGCCCGCGAAGTCCGGCTCCGCGGACGCGCTCGGGGCCCCCATCGCTCGCAGCTCCTCGAGCAGCACCGCCAGCGTCACGTCCGCCGTGCTCGACACCTGCCGCTGCAGCCTCGTCAGCACGTGCGCGCGCCACTGCTCCAGGTTGAGGATGCGCCGGCCCAGCCCCTCCGGGTGCAGGCTCAGCCGCAGCACGTTGATGGGCGGCTGGAGCAGCTCCATGGGCACGCCCTCCAAGAGCACCCCGATGGCGCGGTTGGCCGTGACCAGTTGCCAGTGCCGGTCCACCGCGAGCGCGGGATAGGGCTCGTGCCCGGAGAGCACCAGCTCCACCGCCTCGCGCGCCGCGCCCATCCGGGGCCCATCCAGCTCGTTCTCCGAATAGACAGGCGCGAAGCCCGCGGCCACCAGCAGCGCGTTGCGCTCGCGCAGGGGCACCTCCAGCTCCTCGGCCAGATGCAGCAACATGTCCCGGCTCGGCGTGGAGCGCCCCGTCTCCAGGAAGCTCACGTGCCGTGCCGACACATCCGCGCGGCACGCCAAATCCAGCTGACTCAAGCTGCGGCGCTGGCGCCACTCCCGCAGCAACTCACCCACCGGACGGCTCGGCATCATCATGCCCCTGACACTAGGAACCCGGGGGAAGCGCTCCAATTACCTCCCACGTAATCGACTTCAAATCCCCCGGCGCGCAATTTGTGTCTCACACGGCGGCCGGATTCACCGGCGCCGCTCTCCGGACTGCTCCTTATCAGGAGCCACACCGAGCGCCTCATCGTGCGTGCGCGTCAACGGGCGGGCCTGCAGTCCGTGTCCCTAGGCACGAAGGCTGACGGTGTCATCGCCCGCCATGTCGCACGCTCTCCCGTAGGCCTTTATTCCGGCGGGATGGGCCAGTCCTGCCGAGTACTTCCTGGCCATCGCGTTCGCAGGGGTGACCTATCACGAGGCGTTCAACACGACGAAGTGAGCACAGCCCTGGAATGAAAGCCGCTCGGAGCGGAAGTGCGCAGGGCGTGGGGGATGGGAAGCACGGCGCAAGACACGGAGCCCTTCTGCGGCCACATGGGATTTCCCTGGTTTGAGCAGGCGGAGTGTACGCGTATCTTGGGCGCGGGGGCCCTCCTCGCCCTGACAGAGGGGCCCACCAACGTCAGGGGATCATGGCGCGACGTCGGAGATATAGAGGTAGGTCGGACTGGGATTGTTGCGGCGCTCCACACGGAAGGTTTCGGAGGCAAGCCTCCGTGCCTGCTCCGCCGTGCTCATTCCAAAGTCGAAGGAGCGCCTCGGTTCGGGAATGAGGAACCCGACCCCTTCGTCCAGTCGAATGCGCGCTTGCTGTCCGTCGGCCCATCGCAGGCTCAACGTGCGTGCATGCGGAACACGGTCTCTAGTGTCTGGCTGCACCTGGAACAACCAGCCCTTGAGCAGGGTGGATAGTACGGCGTCGCGGTCGACCGTACGCATCCAGTCATGCTCCAACTGGCGCCCCAGTCGTTGGTTGGAGGATTCATCGAGCCGGGTGGTCCGGATGAGCACTTGCGTGCTGGGAGTAATGACGCCATGGCGCTCTGCGAGCGCGCGCCCCAATTCACGCACTAAGCGAACCGTAAGAGGGGATCGCACGTATCGATCCGTATATGAGACCTCCACAAGGGGCATCTTCTGTTCGAGACGCGCCTTCAAGAGAGGCGCCTTCCTGCAGATGAGGTCCCAGAATCGCTGGCTGAACGTGTGGATGGGGCCATCCAATTCACCGCGGATGGGCAGTTCGCGCAGGCTGCCCGGCACGGTGGGCCGGAGTCGTGCCTCGGGTACGGGTGTACCAGGGGCGGCGGGAAGTGGCGCTTCCTCCGCCGCGCTCACACAGTGCTCCCCTCCTGCCCCTGTTCCCCAGCTTTCGCCAGGGGCCTGGGCCCCTCCGGCGGTCCAGGCCCATCGCCAGTGACGCTTGTCTCCGCCCACTTCCGCGGCCAGGGAGAGCCCCCTCACGATGGGAAGCTGCGTCATCGTGCGGACCTCGACGCGCGCCGCCGAGGCGAGTCCCGCGAGTGGGCTGAGCACCGATTCGCCCAACTGGGACAGATAGGAGTCCGGCAGGAAAAGACGGATGACTCTTCCTGCTCCGGCCCACTGCAGGAGTCGTGAGCAAAGGGGCCACACCACCACGTCCCAATCTGCGGCATTGCCCCCGAGGTAGAGCCTGAGCTCAGTGGCCTCCACGCGCTGCATCTCGCGCGCGAGCGCATTCTCCATCAACTCGTACTCGAGCTGCGTTGGAGCTCCGAACACCGCCCAGGCCGGCGGCAGTTCGAGGCCTTGGAGGAAGCTTGGATTGAGCAGGGCCAACGCCTTGTGGCGATCCAACCGGGCCAATTCCCGCTGCGTGTCGTAACTCAGCAGACACGCATGACACGCGGCGTCGCACTGGCGTGGGCACTCCAGGATGCGCCGTGCCGCATTCAGGAGCGAGGGCAGGTAGGCCCCAGCGCCTGTTGCGTACCCGGCCCCGCCCGAGGCGGTGTCGAAGAGGATGAGGGAGCGGGCGGGTTCGCCTCTGGCGGTGCGCGCGGGAACGGCGGCCCAGCCGAGCTCACGTTCGCTGATGCCCAGCTTCTTCGTCAGCGCCTCACGCAGTGCGACGGCAAGGGACGCCGCAGTGGAGTCGTCGGCGAGCGGGAATCCGGTTCGGGAGTCCGCCAGTTGCAACTCGAACACATCAGTCCTCACGGTGGCCCCCAGCCACTGATGACGCTTGACGCCCCGCTCCTGGAGATTTCCTGGGCACTGTCCGTCCTCCAACCGGGCCTTCCCACCACGCAGGGGAAAGTGCCCACGCAGTTTTGGAGGCAATTGTTCCTCCCGCTCTGGCTCCTCGGATTCGGCCCTGCCGCAAACCAAGCAGATGGCGAAGCCGTTGCCATTTGTGCCGCCGTTGCGGAAGAAAAGTTCGCCGTCATGCGCCGCTCGGAAGCGGCCCGCATCGGCTCTCGGAAGGGGAAGCCAGGCCCCACCACCAGTGGAGATCCAAGGTGGGCGGGGCGGCACATAGCTTTGCGCTGACAGGTCCGTATGCGGCTTGTAGCCCAAGGGGACGGCGAAACCCGCAGGCTCCAGATAGGGAATGCGCCGCAACAGGTTCGCCTCCGCGCCACAGGCGGGGCACGCGTCAACCTGGACGCTGCTGGATCCTGTAGCGCCACACCGGCACTTCCACGCGGTTCGAAAGGACTGTAGTTCGTGGAATTGCTGATCCGAGGCGGGGATGTGCCAGTTCAGGGTAACACCACCGGAGCGGTAGACGAGTCCGTCCACCACCACGTCGGTCCCTGGCGCGTATTCTCGCAAGGCCAGGGGCAAATCCCGCGAGGGGTATCCACGACGACGCGTGAGTGGCTGGGCGTTCTCCCTTCCGGTCCCGTCCATCTTCTTCTGCTTTCGGTTCTTCTCCTCGCGGGCGAGCTGCTCGCCGGTCGTGTTGACGAACGAAACCACTCCAGTGGGGAAGCCATATCCCGGTAGGAACCCAAGGGAGGATAGCTCTCCCAGCAGATACTCTCCCTCGACACGGCCCATCTGACGGGTAAGAGCAAGCTGCGGAGCCGACGCGGCCTGTCCGTTCTCCTTCACTGGGCCGCCCGCGAGTTGGAGTTGCTCGGTGAGAGCCTCCCATTCGGAGTACCAGCGTTCGCGGGCGCGCTTCATGTGCTCCGAAGTACTGGCGAGCAACCGGGACTCAGGGATGCCCTCCAGGAATGAGCCGGTGACGACACTTCGGATGCCTCGGGTCAACCACGCGTCCGCTGGGGCTCCTTCACTTCGGCTCAGCCAGTTCTCGAAATGCTCGGCGGGGCTGGAGCCCCCGGGCACCGGACTGAAGAAGGTCCCCGCTCGGAGCTCCAATCCGTTGCCTCCCTCAAGCGAAATGAACCGCGTGAGCGCAAGCGCGTTGATGTGCCGCTGAACGATGCGCTCACTCTGCAGTGACACTCGCGGGACGAAGATAGGCGTGATGAAAGGCCACATGGGGTTGTTGAAGACGGCCTCCCCATGAGGAATGGCTTTGCACAAGGTGAGAGTCACGGCGGCGGTCTCCTTGCGCCGCCCCGCACGGCCTGCTCGCTGCAGGAAGTTGGCGGGGCCTGGGGGCGCGTTGTTCATCGCCACCGCGGACAGACCGCCAATGTCCACGCCCATCTCCATCGTGGTGGAGCAACTGAGGACGTTGATGTCCCCTTGCTTAAAGCGGTCTTCCAGCTCTCGCAGCCGCTTGCCGCTTTGCTGCGCCGAGTGCTCCGCCGTTTCGAAGTATTCGGCAGAGGCTGCGAGCCGGTCGCTGAACTCCGTCCACACACCGCGCTGTCGGAGTGCCAGAATGCGTTCGTTCTTCTCCAACCACGACTGTCGCTGATGGATGGGAATAACCCGATCCGCCTCATCCCTCCCATTGGGGTAGGCAAGCTGCGGCATTTGGATACGCGTACACCGCATCTCCTCCGAACGCAGCTCCGGGGTGATGTATGGGGTCAGCCCGTAGAAGGAGGCGTCCAGGACACGCCGGGTCACCGGGCAGACCCATGCCTCGTCTACGGTCGACAGTACGGTGTGCCGGGAAAGATTCATCTTGCGACCATCCGGAAGCTGCTCCAGGAGTCCCAGTCGCAGGAGGGTCTGCCAGGCATCGCGCAACAGCTCATTGATGAATGCGCGGTCTTCCTCCGAATCAGCGTTCAGGCGGAGCGCATTGATGAGCAGGAGCGGCAGGCGGGCCCGGGTATTCTTAGAGGCGAGTGGCCAGAGGAAGAATCGCTCCATAACAGGGGGGCGGGTGGCGTCCGGCCCGAGCAGGAACTTGGGTTTTATTGCCAGCCCTAGCCACCGCAGGAACTCTTCATCGATAAGGACTGCCGTCCGGCCTCGGACGATGAAGTCGATGGCCACCTTGAGGAAGTTCCTCCACTCCTGGGCAGGAAGACTGCGAGCACGCCACGCTGCAGGGGCATCACGCTCATCCAACTTGTCCACGACCGGGTAGCGGATGGCCACCAGCCCAAGCGTCTCCAGGGAGCTTTGTCGCTTCGGGCGGCGGAGAAGCTCTCGGAAGAGGAGGAATCGAGCAAAGTCCCTCGGCGGCAATGCTTCACCCGCGCGCCGCTGCCACGCCGCGTACATCCAATCCTTCACTGCCGTGTCCTGGAGGAGCACTTGAACGGCCTCGTCCCATGAAAGCCTCCCCTCTGCAGGCGCGGACAGACGGGCCAGTTCCTGCTTCTTCTGCTCGAGCATGCCCGCGATGACTGAATTCGTTGCCGCCATCGGTTCGAGTGCGGAGATCTCCTGTTTCAGATGTGCCACAGCGGGGCCAGAGCCAGGGCGGACGGAGGCTCGGTCAGCTTGGAGCTTGTGGTAGAGCACGCTCCGAATCCGATTACGCTCCGCCTCCATCTGCGTTTGGAGCGCGAACTTCGCACTTCCCTGACGGCTGTCCGTGAAGGTGAGGAGTCGCCGTCCTTCGAAGGGGTGCAGGCGCTTCATGTCGTTGAGCACCGGGACGTGTTCGAGCAGGGTGGGAATCGCCACGCCCAGGAAGAACGCACCTCCCGCGCGCAGGGGGCGGAAGAGCTGGCCAGGCTCCTGCTCTCGCTCCCGGCATCGGCCACAGCGCAGGGCGCCCTCGTCGGGCAACAGGTAACACATGGATGCTCCCGAGGGAGGCGTTACGAGCACGCCTGTCTCCGGCTCCAGGGCATCGCTCCTCAGCTCCTGCATCTCCACGCGCCCGTAGCGGCCGAGCAGCCGGAGTCCCATGGTGGGGGCCAGCGAGGGGGACTCATCCTCGTCATTCTCGAGCTCGTTCTCAATTCCGTCGTCCGAGCCATCCTCCTGGTCCAGGTCGTGCGGAATGAAGCGCCGCTGGCCGTCCTCCGCCGAGGTCACCTCTCGCGCCAGGAGGTACTCCGCGCCACAGCCGCCGCAGAGGACCATCGGGAAGACCCTGGCTCCGCACTCACAGTGCTCTCGTCGCTCGAAGTAGATGCGACCAAAGGGCCAATCCGAGCTGGTGAGTGGGCCCTCTCGCTTGGAGCAATCCGCTCGGAAGCATGCCCACACCCCACTTTGCGTGCGATGGAAGAAGTGCCCTCGCAGGGGGAGGAAGGGGGTGTCCTCCAGCATCGCCGAGCGCGCGACATCCAACAGGCGCAGCGTCTCCTGCCGGTCTGTCTCAGTCACTCGCTCGACAGGCTGGCCACGAAGCTCGGCGGCCAACGCGGAGAGAGGTTGCGCCTGCCCTTTGGCAAGCAGTGCGCGGAGGGCACGCGCGCGCGGAGCGCGGGCCAGGGCCCGGAATCGTTCTAGCGGCTCCTGGGCCTGGAGCAACTCCAGCGATGGAAGCTCATCCGCTCGCGTGGACTCCTCTTGCGGCAAGGGGGGCACGAAGCGCTTGCCCTCCACGACATGGACCAAGTCCTCCCGCGTACCCGCGATGTCCGCGAGGAACCTACGCAGATCCCGCCGCGCCGTGTCTCCGTCCGTCCCGCTCAGTGTCGCGGAGGTCGCCACGAAACGCACGTTCCCCGGCTGGACGCCGAACGCATGCATGACGCGTCGCAAGAGCAGTGCGACCTCAGCAGCCTGCGAGCCCATGTAAGTGTGAGCCTCGTCCAGCACCACCCAGCGCAGCATCCCTTGGGACTGTTCGAGGATGGGCTGATCCTCGTGCCGCACGAGCATGTACTCCAGCATGGTGGCATTGGTCACAAGGAGCGGAGGAGGCCTCTTCCGCAGATCCGAGCGACTCAGGACCTCCTCGGGCCGGGACTGCTGGCGCAAGGATTGGACATCGTGGTTAGGCGTTTCGCCATTGTAGAGGCAGAAGCGCGCCTTGCCGTTGAGCGGCCGCGTCCACCCGGAGAGGCGCTCACGCTGGCTGTTGATGAGCGCATTGAGCGGATAGAGGAACAGCGCGCGTACGCCCGTGAGAGGCCCGGCGGTGCGCGCCTCACTCACCAGCGAATTCAGGATGGGAACCAAGAAGCATTCCGTCTTGCCGGAGCCCGTTCCACTCGACACCACCACCGACCGCACCTTGTCCGCGAGGAGGATCCGCCAAGCCTCCTCCTGGTGCGTAAATGGATGGCGGTCGCAGGGGAAGACCACCTCCGGGTTTTCCGCCGAGGCCATGGCCTTCACCAAGCTGGGGTCCAACAAAGCGCCGGAGAGCTGCTGCATGGAGTACAAAGACGTGTGCCAGCCGAAGGTGGCCTCCAGTACGGGCTCGGACAGGAATCCCCCCGCTCTTCCCACTGGAACATCCAGCCTGCGGAAGAGTTCGCTCCGTAGCGGATCCGAAATGGGGCCTAGCTTGCTCACCACCGCGCGTGCCGCGCGATGTCCGAAGGCGCCTGCTAGCGTGGTGAACAGTTGCGTACCGAGGATCTCACTCATCACTTCACCTCACCCAGACAAACGGAAGCCACATAGCCGAACGCGAAAGAGAACCAAGTGGGGTGCGCCTCACGCAGGGTGCGCAATGTGAAGCGGGTCGCTGCAGAGAGCCGCTGGTCATGGACCACCGCCAACGCCGCGAGCACCGGAGCATTGAGCAACGGCAGGGACTCTTCGATATCCTGAAGGGGGCGGAAGACGTGCCGCTGGGCGGTGGGCGGGAAGCCCCGCAACGGTTCCTCGATGGAGGCGTAGTAGTTCGACACGGAGGGCCAAGGAGCGTCTGCATGCAGGCGTCGCAGTTGATGCAGTTCTCCTTCGAGTACCGGGCGGAGGGCCATGGCCACCCCGGGAGAACCGTTGGGAGGCGTCTGTGTCCCGGAGCGCGAGCTGGACGAAGCCATTCGTCCCTTCACCCATTGGAGGACCGCCTCCAACCCTGCGAAGTGGCTTTGGGCCATCTTGCAGACCTCGCCATGGCGTGTATGGAGCATCGGTTCGACAGTGGCTCGGAGGTCTGGAGAGAGATGCGACGCCGAGTCGAGCCAGCTCCGCGTCGCATCCATCCACGCCCGCGCCGAAACGAGCGGCCATTGAAATGGAAGCTCCTCGAGTCCCACCCAGATGCGGCTGCGATCCGGTTCCGAGAGAAGGAACAGGGCGAGCACGGCTGTCTGTGGGTGGTCCACCAGTTGCCGTACGGCATCGAAGGTCTCGGGAGGGAGTTCTCCGAGGCTCCGGAGGTAGGCGAGAAGCGTAGGCCAGTCCGGGTGGTTCGCGTCGCTACCGAGTGCCTCGAGCGCTGCATCCAGTTCGGCTTTACGACGCTGCGGAGGCGCGCACACCGCGCGTTGGAGCGGACCCAGCACGGGGACTTCGCTCCCTCCGCCCTCGGAGCAGACGTTCCAGAGCAACGGGCGTCCTCGATACCAATTGCCTTCACGACCCGTGACGAGCCAGGGACCCGGCGCGAGGTCCGACGGGATGAGCCAGGTCCCTGGCGCCACTCGTTCCAGTTCGCGCTCGGGAGTCACGGGATGGACGAGCGGGCGGATCTCCACCGCAAGCGCCGCTCCTCCGTTCATTCCGGCCATGTCTGTCTCCGCCAGACGGACCTGGGACATCCTCCATTCTGGCGACAGCGTCAGGTCGTAGCGGCCCACGCGAAGGAGGGGCGGGCGCGACTCGCTCCCCCCGCGAATCCGGAGTCGCAGCTCATAAAGCGCATCTAGGTCTCCGAAGCTCGCGAGTCGCTTGGCCAGCGCGGACTCGATTTCCCCAAGGTTCAGCTCGAGCGTTCCCGGCGCGGTGCAGCGCAGGGGGATCTTCAAACGGAAGAAGGGGTCCAGAGATTGTGCCGTGCCACCGGGAGCGACCTCCAACACCGCAGAGGCCTGAAGGTGCGAAGTCCTCACAAACGCGCGCACGCGCCCGAGTCGATCCAGAGGCACGAGGGTCCCATCCCGAAGTGGGCGCGCCGAAGTATCGGTGAATCCGACAAGTTGACGAGGGAAGGGGACCTGGAGTGAGCAGGCTTGCCCGCCAGGCCAAGCCACATCAATGGAGGCGAAGTCCGGAGCCTCGCCATCGCAGCGCAGGAGGATCTCTGTGTCCGCCCCGGAGACCTGGACGTCCGCGTGAACGTGGGGCGCGGGGGGCACCTTCACGCTCGCCCCCCCGAGCGCGCGGAGACACAGACGACCCTGTCGAGCCCCTTCGGGTTGTGCGCGCAACGAGGCTCCCGGAGGCAGAATGCGCAACCGCGTCTGGAACAGCAACGCACCGCCGGAGAGGTAACGGAGGCTCACGTCGCCCACGCAGGCTCCATCAACGCGCCGCCACGTTTTTGCACCCATGGGCCGGTAATCGAGTTCCCTGCTATCGCGGCGTTGCTCGAACCCAGTCGCGAATCTCACCCGCAGGGCCGGGACTCCAAGGTATGCAACCACTCCCGGGAGCAGTTCCTGGGCCTCCGTCTCCAGGCGGCACTGCTGCGTCTCCTCCGAGTCCGAACCCGTGTCCACCTGGCAAACACCCATGTCGGCGAGCGCCACCTGCACACATCCCTGGAGTCGGAAGACCTCCCGACCGCCCACGAGTTGGCCCAGGCGCTCCCACCGTGCGCCTGGCACCCGCACTGTCAGGTGGGCGCCCTCGGGCAGCGCCAGCAGTACCTCGGAGACACGGAAGCGGCCGGAGCCCGTGCCGGCGAGGCGCCAAGTTCCTTCCTCCTTCGCCTGAAGGTCGGGGACGAAAAGCCACGGCAACATGCCGAGTTCCTCGCCTCGAGGCAGGACATACCTGCCCAGCTCCTGGCCCCCAGACCATGCGGACAGGAGGACTGGCCCGAGCCAGGAGTCCCCAGACAGTCGTGCGGAGGCGCCGTGCGTTGTCTCCACGAGGTACTCGGTTGACGAGCGTTGGGTCAACATGGCCAACGGCTGCCGCGTACCATCACTGGCGAGGGAAATGAGCTGCAGTCGCGCCGGAAGCTCTTGTTGCGTGAGGAGCTGCGAGAGCCAGGAATGGGAGAGCTTGCGAGGCAGGGTGATGGCTCGTTCGAGACGGTAGCCTTGATTCCACGGAAGCAGACGCGTGGTGACGTTCAGTTCTCGCTGGTTGGTGGACACCTCTCGAGCAGCCTGGATGAGGCTACGGAGCAGCTTCTCCGCAGTCTTGTGGTGCATGTCCAAGGGCAGCCGCTCCCTCCAATCCGGCTCTCTGTCATCGAGTGCCTGGTAGGGGTCCTCCTCGCCCCGGACCTTGCGCTGGAGCAACACCACCCCTGCAGCGAGCTCGGCGCTGAGCAGGATGACTTGCTCGTTCTGAAGGGCCGAGGGCAACACATGGCGCGAGCGTTGCGCCAACTCCATCGCAGGGGCGTTCGGACAGGGAAAGTCACGCAGCTCCTGGATGAGGCGCAGAAGAAATCGCCCCACATGCGTATCCGGCCGCTCCACGAGACGGAGCGGCATTCCTCCCTCGAGCGCTAGCGACAGAAGGTACTCCTGACGCCCGCTGCGCTCGACGACGCGTCGCCCCCAGAAGCGCAATCCCCGCTCGGTCAACTGGGCCAACTGGGCATGGGCCACATCGCCCACGCCCAAGGCTTCGAGAATACCCCGCCAAGTCCAGCTCCCCTCGAGGTAGTTGCGACGCCACCATTCCGCAGCGCAGATACAAAACGTGGCCGCCGTCCAACCGTCTGCGTTATCCAGCCGCCCCCGGAGTTGCTCCCGGAGCGAGTTCTGGAGTGCCTCGAATTCAGGGCCATCGCAGCGATAGCGAAAGAGGGGTCGTCCGTCCGGCAATTTGCGTGCAGGTGTCTGTCGCCGCTCGAGGAACGACCCGAACCAACCAGTAAGAGCGATGGACATGCCGCCTCCAGATGTGTGAGGCCATGACAAACGATGGCCAGAATCCCCATGCTGTGGAGGTGTGACCCCGTAAGCGGCAGGGTCTCATTGCACCGGCCCCCCATTCACAGCGCAAACTGTAACGCCTAAGGGCTGAAAAGCCATACCACCAGAGGGGTATGAGCGACTCTCGATTCCCGTTGATTCCAGGAATAAGAGTGGGTCCGTAAGGACACTGTGATGGTCTCGAAGGGAAGAACGCCCGTTGGCGCGGTCAGGCGACTGTGGGAGCTGGAGATAGCCAGAAGTGGGGCAGACACCGAAGCCCTCGAGTTCGTCCTCTACGTGTACAAGATCGACATCCACCTCAATCCCAAGGTTGGACGCGACCATTGTCTGCCCCGGCAACGCTGGGTGATCGTGACACATGGCAACAACCAGAAGCACTATCTGGATGGAGCACTCCCTGTCCGGACAGGGAGGCCGACGTCGGTGGAAGGCAAGTCCAAGGACAGCGCATTCTACATCCGGCTACTCTGGCGCCTGGCCAATAAGGACCGACGCGCTCGCCGTATCCACCTCATTCTCGACAACGCTTCGGTCCACTTCAGCAAGAAGACGCGCTTGGCGCTCGCACAACTCGGCAGACGCTTCGTGCCGCCGTACTGCCCGTAAGGCAATCGCCTCGAGCGGGTGTGGCTCGACCTGCACGCCAACGTCACCCGCAACCACTGCTGCTCCACCATGGCGCAACGCATCGCGCGAGTACGTGCCTACCTGACTGCAATAAATGCCCAAAGCTCCGCCTGTCCATCCCCACACCGAGGCGCCGCAAGCGCCCCACCTACCGTCGTTCAAGGATCACAATCGTTGGTGTAGGAACGCGGGGGAAGCGCTCCAATTACCTCCCACGTAATCGACTTCAAATCCCCCGGCGCGCAATTTGTGTCTCACACGGCGGCCGGATTCACCGGCGCCGCTCTCCAAGGACACACCCATGAGCGCCATTCCCGCTTCCCGCACCCTGCTGGGCCACATCCTGCTCGCCGACGGTCTCATCAGCGGCGCCACCGGGGCCCTGATGTTCTTCGCCGCGGGGCCCTTGAGCGACTTGCTGGGCCTTCATGTCACGCTGCTGCGCTCGGCGGGCTTCAGCCTGCTGCCCTTCGCCGCGCTGCTCGTCTTCCTCGCCATGCGCCCGCTCGTGCCCCGAGCGCTCGTCTGGGCCATCATCGTCGCCAACGTGCTGTGGACGGTGGACAGCTTCGTCCTGCTCGCCTCGGGCTGGGTGCAGCCCACCGTCTGGGGTCAGGCCTTCACCCTGGTGCAGGCCCTCGCCGTGGCGGGCTTCACCTGCCTGGAGCTGATGGCCGTCAAGCAGGCCCGCGTGGTGCACGCCTGAGCCGCCTCACACTCCCGCGCCTGGAAGCGGCGCGGCGCTCGACGACTCAGAGCGCCTTGCGGACCGCTTCCAGCGCGGCGTCGTAGTCCGGCTCGTGCATCATCTCAGGGACGACCTCACGGAAGACGACCTTGCCGTCCCGGCCCACCACGAAGGTGCTGCGCGCCAGGAGGCCCAGCTCCTTCATGTACAGGCCGTACTTCCGCGCGAACTCGCGGTTCTTGTAGTCCGACAGCACCGCGACGTTGTTGATGCCTTCGGCCGCGCTGAAGCGGTTGAGCGCGAAGGGCAGATCCAGGCTCAGGTACCAGACCTTCACGTCCGGCCCCATGTCCGTCGCCTGCTTGTTGAACATGCGCAGCTGGATGGCGCAGACCTTGGTGTCCACGCTGGGCGCCACGCTCAGCACCACGACCTGACCCTTGAGCTCCGACAGCTGGTGGGACTCGAAGAACCCCTTGAAGACGGTGAAGTCAGGCGCGACGTCGCCCACCTGCACCTGTCCGTCCCCCTCCAGCGTCACCGGCTGTCCCCGGTAGGTGACCTGGTTCTTGAACTCGGCCATGAATCCCCACTCCTCTCATCACGCGGCCAGCAACGCCGCACCAATGAGGCCGCTGTCGTCACCGAGCTCCGCGTCGGCGATGAGCAGCCCCTCGCGGGACGTCTGGGACGCCCACGCCCGCACACCATCCAGCACCCGGCGCCGCATGCCGGGACAGTGGTTCAACACCCCACCGCCCAGGATGAGTCGCGCCGGATTCAACACCGTCACCTGGTTGGCCACCGCCAGCGCCAGGAACCGCGCGGCCCGCTCATACACCTCCCGAGCCGCCGCGTCGCCTGCTTCCGCCGCCTGCTCCAGCGTCACCGGCGTGAGCTTCGTGGCGTCATTCCCCACCAGCTCCGCCAGTGCGGGCGAGCTCCCGGCCGCCAGCAGCTCCCGCGCCTGCGCGATGAGGTTGTGTCCGCCGGCATACGCCTCCAGGCACCCCTGCTCACCACAGCCGCAGCGTCGGCCATCCGGCACCACCTTGATGTGGCCCAGCTCTCCCGCCACGCCGCCCGCGCCATCCAGCAGCTGTCCGCCCGCGATGATGGCGCTGCCCACGCCCGAGCCCACGAAGACCACCAACAAATCCTGGGCGCCGCGCCCCGCGCCGGCGTGCAGCTCACCCCAGGCGGCGGCGGACAGGTCGTTCACCACCTTCACCTTCTGCCCCAGCCGGTCCGTGAGCAGCTGACCCAGCGGCACGTTGCGCCAGCCCAGGTTGGGGGCGACCGACAGCACGCCGGAGTCCTTGTGAATCTGCGCGGCCGCGCCCACGCCACAGCCGCCCACCACGACGCCCGCGGACTTCACCGCCGCGGACGCCGCCTGGGCAATCGTCTCCACCACCCCGGTGGGGCTGCGCTCGTCGAGGGCCACCTTCGCCGACGCGAGCATCTTTCCCGCCGCGTCCACCACGGCGGCGCGGGCGAACGTCCCACCCAGGTCGATTCCTAGCGTCGCCATGGCGGTGTCCTTTCTCAACCCTTCACGCGCTCGAACAGCTCGGTGACCAGCGCTTCGACTTCCTTCTTCCGCGCGTCGTCCTTCAGCGCACCCTCGGGCGTGAAGGCCTCCATCGCCCGCGCCAGGTGCACCTGGGTGGGCAGCACCAGCGCGCCTACCGAAGACATCACCTGCCGCAGGTGCGGCTGCATGCGCGACGTGCCGAAGTTGCCGGGGCTCGCGCCCATGAGCGCCGCCCACTTGCCCTGGAACAACCGGCCCGGCGCACGCGATGCCCAGTCGATGGCGTTCTTCAGGCCGCCGGGAATGGACGAGTTGTACTCGGGGCTCGAGATGAGGAAGCCCTGGGCCCTGGCCACCCGCTCGCGCAGCGCGACGACGGGCGCCGGCAGGCCCTGGGCCTCCACGTCGCCGTCATAGAGCGGGACGCCGAGCGACTTGAGGTCCACGACGTCGACCTCGGCCCCCAGCGCGCGGGCCTTCTGGACGCCCACCGCCAGGAGCAGCTGGTTGAACCCGCCGTTCCGGAGGCTTCCGCTGATGGCGAGGATGCGAGGCGACGACATGCTCACCCGCCCACTTCCTTCTGCACACGGGCCACCGTGCCCTCGATGAGCGCCTGGATTTCCTTGAGGCGCTCGGCCGTGTTGGCCTCGAAGCGAAGGACGAGGATGGGCTGCGTGTTGGAGGCGCGGATGAGGCCCCAGCCGTCGGGGAACGTCACGCGCACGCCGTCCACGTCGATGATGTCGTGGCCCGCCGCGCGCAGCGTCTCCGTGGCGCGCTTGACCATCTCGAACTTCTTCTCTTCCTTCGTCTCGAAGCGCAGCTCGGGGCTGGCGTACGTCTTGGGCACGTCGGCGAGCAGCTCGGACAGCTTCTGCTTCTCGTGGGTGAGGATTTCCAGCAGGCGCGCGGACGAGTACACCGCGTCGTCGAAGCCGAAGTAGCGGTTCTTGAAGAAGATGTGACCGCTCATCTCCCCGGCCAGCTCCGCGTGCTCCTCCTTCATCTTCGCCTTGATGAGGGAGTGGCCCGCCTTCCACATGATGGGCCTGCCGCCGCGCTTGGCGATGTCGTCGTACAGCGTGTAGCTGCACTTCACCTCGCCGACGATGGCCGCGCCCGGGCTGTCCTTCAGCACGTAGCGGCTGAAGAGGACCATGATCTGGTCACCCCAGAGGATGTTGCCCTGGTCGTCGATGACGCCGATGCGGTCGCTGTCACCGTCGTAGGCGATGCCCACCTCCGCCTTCTCGCGCTTCACCGCGGCGATGAGGTCCTGGAGGTTCTCCACCACCGTCGGGTCCGGGTGGTGGTTGGGGAACGTCGCGTCCATCTCGCAGAACAGGGGCACCACCTCGAAGCCCATGCTCTCGAACAGCGGGACGGCGATGGCGCCGCCGGTGCCGTTGCCCGCGTCGATGACAATTTTCATCCCCTTGCGGCCCACCTTCACCGTCTGCTTCACGAAGTGGTTGTAGGGGGTGATGATGTCGAACGGGGTGACGGTGCCGGGCGTGGCGGAGACCTCGAAGTCAGCGGCCTCGATGAGCTTTCGCAGCGCCTGGATTTCGTGGCTGTGGAAGGTCGTCTTCCCCGCGCCAATCTTGAAGCCGTTGTACTCCGGCGGGTTGTGGCTGCCGGTAATCATGGCCAGGCCATCCACCGGCAGGGTGTTGGCGGCGAAGTAGACCAACGGCGTGGGCACGACGCCCACGTCGAAGACGTTGAGGCCCGTGGACGTCAGGCCGGCACAGAGCGAGTCGCGGAAGCGGGTGGACGACTCGCGGCAGTCGCGGCCCACGGCGATGAAGCGGCCGCCCTTGCGTCGGATGATGGTGCCCAGGCCCTTGCCCAGCAGCTCCACCACCTCGGCGGTGAGGTCCTTGTCCACCAGACCCCGGATGTCGTACTCGCGGAAGATATGCGCGTTCATGAAGGTGTCCCCGCCCTCGGAAGACCGGAGGGCATGACGGAGGGCGGCGGACTCTACACGAGCCCCGACCTTCCCGGCACCCGCCGAGACGGGGGCGCAACCTGCTGAACGGAGGCCCCTCGGGGGCCCTTCAAGTCCCTGGGGTGCCAATCAACCCCTGGATGTGCCCGCCTGTCGGGCGGGCGGCGGTCCACGCCGGGCCTCCACGCCCCCTGGAAGGTCTCCCGGAAGACACGGCCCTCAGTGCGTGAGGGCCTCCACGCCAGGGGCCTCGACGGCCGGGAGGACCGCCAGACGCACCCGTCCGCGCAGCTCCTGGTAGTGCCGCAGCCAGGAGGCGTTGAGGGGGTCCAACGAGAGGGCCTCCGCATAGCGCTCCAGCGCGGCGTCCAGCGAACCCCGCGCCTCCAACGCATGCCCCTGGGTGAAGAGCGCCCGGGCCCGCGTCTCGGCCAGGGGACGCGCCGCGAGGAAGGCCTTGCGCAGCACGTCCGCCTGAGGCTCCGACAGGCCCGCGTCGAGGCAGCGCGCCACTCCCGCGAGGTTGCCGCGCGTGGCATCGAAGCCCGCGCGTGACACGGGCTCGCCCAGCACGCGTCCCGCGGCCTCCACCCGGCGCAGGAGCGACTCCAGGGCCTGACGTTGCCCCAGCGGAAGCGCGCGCTGACGGAACAGGTTCAGCCGGCGCAGCCCGGCGCTCGCGCGACGACGCACCTGCTCGAAGTCCTCGTGAGGCAACGCGCCCAGGAGGGCGTACGGGTCCTTGGCCACGACGGCCGCGCGCGACAAGAGCCGCCCCAGCTCCGCGTCCGGCACGGGCTCCGCGTCCAACTCCCCCGGCATCACGCCCACGCCCAGCGCGCGGCCCAGCAGCGCCCGCGCCGCCTCGCCCGCGAACTGGACATAGAGGCCCGAGGCCCCGCCCCACGCCCGCGCTTCTTCACTCGTGACATGGCGGACCACGTCGCAGTCACACGCCACCTTGCGGCCCCCCAGTGACAGCTCCACGGGGAGCTGCGAGGCCAATTCCGGCAGCGGGCCCGCCCAGGTGGCGAAGAAGCCATCCACCGTCACATCGCCCACGCGCACGGGCACCAGCTCCGTGTCCGTCGCCAGCCCCAGCCGGACGCCCAGCCCGCGCGGCGACTCCATGCGCGGCGGGTTGACCTCGGTCGGCGTGGCGTTCCCATGCGCCGCGTCTCTCAGCGCCAGGTGCAGCGGCGTGGCGCCGTCCTCGGGGATGATGTGCCCGAAGATGGAGACGCCGCCCTTCGACGTGCGTGTGCGCGTCGACGAAGAGGGCTCCAGTCGCCCGATGCCCTGGCTCTCCAGCAGCGCCTCGCGGAAGGCCCTCGCGTTCGGGAAGCGCTCCCCGGGGCGCTGGGCCAGCGCGCGCAGCAGCACCGTGGAGAGCGCGGGAGGAACCCGCGGGTTGAGCACATGCGGCTCGGTGGGAGAAAGCCCGCCCACGCGGCCGAAGCCGAAGGGCAGCCGCCCCGTGGCGAGCAGGTAGCCCACCACGCCCAGCGCATACAGGTCCGTGCGCCCGTCCACCGCGTCCCCCGCCCACTGCTCGGGCGCGAGGAAGGCGGGTGAGCCCACCACCATGCCGCACGCGCGCTCCTCCGGAGAGAGGCTGGCGGAGAGCACCGCCTGCGTGCCGAAGTCGAGCACCTTCACCTGCCGCTCACCGCGCGAGTCCCACGTCAGGATGAGGCTGTCCGCGGACAGGTCCCCGTGCACCAGCCCTCGCGAGTGCGCGGCCTCGAGCGCGCACAGCGCCTGGGCCAGGAGCAGCACCACCTCCGCCGAGGCCAGCGGCATGGGCAGGCGCGAGAAGGGCTCACCCTCCGCGTACTCCATGAGGAGGCACGGCAGTCCCTCGGGGCCCCGGCGCACATCCAGCACGCGGGCCACGTGGCGGTGCTTCAGTCCGCGCAGCGCCCGGGCCTCCGCCTGGAAGCGCGCGAGCACCGCGGGCTGGGCGGCCAGGTGCCGATGCAGCACCTTCACCGCGAAGCGATGGCCCGTGGGCTGGTGCTCGGCCAGGTACACCGTGCCCAGCGCTCCGGCCCCCAGCGGCTGGCGCAGCACGAGCGGACCGTGACGCTGCCCTTCCAGCGACGGCGCCTGGGGACAGCCCGTACCCACCGGATGCTCCACCGCGCAGTGCCTGCATGCCATGTTCGCCACCGCCCCTGCCGCCCCTGGATGGGGCGGGCGGCGGTGGCACTGCAACCCCCGTGCACCCCCCGCTTCGTCACCGACTGGACAGGACAACCTCCCGACGGGACGAGAACCCGGGGAAACCCGTTACCCACGAAGCGGAAAATGTTTCAGCCCCGAGAGTGGAAGTTTCTCCAGCGCACACTGGGCGCCTGCGCCTACAGATACTTCTGAAGCTTGCGGGCCTTGAGGGCCTCGACCACCTTGCGGACGTCCTGGCTCTTCTCGCGAGGCACCACCAGCACCGCGTCGCCGGAGTCCACCACCACCACGTCGGTGAGGCCGACGACGGCCAGGGGGCGCTTGTCCGCGAGCACCACGCAGCCCTTGCAGTCCACCACCACCGCCGAGGCACCGGAGATGACGTTGCCGTTCTCGTCCGCGGGGCGGACCTCCGGAATCGCCGCGAAGGAGCCCACGTCGGACCAGCCGAAGTCCCCGGGCAGCACCGCGATGTTGGACGCCTTCTCCATGACGCCGTAGTCGATGGAGATGGAGGGCAGCTTGGGGAAGACCTTCTTCAGCACCGGGCCGAAGGTGCGCTTGCCCGCCGCCTTGCTCAGCGCGGCCAGGCCCTTCTTCATCTCCGGCATGTGCTGCTCGAAGGCGGCCAGGATGACGTCGGCGCGGAAGACGAAGATGCCGCCGTTCCACAGGTACTCGCCGGAGGAGACGTACGCCTTGGCCGTCTGCGTGTCGGGCTTCTCCTTGAACGCCTTCACGGAACGGCCGCCACCCGAGAGCGCGTCACCCACCTGGATGTAGCCGTAGCCCGTCTCCGGGCGGTTGGGCTGGATGCCCAGGGTGACGATGTGCCCCCCTTCCGCGATGCGGGCCGCCTCCTCCAGCGTGCGCTTGAAGCCGGGGACGTCCGCGACATGGTGGTCCGAGGGCAGCACCACCATGATGCCCTTCGGGTCTCTGGCGGCCACGTGCACGGCGGCCAGCGCAATCGCGGGCGCGGTGTTGCGCGCCACCGGCTCCACCAGGATGTTCGCCTTGGGCAGGCCCTTCACCAGCTTCGCCGCGGCCTTCGCGTGCAGGGGGCCGCACACGATGAAGGTGTTCTTCACCGTCGACAGGCCCTTGAGACGGGCGGCGGTGTCGGTGATGAGCGGCAGCTTGGAGGCCAGGGGCAGGAACTGCTTGGGCCGCGCCTGACGGGACAGGGGCCAGAAGCGAGTGCCGGAGCCACCGGCCATGATGACGGGGTAGAGGGCCATGCGGGGTACGACTCCTGCGAGTGCCGGCTCGTCGCCAGCGGGAGGCGCCAGGGTCTTCCCCCAGCGTGAATGGCGGCGCACCATACCGTTTCGGCCTTTCCGGGAAAGAGGGGAGCCGCTTCCCATGAAGCCCCCGTCCAGGCCGTTGCGCCTCCCACCTTCCAGTCCAGACCGCCCGCCTGTCCGCCCCCCGGACGATGAAGCGGCCCCGAGCGGCGAGAGTTTTGACCCGCCCCCGAAAAGCCAGTCTCATGCCGCGCTGTTGGACTTCCTCAAGGCCAGAACCACCGGGCTGACGCTCACCCTCACCGTCGCGCTGGCGCTGGGGCTTTCGCTCGCCCCGATTCCGGAGTCGTGGCGCCCCCTGCCCAGTCTCCAGCGAGGCCCCCTGGGCCCGAAGCTGGTGGCGCTGGCGGTGCCGGCGTCCTTCACCGGAGGCCGCCCCGCCCCGCCCCCGGAGATTGAGGTGGTGGCGTCGGACACGCCCAAGCAGGGCGCCGTGCCGGAAGAGGACCCGGCCGACGACGCGGGGACGGAGGTCGTGGACGCGGTGCCCACGCCCGCGGTGCCCACCGTGCCCGGCATCGGCCTGGAGGAATTGAGCGCCCCCTCGCTGGCGCGCGCCGTGGAATTGGAGGCGCTGCGCGAGCGGATGAGCGCCCAGCACGTGGATATCGAGCCCAACTGCCGCAAGGCACGCGCGGACGGCACCTGTGAGGAGGACGGGCTCGCCCCCTTCCACCGGGCGCTGACGGAGCTGCGCGCGGACACGCGGCGCACGCCGGTGCGCGTGGTGCATCTGGGAGACTCGCTCGTCGCGTCGGACTACATCACCGACGTGGTGCGGGACAGGCTCCAGGAGCGCTTCGGCTCGGGCGGCAAGGGCTTCCTCTTCATCACCCGCCCCGCCAGCGCGGGCCGGTGGACGCGCTCCGGACGGGGCTCGGACGGCTGGGAAATCGCGCGGCTGGTGGACACCAAGTGGCCCCGCGACAGGGTGGGCTGGACGGGTGTGGCCTTCACCTCGGCGGGTGGCTCGCAGAACACGAAGTATGACGTGGAGGGCTCGCGGGTGGCGGAGCTGTTCTTCCTCGCCCAGCCCTCCAGCGGCTCCGTGCAGCTCTCCGTGGATGGCCGGCCGCTGCAGCGCATCCAGACGCGCGGCTTCTCCAAGACGAAGTCGGAGGCGGCCTTCGCGCGGGTGAACCTGCCCGAGGGCGCCAAGACGCTGACGCTCACCACGTCCGGCAAGGTGGAGCTGCACGGCGTGACGCTGGAGACGGGCACGCCGGGCGTCATCTACGACACGGTGGGCCTCTTGGGCGGAATGGCGGAGGTGTACCTGCGCGCCCAGCCCGCGGCCTTCCGCGCGCAGCTTCGTCAGCGCAAGCCGGCCATGGTGGTGTTGATGGTGGGCGGCAACGAGGCGTTCTTCTTCTCGAGAGACCGGACCACGCTCGAGGAAGTGCGCGCGCAGATGAAGGAGCTGGTGTCGCGCGTGCGCGCCAACGTGCCGGACGCGGCGTGCCTCGTCATGTCGCCCATCGACGCGGGCGTGCGGACCATGGGCGGCGAGCTGGTGCCGCGCCGGGGCTCCAAGGAGGTCTCCGACATCTTCCGCGAGGAGGCGCGCCTGGGTGGCTGTGCCTTCTGGGATGCGTACACCGCCATGGGTGGCGAGGGCGCGGCCCTGCGGTGGCTGGAGGCCGGGTTGATGTTGGAGGACCTGGTGCACCCGCGCGCGAAGGGCTCCGACCTGCTGGGCCACCTGTTCGACCTGGCGCTGCAGCGAGGGTTCGCGAAGGTGCACGCGCCGCTGGTGCCGGTGGCGGACGCGCCGGGCCTGCGGGACGCGGACACCGCGCTGACGAAGACGTTCGACCGGCTGCGCCGCCGCGAGTCCGGCGAGGCTTTGCGCGTGGGCATCGCCCAGCTCGGCGCGTCGCATACCGCGTCGCACTACTTCACGGACGCGGTGCGCGGGGTGCTGACGAAGCGCTTCGGTGACGCGGGCCGGGGCTTCATCGCCGCGGGCAAGTCCTCGCCGCGGCTCGAGAACGCGCGCGTGGCCCGCGAGCTGGTGGGCGACTGGACGGTGGAGGACGCGATGGAGGCACCGCCGGGCGGACTGTGGGGCCTCACGGGCATCCGCGCCGTGGGCGCGCCGGGCGCGAAGCTGCGCATCGAGTTCTGCAAGGACTGCAAGGACGCGAAGACCTTGACCGGGCGGCTCGACCTGTACGCGCTCGACGCGCCCGACACGAAGGCTCCAGACATCCGGGTGGACGGCGAGGCCATGCCTCCGGACGCACCGCTGCCGGAGCCGCTCTCCGCGCCGATGGTGCGCATCCGCTCCTTCCCCGTCACGGGCGCGTCGCACGAAGTCGAGGTGGTGGCGCCGGAGGGCAGTGGGGTCACCGTGCTAGGCGCCGCGCTGGAGTACGACACGCCGGGCGTGGTGCTGGACGCGCTGGGGCTGCCCGGGGCCATGGCCTCCACGCTGCGGGACATGGATGCGTCGGCGGTGGATGCGCAGCTCGCCTCTCGTCGTCCGGACCTGCTCGTCTTCTGGTACGGCACCAACGAGGCGGGCAAGGCGGACCTGGACGCGGCGGCGATATCGAACGACTACCCCGCGCTCATTGCCCGCCTGCGCAAGGCCACCGGCAACGCCGAGTGCCTGTTGATGGGCCCCACGGACCGGCTGGCGCAGGACGCGAATGGCCGCTGGACGGAGGCGCCCGCGCTGGCGGCGGTGCTGGACACGCTGCCTCGGGTGGCGCGTGACGCGGGCTGCGCTTACTGGTCTCCTCGCGCGGCCATGGGCGGCGAGCGGGCGATGCTGCGCTGGCAGCGGGCCCGTCCGGTGCTGGGCCATGCGGATGGCGTGCACCTGACGCCGGAAGGCTACGAGCGGCTGGCGGCGAGCTTCGCGCGGGACTTCCTGGCGGCGTACGAGCTGCGCAAGAAGACCGAGCCCACCGCGCGCATGGAGGGGAACTGACGTGCTGTCGCACAGCCTCCAGTACCTCGTCTTCGTCATCGCGGTGTTCGCCCTGTACTGGGCGGTGCACCGTCACTACTGGCCGCGCCTGTTGGTGCTGCTGGTGGCCAGCGTCTACTTCTACGCGGCCTTCACGCCCTTCCCGCTCATCATCTTCCTCATCGGCGTCACGGTGGACCACCTGCTCGTCAAGGGGATGGGACGCGCGACGTCGCAGGGCGTGCGCAAGCTGTTCGTCACGCTGTCGGTGGTGTCGAACCTGGGGTTGCTCGCGGGCTTCAAGTACCTGGAGCTGTTGCGCAAGACGGCGCTGGAGCTGGTGCCCGAGTCCTGGGGTCTCCACGTCCGCGAGACGCCGTTCAGTTTGATTCTGCCGCTGGGCCTGTCGTTCTTCGTCTTCCAGGCCATCAGCTACACGGTGGACGTGTACCGGGGGAAGGCCAGCTCCGAGCACTCGTTCATCGAGCACCTGCTGTACATGCTCTTCTTCCCGCGCGTGGTGAGCGGGCCCATCGTCCGCGCGTCGGAGCTGATGGCGCGCTTCAAGGACGTGCCCACGCTGACGCCGGAAGAAGGCGGACAGGCGATGTTCCGCATCGCCGTGGGCCTGGTGAAGAAGCTGGTCATCGCGGACGTGCTGGGCAGCGGCATTGTCGACCCGGTGTTCGCCTCGCCGGACAAGTACGCCTCCGCCGAGTGCATCGTCGCGGCCATCGCCTACACCTTCGAGCTCTACTACGACTTCTCGGGCTACTCGGACATCGCGCTGGGCGTGGCGGCGCTGTTCGGCTTCAAGTTCCCGGAGAACTTCAACCGGCCGTATCTGGCGAAGAACCTGGGCGAGTTCTGGAACCGGTGGCACATGAGTCTGTCCACCTGGCTGCGGGACTACCTGTACCGGCCGCTGGGCGGCAACCGGGTGTCGAAGCCTCGGGTGTTGTTCAACCTGATGACGGTGATGGTGCTGGGCGGCCTGTGGCACGGCGCGGACTGGCGCTTCGCCGTCTGGGGCGGCGTGCACGGCGCGGTGCTGGGCCTGTCACGGTGCTGGGAGTGGTGGGTGGGCAAGCCGGAGAAGCCGGGGGTCCCTCGCATCGCCCTGGGGATGCTGGCCACGTTCACCATCGTCGTGCTGACACGCGTCGTCTTCCGGGCGAAGACGATGACGCACGCGGGTGAGTTCTACGCGCGGATGATGGAGGGCGTGCCGGGCATCGCCAACGTCAGCCCGCTGGTGTGGGGCATGTTGGCGGCGGCGGTGTTCTTCCACGTGGTGCCGATGAAGCTCTACACGGTGACGTCGGAGCTGTTCGTGCGGATGCCGGTGCCGGTGCGCGCCGTGGCGCTGGTCGTCCTCGGCCTGGGCATCCGCCACCTGTCCGCCGTGGAGACGCGGCCGTACGTGTACCTTCAGTTCTGACGGCGTCCGGGCGCGGCGAGCACGGACTCCAGGCCGGGCACCTGCGCGAGCTGCCCCAGGAAGTCGCGGAGGATGCGCGCGGTGGCTCCCCAGATGACGTGGGAGTCGTACGTGTAGAAGTACAAGTCCCGCTCGGCGCCGAAGACTTCCTTGCGCTCCACGCGGAGGATGGCAGGGTCCATCAGGGCGACGAGTGGCACCTCCAGGATGAAGGCCACCTCTTCTGGACTGGGCTGGTACTTGCCGTCGCCCGGAATCACGCCGACGAAGGGGCGCACGCGGTACTGGGAGATGGTGGGCACCTCGTCCAGCATGCCCAGCACGCGCACGCCGCGCCGGTCGATGCCCAGCTCCTCTTCCGTCTCGCGCAGCGCGGTGTGCAGCGGCGTGAGGTCCTCCGCGTCGCGGCCTCCGCCCGGGAAGCTGTACTGATTGGCGTGGGTGCGCAGGGTGGCGGGTCGTCGGGTGAAGACCACGTGCGGCACGCCGTCGCGCTCGAACAGCGGCACCAGCACGGAGGCCTCGCGCAGCACGAGCCCCGGCAGGTCCACATTGCGCGCCGGACGCGTCGACAGCCGCGCCTCCACCCCCTGGAACAACGCCTCCACGCTCACGACGCCAGCCTCCCTAGTCGGTGATCTGCTTCTCGATTTGCTGCTTCCCCGGCTCGCGAGGCACGTCCACGTTCTCCACGCCCGACAGCGGCTTGAGCACGCCCGCCTGGAGCAACCCGAGGAGCAGCAGACCGAGCGCCACGCGGTACACCACGAACACCAGCGTCGTGCGCGAGCGCAGGTAGTTCAACAACCACGCGATGGCCGCCATGCCCGAGGCGAACGCCACCAGGGTGCCGACCCAGAGCGACACGGCGCTGGGCCGCTCGGTGGCTTCCAACAGGTGCTTCAGCTCGAAGATGCCCGCCAGCGAAGTGGCGGGGATGGACAACAGGAACGAGTAGCGCGCCGCGTCCTCGCGCTTGAGCCCCAGCGACAGGCCGCCCGTGAGCGTCGTGCCCGAGCGCGACGAGCCGGGGATGAGCGCCAGCGCCTGCCACAGGCCGATGAGGATGCCGTCCCGCCACGTCATGTCGGCCAGCGTCCGCTGGTGTGAGGCGCGCTTCTCCACCACGAAGAGGATGATGGCCAGGATGATGAGGCTGCCGGAGATGACGTAGAGCGAGCGGAACTGCGTCTCGATGGCCTTCTTGAAGGCCAGGCCGCAGAGGCCGATGGGCAGCGTGCCCACCAGGACGAACCACGCCAGCCGGGACTCCACGGTGCCGAAGGGCTCGCGCTTCGCAAGCCCCCGGAAGAACGCCGTCACCAGCGAGACGATGTCCTTGCGGAAGTAGATGAGCACCGCGGCGACCGTGCCCAGTTGGATGACCGCGGAGTACGCGGCCCCCGGGTCCTTCCACCCGAACAGCTCCGGCGCGATGCGCAGGTGGGCGGTGGAGCTGATGGGCAAGAACTCGGTGAGACCCTGGACCAGTCCCAGGACGATGGCTTCAAGGAGGCTCATAGGCGCGGTCCCCGGATGTATGCCCGGACACCGCCGCCAGCAAGGGCGAACCTCCGCGTGTGTGGCGGGGCGAGCACGCGGCGTCCCCCTTCCCCCTCGGTCCAGGTAGGCTCGGGTCCGCGACATGCCCCCTGCCCCTCCGTGCCCCTGCTGCTCCGGACTGCGCTACCGCGAGTGCTGCGCCCCCTTCCACCGGGGCGAAGCGGAACCGCCCGACGCCGAGCGACTGATGCGCAGCCGCTACGCCGCCTTCGCCCAGCGCGAGCCGACGTACCTGTGGAAGACACTTCACCCCAGCCACCCGGACCGCGCGCGGCCCGAGGACGTCGTGGTGCGCGAGCTGCGCGCCTTCGCGCAGGCCCACCAGTTCCCCAAGCTGGTGGTGATGGACCGCCAGGCCCCCGACGCCCAGGGCACCGCGCAGGTGCTCTTCTTCGCGAAGGTGTTCGAGAAGGGCAAGGACCGCTCCTTCGTGGAGCGCTCCGACTTCCGCCACGACGGCACCGGCTGGCGCTACCTCTCCGGTGACACGCTCATGCTCCGCGAGCTGACCGTCCCGCCCGAGTCCCTCACGCTCGCGACGTTTCCCAGGTAGGCCAGCTCCGCGCCTCGAAGGACCCTCGATGCCCACCGCGACCTCGAAGCTGTCTTCCCTGCTGAAAGCCGCGAGCCAGCACGACTGGAGCCGCGTCCTCGACGACCTGCTCGCCGCGTGGCGCGCCGCGCCCCACACCGCGCTGGCCGACCGCATCGTCACCGTGGGACAGAAGCTCTCCGGCGACATCCCTCCGCCCAAGGACTGGGATGCGCTCGCTAAGAAGCCCGACGCGAAGAACCTCACGACGCTGCTCGCCGCGTTGCTCGACAAGGGCTCGGTGAAAGGGAGGCCCCGGCTGGAGACGCTCGCGGACTGGCCCGAGGACCCGCGCATCGACCGCTGGGTCGCGAGCCAGTTCGTGGACCCGCCCTTCACCAGCACCGGAGCCCGTCCATACTGGACACGGCTGGCCCCCCTGGCGCGCCGCGTCCGGGATGCCCAGGCCGCGAGTTCGATGCTGAAGGCACGCGCGGGCTACGACAAACAGGATGACTTCGAGGAGTTCCTCGCCGGCCACGTCGACCGGATTCGCGCCGGGCTCGAGGCCGCGAAGGACGCCGAGCTTCACGCCGACGACGTGAAGGTCCTCGCCGGGTTCGACGCGGCCCTCCAGGAAGCCGCGCCACCGAAGCCCCGGAACGCCGCGGACGCGGAGGCATTGCTGGCCCAGGTGCTCGCGAAGCCCGAGGACGACGAGGCCCGCGCCGTGCTGGCCGACGTGCTGCTGGAGCAGGGCCACCCTCGCGGCGAGCTCATCGCGCTCCAGCTCGAGGCCGCCCGGCGCCCACTCACCGCCGCCGAGCGCAAGCGGGAGCAGGCGATTCTCAAGAGCGCCCGGAAGGAGCTGCTCGGCCCGCTCGACGAGGCGCTCAAGCCCGACTGCGTCTTCACGCGGGGCTTCCTGTCCCACGCCGCGCTGAAGCAGGGCAACGCGCGCGCCACCCAGAGCGCCATCGAGAAGACCATCGGCCATCCCCTGTGGGCCACGGTGGAGCACCTGGAAGGTCGCGGCGACTACGACATCACCACGGACCCGGTGATGAAGTCGCTGCGCTCGCTCGCGAACACCGACGTGGGGCTCCGAGCGCTGGCGAAGATGCCCCGGCTCGAGTCCCTGCTGGTGCGTGGCGCGGTGGACGCCTGGACGGAGGTGGGCAAGGACACCAGCGCGTTCCCCTCGCTGCGCCACCTGGACCTCTTCCTCTTCCTCGGGTGGGTCTCCGATTTCCTGGCGACACCGCTCGTGTCTCGGATGGAGCGACTCCAGGTTCGCATCTACGTGAGCGCCGAAATCCCGTCGTCGGCGCTGGAGTTTCTTTCGCTCGTGCCGACGCTGAAGGTCCCTGACCTCACCTTCCGACTGGTGCGCAACGACACCAAGGACTGGAGCTGCGGCTTCCGCTTCGTGCGCGAGCCGGATGGCAAGCACGCGGTCCACCTCTTCACCACGAAGATGAACGAGCCCTACGAGGAGCTCGTGCGCGACGACCTCGTCGCCGGACTCGAGCAGATCGCGCGGCTCAAGCGCTCGAAGCTCACCATGGCCCATCAGCTGCGCTCGGACGTGAAGGCGGACATCGAGCAACGCGTGAAGGCGCTCGGCGGCACGCTGGAGACCTGACGCGCCTGCGAGGAACTACGACGAGGCCCGGCGTGACAGCTCCGGGCCTCGTCCCTTCATCCGCGCTTAGCGGGGCACCGTCGTTCCAGCCGGCGGAGCAGTGGCCGCGGGCGAGGGGTCGCTGGTGTCATCGACGGCATTGGCGGTCCTCCAGGCCAGGGCCGCGAAGCCATCCGGCACCGCTCCCCCCTCATCCGTCGGGTCCGGCGGCGGCTTGTCGCCAATCTCGTCGGACTGGTTGGTGCAGGGGTCATACGGAGGTGGCGCGCTCTGCTCCTCGCCTCCTCCCTGATTGCCCTGCTGAGGGTTGGAGCCCGCGTCGACGGCGTCCGTCCCCACGGAGCCCCCGCTCCGGACCCTCACCGGCGCGGTGAACGTCGTCGTGGGGATGCCCTTGCGGCGGACGTTCGCGAAGAACGCGTCGCTGGAGGCACGGTCACCCGACACCGCGTACGCGAAGGTCTTCCCGCCAGGGTTGACGCCCAGCGCGAGGAACTTGCCCGTGCGGGGGCACAGCCCGACGACCATCTGGGTGGCGCCCTCGGGCAGCTGCGCGTTGGGCGGCAGCGGCTGGACCTTGGGAGTCTTCGGCATCGGGCCGGGCTCGGGGCACGGACTCGGCGTCGGTCGCGAGCCCATCGTGCGGCACCCCGTCACCGCCCCCACCAGCACCAGGCACATCATCCACTTGTTCATGTTCTTCATTGTCTTCCCCCTCCACTCGAACCAGGCGGGCCCATCCCGCCTTCATTCAAAAACCAGGACGGAGCGCACCCAACTGCGAGGGTCTCGCCGCATCCACGTCATCCGCACATCTCGCAGGGCATTGGCCGCGCGCTCTCCACGCTGAATCCGCTCACGCACCGCATTGAAGAAAGGTCCCGCTTCGGCATCGGGCACGTCCACGGTCGCCGCGAGCACGGTGCGCGCCCCCGCATCCAGGAAGGCGACGGGCAGGCTGAAGCGCTCATATGTCCAGGTGACGCCATGCGCGGCCCGGCACGCCGCCAGGATGACCAGGGGCTGGCCTCGCAGCTTCGTCGCACGCACTTCGCCCGCGGTGAGCGCATAGCGACCGTTCGACTCGGGCGACAGCACCAGCAACGACGCCTCGGACACATCCGGGTTCATCAGCCCGTGGGCATGGACCTCGATTTGCGTGGCGTCCGCCATCGCATCCAACACGCGTGAAGGCGTGGCCTGCCGTCCCAGCAACATCGTGGCGTCATCCCCGGGCAGCCCCGCCCACCCGCCGAGCGCTGGCAGCCCCAGCGACGCGGGCGCCTGCACCTCCGCCACCACCAACCGACGTCCCATGCTCGGTGCCGGTACGGCCGGCCCTGGCCTGACAACATGGTAGGCCCACGCCACATCCTCGGGCAGCAGCCCCGCTCGGCCATGAAGCGGAGGACGCGCCACCACCTCCACCGCCGGGCAGGCTCGCAGCATCGTCGTCACCGACTCGGGCACGAGTCCCTGAAGCTCCTCATCCAGGGGCGCGCGGCGGCTGGCATCGTGATGCTCCACGAGCTGCCCCTCCGGTCCTCGCGCCAGCACGAGGGTCCGCTCGACATCCACGGTGACGGCCAGGACGCACCGCTCGGGAAGCGGGCCGCCCAGCTCCTCTCCAAAGAGTCGGAACGCCTGTTCGGACTCTCCGGCCCGGGCCGCCGCGAAGAGCAGGGACGTGTAGCTGTAGGCGCGGGCCTTGCGCGCATCGACGCTGGTGGAGGGAAGGCGCTGCGCCTCGGCGATGGACCGCCGCAGCAACGCCTCGCCCCGCACCCTGTCCTGCTCCACGAGGAAGCGCCCTTCGATGTGCGTGAGCAGCGCCGCCTCGCCCGGGGTGAGCGTCCCCTGCTGGCGCCGCTCCGACATCCCCGCCACGAGCCGAGCATCCTGCTCCGGGTCCGGCCCCAACCGCGCCAGGTCCGCGAGCGTCTTCGCGCCCGAGAGCAGCAGGGGCGTCTTGCAGGAGAGCGCCTCACGCATGCGCTCCCGGGCCGGCGCCACGGACAGATTCCCCAGCAAGGCCAGCGCGTCGTTCGAGCGGACGAAGTGGCGGATGGTGCAGTCCTCGGGACGCTGCGCGAGCGCCTCCTCCAGATAGGCCCGTGCCTGCGCGCCATCACCCTGGTAGCGGGCGAGCTGTCCGAGATGGAGCAGCAGTTGCGCCTCGCCCCACCTCGGGTCCGTGCGGTACAGGGCGCGCGCGGCCTGCAGGTGACGATGGGACTCCGCCAGCCGGTGGAGCTGGCGATAGAGGTCGCCCAGGTCCGACTCAATCGGGATGCAGCGGTAACCCAATGGATGTTCCTGGCAGAGCGCGGCAGCGGCCAGGAGGTGTTGCTCCGCCTGGAGCAGCTCTCCTCGGGAGATGGCCACCCTGGCGCGCTCGTGCTCCAGCAGGAGCGTGAACCACGGGTCCCCCAATCGCGCGACGAGCGGGGTGAGTTCGTCCAGGCGCTCCGCCACCTTCCCCTCGCGCACCAAAGCCCCCAGGTACAGGTCCAGCTCGCCAGCGCGCCGCAGCTCGTCCAGGAACGCGGCGAGCCCCCCGGCGACCTCGTGCGTGCGGTACAGCTCCAGGTAGCGACGGGCCAGGGGCGCGCGGACGTGGAAGTCCCGTCCGCTCGCCCAGCGGAGGGCATCTCGCAGCACCGTGCCACCGTCGCGAGCATCCAGGACCGTGGCCACCGACTCCAGGGCGTGCAGCCGCTCCAGCGAAGGCGCCGCGCGGATGGCCTCGTACAGGAACATGCGGAAGATGCCGGGATGCGCCTGGAGGACCTCGGCGGACACGGGCTCGCCCTGAGTCACCAGCGCCTGTCCTAGCGCCGACGGCTTGCGCCAGTCCTCCGTGCTCATCAGCCGAGCGCGCGCCGCGTCCGCGCGAGTCCTCGCCTCCACCGCCCAGCCCGGCTCCCCCAGCGCGGCGACGGCGTCGAAAGACAGCGCGGCGAGTGCCCACAGCTCCAGGTCTCGCAGCACGAGCGCCCGATTCCACAGCGCCTGCGCATGCGTCGGCCGCGCCGTCAGCACGCCCTCCAACAGCGCCAGCGCCGTGGCGGAGTCTCCCTGGTCCAACGCCATGATGGCTCTGTCACTGTCCACGTCCGGAGACGTCCCCGCCGTCGCCAGATAGGGCGCCGCCAGCTCCGTGTCGCGGCGCACCAGATAGGCCGCCGCGAGCCCCTGCATGTCGCCCTCGGCCTCCAGCCGCGCCAGCTCACGCAGCGGCGCGGGAGTCGGCCCGCCGGCATCCCCCGAGCGCAGCGGTCCGTAGGGACGGTGTACATCCGCGCCGGGATAACTCACCCGCGCCTCCAGCGTGCGAACTGGAGCGCCCGTCAGGAACAGCTCCGGCGACACAGGCTCGGAACGTTGCCGCGAGCGCACGCCGGCCACGACAGCGGCGGCTCCCGCGACACCCACCACCACCACGAGCGCGGCCCACCTCGGCCGCGGAATCCAGGACCAGGACCCGTCATCCACCGCCGTACTCCCCGCGTATGTGCCCTGGCAGCCCATGCCCACCCAACGGCGGGTCGCCAGAATCTTCCCGCCGGGACGCTACGCCGCTTCTTTCGTCATCGCGATGCCGCCGCGACGCGAGCGCGGTCGATGTTGACGAGCGCGCGGGCTTCGAGCCACGAGCCCGTGGACGAGGCGCCACGGCTTCGTGTCCGGAGGACCACGCGACCTACGGGTTCCAACTCACGCGCCTCGCAACGAGCCCTGGCGCGAGCCTTGCTCTCGCCCCGGCCCCAACGCGCGAAGCTCGGCCCACGTCGCGCGGAACCGGAGCCCCATGTCCCGCAGCCCCTCGACACTGCTCGCCCTCATCACCCTCGCCACCACGAGCGCGCTCGCCGCCGCGCCGAAGGCTCCAGCGGCCCACCCGGGCTGTTTCCTGTTGATGGACCTGGAGACAGGCAAGGTCACTCGCAACGACGCGGTGAAGTGCGCCGCGCGGCTGCCGCCCGCCTCCACCTTCAAGGTGCCGCACGCGCTCATCGCCCTGGAGACCGGCGTCGTGGCGAGCGTGGACGAGGTGCACAAGTGGGATGGCACCAAGCACTCCATCGCGATGTGGAACCAGGACCAGACGCTGGACACGGCCATGCGCCGCTCCGCGGTGTGGTTCTTCCAGGGCACGGCGAAGCAGCTGGGCCGCGAGCGCATGGAGGACTGGCTCGGCCGCTTCGACTACGGCACGCGGGACGCCTCCGGCGACATCACCCTCTTCTGGCTGGGAGGCCCGCTGCGCATCTCTCCCGACGAGCAGCTCGACTTCCTCGCGCGCATGTTCCGGGGCCAGCTCCCCGTCAGCCCGAAGGTGCTGGAGCAGGTGAAGGGCACGATGACGCACGGGCCGGACACCGTGGCCAGCGTCCGCGACGGCATCAACCTGGGCGGCCCCTGGAAGGACGGCGCGGTGCTGAGCGCCAAGACGGGCTGGTACCCGAACAAGTCCGGTGACGTCACCTGGCTGGTGGGCCACGTGGCCTCGCCCAAGGGACGCCACGTCTTCGTCAGCGCCGTGCGCTCTCCCACGGGCAAGGCCCCGTCGCGCTCGCCGGCACTCGCGTCGGCCATCGACGCGCTCAAGGCGCACGGGCTGCTCTGAAACGACGATGGGCCGCCCCCATGGTGGGAAGCGGCCCATCTCGGTCCCGCGTCAGCCCCCATCAGCGGGGCGAAGGCGCGGGTTTCAGACCACCTTCAGGCGACGACCCGTGGAGGTGCTGTTCGCCGCATCCCGGAGCGCGTCCTTCTTGTCCGTGCGCTCCCAGGTGAACTCCTTCTCCGTGCGGCCGAAGTGCCCGTACGCGGCGGTCTTCTGGTAGATGGGCCGCAGCAGGTCCAGGTGCTCCGTGATTTCGCGCGGCTTCAGGCCGAACGTGTTGCGGATGGCCTTGGCGATGCGCTCCTCGGGAACCGTGGCGGTGCCGAAGGTCTCCACCATGACGCTGACGGGCTCGGCCACGCCGATGGCGTAGGAGACCTGCACCTCGCAGCGAGTCGCCAGGCCCGCGGCCACGACGGTCTTCGCGATGTGGCGCCCCATGTACGCGGCGGAGCGGTCCACCTTGGACGGGTCCTTGCCGCTGAAGGCGCCGCCACCGTGACGGCCCATGCCGCCGTAGGTGTCGACGATGATCTTCCGGCCGGTGAGGCCCGAGTCGCCCATGGGGCCACCCACCACGAAGCGGCCCGTGGGGTTGATGTAGAACTTGGTCTTGTTGTCGATGAGCTTCTTGGGGAGCGCCTTCGCGATGACGTCCTCGCGGATGGCCTCCTGGATCTTCTTGTTGGAGACGTCGTCCGAGTGCTGGGTGGACACCACCACCGCGTCGATGCGCACCGGGCGGCCCTCGCGGTACTCCACCGTCACCTGGCTCTTGCCGTCGGGACGAAGCCAGTCGTGCTGCTTGCGGCGCACGTCCGCCAGCTTGCGGGTCAGCGCGTGGGCGTAGTGCAGCGGGGCGGGCATCAGCTCCGGCGTCTCGTCGCACGCGAAGCCGAACATCATGCCCTGGTCACCGGCGCCCTGCTCCTTCTTGTTGTCCACGCCGCGGGCGATGTCCTGGCTCTGCCCTTCGATGGCCACCATGACGCCGCAGGTGTTGCCGTCGTAGCCCATGGAGCTGTCGGTGTAGCCAATCCGGCAGATGGTGCTGCGGACAATCTTGGGGATGTCCACGTAGGTGTTCGTCGTCACCTCACCGGCGACGATGGCGAGGCCCGTCTTGACGAGCGTCTCCACGGCGACCCGCGCCTGCGGGTCCTTGGCGATGATGGCGTCGAGGACACCGTCGGAGATCTGGTCGGCGATCTTGTCCGGGTGGCCCTCGGTGACGGATTCGGACGTGAACAGGTAGTCGGTAGGCATGTCGTCTCAGTGCAAGGGGGGCGCATACCGCGCGCGCGGGCGGACACTAAAGTGTGGTCCCAAGGGAGTCAAACAGACATCCGGGCCGCTTCATTCGGGTGTCCGACATGCAGGGCGACCGGGCATGGTGCCCGCCCGCCAGGCGTCTGGGGTTGAATTTCGCGAAGCGCCCAGCGTTCTCCTGGGCTAACAGAACGCCGAGCATTCCCTGTGGAGGACTCGCCCGACATGAACGCCCGCTTCCGTACCCTCTCCCTCCTGGTCGCCTTCACCCTGTCCATGCCCGCCCTCGCCGCGGCCCCGAAGAAGGACGACCCTGTCGTCAAGCCGGTGAAGACGGTGGTGACGTCCGTGCGCTACGAGCGCGACGCGGCGGCCCTCAAGCTCTTCGGGGGTGAGGAGCAGGGGAAGTACCTGCTTGGCGACGCGTGGGCCAAGGGCACCGACGAGCAGCGCAAGGAGTTCGTCACCCTCTTCCACGGCCTGTTCGCGAAGATCGCCTTCCCGCGCGTGCGGGAGAACTTCAAGTCGCTGGAGGACATCGTCTACTCCCCCGCCGAGGTGACGGGCAACGAGGCCACGGTGGACTCGGTCGTCTTCATCAAGCACCCGCTGAAGACGCAGGAGATGAAGCTCAAGTACCGGCTGGTGAAGGACGCCGCCGCGTGGAAGGTCGTGGACGTGACGGTGCTCGGCTCCTCCATGCTCCAGGACATCCGCGACACGCAGGTGCAGCCGCTGCTGGCCCAGGGCGGATGGGACCTGCTGCTGGGGCGCATGCGGCAGGAGCTGGCGAAGAAGTAGTCGCCGCGCCCACTCCCGACGGCCGGGCCACCAGGCCCTCGGCCGTCGGAGGGGTTCCGAGGGGGCGACGCATGGCGTAGTCTCGCCCTCCCCTCTCGTCGGGTCGATGACCACCACCTCCTCCTCCGCTCAGCTCTCCGTGAGCCGCACCTCCCACGCTCCTTCCGAGCGGGAGGTGGACGCGTTCTGCGTGCAGTACGCGCCGCGCGCGCCCGGGCACCCCGCGGTGCGGGACTTGTACCGGCTCTTGCGCGACGTGCCCGAGGACGGCCTGGAGTCGCGGCTGGACTGGGTGGAGCGCTGGATGGCGTGGCTGCGCGAGCGCATCCCCGCCCACGGGCTGGTGGACGCCACCGAGCCGGAAGCGCCCCCCGCCGACACCCGCCTGTCGCTGATGGTGCGCATCATGGAGGGCGAACCGGCCATGCGGGCCGCGGTGACGCACCTGGTCTCCGCCGTCTGTGATGGCAGCCGGGGCCTGAAGCTCTTCGCGCAGGTGGGCCTGCCCGCGGGCCAGGGCTTCTTGTCGGAGGCGTCCGACCGGCTGGCCCGCACGCTGCTCCCCTCCCCGCCGGAGCCCGGCAAGCTGTCGGAGCTCCTGCTGCGGCTGTTCCCCGTACCGGAGGACGCGGTGTGGCTGGCGCTGCTGTCGCCCGCACTGCTGGCGAAGCTCGCGTCACTGGTGGGCGAGCCCCGGCCGCCGGACCCGGTGCCCGCCGCCCGCGTGCGCGCGGACCTGCTGGACGCCCTGATGCTGCTGGCGGTGCAGACAGCGGCGCTGGGGACCATGGAGGACGTGAGGGAGCGTGCCCCGGAGACGGCCTTCCGCGCCTCGCCCTTCCTGCGGCTGCGGATGGTGTGCGACGCGGTGCTGGCGCGCGACGCGGCGGCGGACACGATGAGGGACCTGGCCACGTGCGTGGACGACTGCCGCCTCGTGGTGGGCAGCGTGTCACGGCACCTGGAGGCCTCGGGCGTCAGCGTGGACCTGGTGTACCGGCTGGAGCGCATCCGCCGGAGCCTGGAGCGCATGGAGGCCATCGCCCGCGTGCTGGGCGCGCCTCGGGGTGAGCCGCGCTGGCGCGAGGCGCTGGGGCTCCTGTCGGACCTCCTGCGGCGCGCGCACGCGGACCGCTCCGTGGGCGAGCTGGTGCGGCGCAACGTGCGGATGCTGGCGCGTAAAATCATCGAGCGCGCGGGCCACTCCGGCGAGCACTACATCACCAGCACCCGCTCGGAATTCCACGCCATGGTGCACTCGGCGGCGGGCGGCGGGCTGGTGACGGCCGTCGCCGTGGCCCTCAAGTTCGCCCTCACCGCGCTGGCGCTCGCGCCGTTCTTCTCGTTTCTGGCCGTGGGCCTCAACTACGCGGTGGCCTTCCTCCTCATCCAGGCCCTGGGCTTCACGCTGGCCACCAAGCAGCCCTCCGTCACGGCGGCCACGCTGGCGGGCGCGGTGGGCGAGGGCGCCCGGGGCGACCGGCTGTCGAGCCTGGTGGACATCATCCCCCGCATCACCCGCTCGCAGCTCGCCGCCTTCACCGGCAACCTGGGCTGCGTGCTGCCCGCCGCGGTGGCCCTGGCCCTGGCGTGGCAGGCCGCGCGGGGCACGCCCTTCCTCTCCCCCGCCAAGGCCCAGGCCACGGTGGCCTCCATGCACCCCTGGCGCAGCGGCGCGCTCCCATACGCGGCTCTCACCGGCGTGCTGCTCTGGCTGTCCAGCGTGGCGGGCGGGTGGATGGAGAACTTCGTGGTGTACCGGCGACTGCCGGAGGCCCTGGCCCACCACCGCATGCTGCGCCGCGTCCTGGGCGTGGGCGGCGCGCAGCGGCTCGCGGACGGGCTGGTCCACGCGGCGTCGGGCCTGGGCGTCAACGTGACGCTGGGCTTCCTGCTGGCGCTGATGAGCGTACTCGGGCGCTTCTTCGGGCTGCCCCTGGACGTCCGTCACGTCACCTTCGCGCTCGGCTCGCTGGCCATGGCCGGGGGCGCGCTCGGCCCCCAGGCGGTGCTCCAACCCGACTTCCTCATGGCCCTGGTGGGCGTGGGGCTCATCGGGGTCATGAACTTCACCGTGTCGTTCTCGCTGGCCCTGGGCGTGGCCGTCCGGGCCCGTGACGTCCCCCTGGGAGAGGCCCTGCCCTTCCTGCGGGCGGTGGGGGTCCGCTTCCTCGCCGACCCCCGCTCGTTCTTCC
>NZ_VIFM01000039.1 GCF_006636215.1 Myxococcus llanfairpwllgwyngyllgogerychwyrndrobwllllantysiliogogogochensis | reverse complement strand
GTGTTCCAGCGCGGGGTGGGGGGCTGCTAGAAGCGGGCTCCCGTGTCCACCCCGCACCTGGCGAGCTTGTCGTCCTTCCGTGCCTTGCGTCACAGGCAGTTCGTGGCCGTGTGGTTGGGGGCGCTCGTCTCCAATGTCGGCACGTGGATGGAGGTGCTCGCGCTGGGCGTCTTCGTCACGGAGGTGACGGGCCGAGCGGAGTGGACGGGCGGAGTGGCGGCGCTGACGTACCTGCCGTCGCTCGTGTTGTCCCCGCTGGGCGGCGCGCTGGCGGACCGCTTCGACCGGCGTGTCTTCATCTCGCTGTGTGCCGTGGCGCAGGCGCTGCTGGCGGCCTGTCTGGCGGGGCTGGCCTTCACCGGACACCTCACCGTGCATGCGGTGGCCGTCATCTCCCTGCTCAACGGCTGCGTGCACGTGCTGTCGGGGCCGGCCTACACGGCGCTGATTACAGGGCTGGTGCCGAAGGAGGACCTGCACAGCGCGATGACGCTGATGTCGGCGCAGTTCAACCTGGGCCGCATCCTGGGGCCGGTGTTCGCCGCGGCGCTCCTGGCCTTCGGTGGTGTCGCGTGGGTGATGTTCCTCAACACGCTGTCCTTCATGGCGGTGCTGCTGGCGGTGTCCCGGGTGCACGCGGAGCCGCCCGTGGTCAGGCCCATCGAGCCCAAGGGCCTGTGGGCGGACATCGTCGAAGGCGCGCGCATGGCGCGAGGGGAGCCGGGCATCCGGATGGCGATGGTGTCGCTGTTCGCCCTGGCGCTGTTCATCTCGCCCTTCATCGCGTTGGTGCCGGTGTTCGCGCTCCAGGTGTTCGGCTCGGATGCGTCCGCCGCTTCCGCGCTCATCTCCATGCAGGGCATGGGGGCGCTGCTGGCCTCGGGCGTGGTGGGCGCGCTGGCGGTCCGCTGGGGCCGGGAGCGCGTGGTGGACCTCGCCGTGCTCGTGATGGGGCCGGTGACGGTCTTCTACTGGCTGTCCCCGACGCTGCCCGTGGCGATGGGGACCATGTTCGTGCTGGGCGCGGTGTACCTGGTGGTGATGACGGGGTTGAGCACCCGCTATCAGGAGCGCACGCCCAGGGAGCTTCAGGGGCGGGTGAGCAGCCTCGCGATGCTGCTCATCAACGTCGGGTACTCCGTGGGCGTCTGGGCGCAGGGGGCGCTCGCGGACCGGGTGGGGGTGCGCGCTGTCACCGCCAGCTCCGCGGCGCTGTTCCTCGTGGCCATGGTGGGGCTGCGCCTGCAGCGGCCTCGGACCGTGGATGTCGCGAGTACGTGACGTCCAGGGACGTGTGCTTCAGCCCGCGCCGCCGGACTTGAGCGGGAGCAGTGCCAGCACGCGAGCCAGCACCGCGACGCCTTCCTCGTACTCCGGAAGCTCGATGTGCTCGTTCGGCGTGTGGTCCAGCGACGAGTCACCCGGGCCATATGCGACGGTAGGCACGTTCCACGTGTCCGCCACCGTGTTCCAGTCGGATGTCCCTGTCTTCACGCGAAGCGTCGGACGTGCGCCGCGCTCGCGGATGGACTGCTTGAAGGCGCGCGTGAGGGCGTCGTTGCCCTCGGCGGAGACGGCTTGCTTGCGCGACACCGTCTTCACGGCCACCTCGGGGACCTCGGCGAGACAGGCGAGCAGCGCGTCCACGTCACTGGTCGGCCCCGTGCGCACGTTGAGGTGGGCGGTGGCCCACTCCGTGTCGTCACCGGTGCCCGTCTGGAAGGAGAGCAGCGCGGGGAGGTCCTGCTCGAAGAGGGTGCACCCCTTGTTGCGCTCGTCGCAGCGACGACGCAGCCCGTTCCACGCGTCGACGAGATGCTCCGCGGGCGCGCGGTAGCCACGGCTTGCGGTGTGACGCCGGCTGGCGCGGTACTCGAGCTCCAGGCGCAAGAGGCCCTTGTAGCCCAGGGTGATGCCGTGGGCGCCGCTGGGCTCGCCATTGACGACGAAGTCCGGCCGGTGGTGCTCGCGGGCATGCAGCGCGCCCCGGGTGATGGCCACCTCCTCCTCGACACAGCCCAGCAGGAGGAAGCGCTTGCCAGCGCGCTCCGCGTCGTCGAGCAACTCCACGGCTTCGATGAAGGCCGCGAGCGCGCCCTTGGCGTCCACCGCCCCGCGTCCGAAGAGGCGCGTGCCTTCCAGTCGCACGGGGACTTCGCCCGGCACGGTGTCGATGTGGCCCAGCAGCGCGATGCACGTGTCTCCGTCTCCCATGCTGGCCACGGTGTTGCCCACCGGGTCCACGTGGGCCTTCCAGCCGCGCTGCTCCAGTCGCCCGGCCAGCGCGCGAGAGAAGTCCGCTTCATGGTGGCTGGGGCTGTAGTGCTCCAGCATCCACCGCAACAGCTCCGGGCTCGCCTCACGGGCTCGCATGGGTCACCTTCCCGGAAGAAGTCAGCTTCGTCCCGACCTCGCCCGCCAGCGCGGACAACACGGGGCGCGGGGTGCCCGAGGCGGTGACATAGGCGGCGGACACGCCCGCCGCGAGCGCGCGCCGAGCCGCCTCCAGCTTGTAGCGCATGCGCCCCCTGGCGAAGCGCATGGCACCCTCGACGTCGTCACTCTGGCGGATGAGCGTCGATGCGTTGGCCGGGTCCTCCAGGAGGCCCGCCACGTTGGAGAGCATCACCAGCGCCCGAGCCCCCATCACCGCGGCGATGGCGGCGGCCACCTGGTCCGCGTCCACGTTCACCAGCGTCCCGTCCTCCGTCACCGCGGGAGGGCACACGACGGGCGTCTGCCCTGCCTCCAGCAGCACGTTCAGCAGCCGCGCATTCACCTCGCTGATTTCCCCCGCGAGGTGGCTCCGGTCGATGCGGGTGCGCTCCCCGTCCTGGAGCTTCAGCGGAGGCCGTCGTCGGGCGACGAGCACCCGTCCATCCGCGCCGCACAGGCCGAGCGCCGAGACGCCCCGGGCCAGCAGCGCGAGCACCGCGCGCTTGTTGACGTCGCCCACCCACGCCATCGTCAGCACGCGCAGCGTGGCCTCGTTCGTCAGTCGCACCACGTTGCCGGAGGCGGTCAACGCCTCGGTGCGCGCCATGCCCAGCGAGGCCAGCAGGGCATCACCGGCCTCGGAGCCACCATTCACCACGATGACGCGCTCGCCCTGGCGCCGCAGCTCCGCCACGTCCGCGCAGACGTTGTCCAGGTCCACGCCCGCGGCGCCGCCAATCTTCACCACCAGCGGCGCGCGGCCTTCATCGACCTGGGACGCGGTGCTCATCCGATGACGCTCGCGCCGCCGTCGACGAGCTGCACCGTGCCGGTGATGAACGACGCGCGCTCGCTCGCGAGGAACGCCGCCGCCGCCGCGAACTCCTCCGGAAGCCCCACGCGCTTCAGCGGAATGTGCGCCGCCATGGCCCGCAGGCTGGCCTCCACGTCCGCGCCGCCCGTGCCCGCCGTGCGCTCCACCGGAGGCGTGCGGGTGTAGCCGGGGGCGAGCACGTTGACGGTGACGCCGCAGTCGCCCAGCTCCTGCACCAGCGCGGATGCGAAGCCGACGATGCCCAGCCGCGCCGTGCCGGAGAGGGCGAAGCGCGCGACGGGCCGCACCACCGTCTCCGAGGTGATGAGCAGCAGCCGTCCCCACTGCGCGGCCTTCATGTACGGCAGCGCCGCCAGGGCCAGGTTGATGGCCGGCAGCATCACCGTGTCGATGGCCTCCTGGTACGCCACGATGTCGAACTTCGTGGCGGGGCCCGGCGGGGGGCCGGCGCTGTTCGTCACCACGATGTGGGGACCGCCCAGCTTGCCGGCCACGTCCTCCACCCAGGCGCGCGTGGCGCCGTGTTCACGCAGGTCCACCCGAGTGGCCAGGACCCTGTTGCCACGAGCCAGTCCGCGCAGGTGCTGCTCGGCGCGAGCGAGCCGGTCCGCGTCGCGAGCGCCGATGGCGACGTGCGCGCCTTCCTTGACCAGCTCCTCGGCCACGGCGAGCCCCAAGCCACTGGAACCCCCGGCGATGAGCGCGACCTTATTGGCGAGTCCCAGTTCCAAGTGTCTCCCTCCCTGCGTCACCAGCGTTCACGACGGGCTCCGGCCCTGGAACGACCTGTGCGGGCGCCGGAGGTCCCCTGTAGCGATACCGCCCCGTCAGCGGCCACGAGAGCGCGGACACCAGGGCCTTCACCCGAGGCGCCAGCTCCTTGCGCCACGCATCGTCACCGGGCCGCAGCAGCGTGGAGCCGCTCAGGAAGCGGTCCGGGTTGCCGGTGACGGTGTGGTTGCGCCCGAGCACCACCGTGCGGCCCTTCACCGGGTTGACGGCGCGGTCCTCCTGGATGAGCTTCAAGAGCGAGTCGATGGTGGCTGCGGGTGAGGCGATGAAGTCCTCGTACCGCAGGAACAGCGAGCGCTCCGGGTGGCGCCGCGTCACGAGCTCCGAGGCCACGTTGAAGCCGAACCAGTACGCGGTGCTGCGCGCGGCGGACATGGGGACGACGTACTGCTTCGTCTTCGTCCACGAGTGCGCGACGGCGCGCGGGTCCCGTACCAGATGGAGGTAGTACGGCGAGATTCCGCTCACGTGCGGCAACAGCGCCGCCTCCGAGGGGAACTTGCCGCTGTCGACGATGACGTGGCTGCCGGTGGCATCGGCGATGGTGCGGTAGGTCTTCGCGAGGAGCTGCGCGTGCTCGTACAGCTCGGTCGAAGGCGTGTCCTGGCGCAGCACGCGCCACGTGTGCCGGGTGCGGACGGTGTCCTGCTGCCTGCGCACCACGCGCAGGGCGTGGGCCTCGGGGGATTCGCCAGGGAGGGCGCCCTGCTCCAGCACCTTGGACCAGAGCGGACACTGGACCAGGTGCGTGCCGCAGCCGCACAGGGTGTTGGAGCCGTTCCCGAAGGCGTTCTTCCACAGGAAGCTGAGCTCACCGGTGTGGAAGCAGCCCTCCACCTCGTTGAGCACGTTGCCGATGATGGTGCTGCCGCTGCGGCACCAACCGGTGATGTAGAGGACGGTGAGGGCGCTCATGGGGGGAGCCTTTCGCGTCAGAGGGGGTGGAGGCCCCGGAAGCCGAGGCCCTCCGTTTCAGGTCTGCCCAGCATGAGATTCAGCGCGTGCACGGCCGTGCCCGCCGCGCCCTTCACCAGGTTGTCCAACGCGGCATTCACGACGATGCGCCCGCGCTCCGCGTCCACCTCCACCGCGAGGTCGCAGTGGTTGGTGCCAGCCAGGGGCGCGGGCTCCGGGAAGGGAGACGCGCTCGCGTTGGCGCGCAGCACGTGGACGAAGGGGTGCTCGCGGTAGGTGGAGGCCAGGGCTCGCAGCGGCTCGGACGCGTCCTCCAGCTTGCGCGCCGCGAAGGCATGCACCGTGGCGAGCACGCCGCGCACGCTGGGCACGGCCGTCGCGCTGAAGTGGACGACGGGCCTCACGCCGGCGAGGCGCTCGGTGGCGCCCTCGATTTCGCCCGTGTGTCGATGCCCCACCGCGCGGTAGCAGCGCAGGGCGGAGGCTCGCTCGGGATGATGCGAGGAGCGGTCCGGTGTCGCGCCGCCGCCGGAGGAGCCCGTCTTCGCGTCGACCACGACTTCGGGCCGCACCAGCCCCGCGCGCACCAGCGGCAGCAGGGCCAGCAGGGCCGCGTGGGCCATGCAGCCGGGCACCGCGACGAAGCGGGCGTCCTTGAGTCGAGCGCCCGTCCACTCCGGCAGGCCGTAGACGAACTCGGGCATGTCCAGGGGGCGGGGCGCGCGGGGATACCAGCGCGCGTGCTCGGTGGACTCCAGGCGGAAGTCCGCGCTCAGGTCGATGATGCGACCGGCCCGCGCGCTCACTTGCGGCCAGCGGCGAATCAGCTCGCCGGAGGGCATGCAGGACAAGAGCACGTCGCACGGCTCCAGCGCGTCATGCGGTGAGAAGCGCGGAGTGGCCAGTCCTCTCAGGTGAGGGTGTGGGAAGTCGAGCCGCTTGCCCGCGTGCTGTTCGGACGTGGCCTGGACCACCTCCACCGCCGGGTGGGCGAGCAGCAGTCGCAGCACCTCGCCGCCGGCATAACCTCCCGCTCCGAGCACCGCGACGCGCGTCATCGCATGGCCTCCACCAGGTAGCCGGCCATCAGCTCCGGCAGGGGGATGCCGGTGAACTCGATGCTCCGGGCGAACTCCACGCAGTGGTTGATTTCATTCACGAGAATCGCGCCATCTCGCGTCTCCAGCAGGTCCACCGCGACCATCTCCCCACCCACCGCCTTGGCCGCGCGCTCGGCGAGCTTCGCGTGGGACTCGGGGACGTCGTAGCGCTCCGGCACCGCGCCCCGGGCCGTGTTCGTCACCCAGTGCTCGGAGCGGCGGCGCATGCCACCGACGGCGCCTCCGATGACGTACACGCGCAAGTCGTAGCCGGGCTTGTCGATGTACTGCTGGACGAGCGCGACGTGGTCCTGGGCGCTGCCCATCTCGAAGCGCATGGACATCATCCCCTCGGCCGCGTGCTTGTTGTCCACGCGCGCCACCATGCGGCCCCAGGAGCCCTGCACGGGCTTCGTCACGCAGGGATAGCCGCGCTGCTCCATCTCCGCGACGCAGGCGTCCTGCTCGAAGCCCAGGAAGGACCAGGGCATGGGGACGTCGTGCTCCGCCAGCGCGAGCGTGGTGAGCGCCTTGTCGCCGCAGGTGGCGATGGAGCGCGCGGTGTTGAACACGCGGGCCCCCTTCACCTCCAGGATGGAGGACAGGTATCGCGCGCGGGTGAAGGACATGCTGCGCATCAGCACCGGGCCGCCGTCCTTCCACGGCTCGCGGTTCAGCGGGAGCACCAGGTCCGTGTCCGCGTGGGTCTCCACGGAGCAGCCGCGTCCGCGAAGCGCGTCGACGAGCATCCGCTCCTCGGTGCGCATCCGTGTGTAGACGAGGTGGACCTCGTGGCGACGCATCATCCCCTCCTGGCCGCGGGTGCCAGCGCCGTGAGCCGGGGGCGGGGCAGGGCGGTGAGAATCGAGTCGACCAGGGCGGCGCTCTCCAGCCCATGTCGTTGCAGCAAGGCCTCGTGCGTGCCCGCCGTGGAGTCGTAGCGGTCCTGGATGCCGGCGCGGACCACGCGGCGGCCCAGACCGTGGGTGGCCACGCTCTCGCACACCGCGCCGCCCAGTCCTCCGAGGATGGAGTGCTCCTCCACCGTGACGAGCAGCCGCGTGCGCTCGGCCGTCTCCAGAATCGCCTCTTCGTCGAAGGGCTTGAGCGTGTGGAGGTTCACCACGCGCGCGGACACGCCCTGCGCCTCCAGCCGCGTCGCCACGTCCAGCGCCACGCTCACGCCGACCTCGCCATGGGCGATGATGCCGACGTCGCTGCCTTCACGCAGGCACATGGCGCGCCCGAGCGCGAACGCGGGCCGCGCCACGTCCAGCCGGGAGACGCGGTTGCGGCCGAGCCGCAGGTACACCGGCCCCTCCATCTCCAAGAGGGCGCGCGTCGCCTGAATCGTCTCCAGCCCGTCCGCCGGAGACACCACCGTCATGCCCGGCATGGCGCGAAGAATCGCCAGGTCCTCGATGGCGTGGTGCGTGGGCCCGAAGAACGCGCCGGACAGACCGCCGTAGTCGCAGACGAGCTTCACGTTCGCCCGCCCATAGGCGAGCCCCAGCCGCACCTGCTCGCACGCACGCATCGCCCCGAAGGGCGCGAAGGTGTGGGCGAAGACGACGTGCCCGGTGGCGGCCATGCCGCACGCGATATCGAGCATCGCCGCCTCGCAGATGCCCAGGTTGATGAAACGTCCCGGGTGCCGCGCGGCGAACGGGTCTCCTCCACCCGCGAGGTCCGCCTCCAGCAACACGACGCGCGGCTCCACGTCCGCCAGTCGCGCCAGGGTGTGTCGGAACACCTGTCGGTTGGCCAGGGACGGTTGCTCGCGCAGCCAGTCCTCGGGCGACGTCAAGAGGTCGGCGCCGCTGGACGTCGTGGAGCTCGTCATGGCGTCACCTCTCCCAGCGAGGCGAGCGCGCGGCGAAGCTGCTCGGCGTTGAACGTCGCGTAGTGCGGTCCCTTGCCGCGCAGCATGGGCACACCCGCGCCCTTCTGCGTGTTGGCGACAATCGCGCGAGGCCCGTCACAAGGCTCCTCCAGCGCGGCCCCCAGCGCTTCCAGGTCATGCCCGTCCACCTCGACGGTGCTCATTCCGAAGGCGCGCAGCCGCTCCACCAGGGAGGCCTGGGACAGGATGGCCTCCGTGGGGCCGTCGTTCTGTCCGCCGTTGCGGTCGACCAGCACCGTGAGTTGCGACAAGCGGTGCTGCGCGGCGACTTGCATCGCCTCCCAGTTGGAGCCCTCGCCCATCTCCCCGTCTCCACACACGACGAACACTCGGTTGGAACGCTGCCGCAGCCGGTATCCCAGGGCCAGCCCCACGCCCAGCCCCACGCCATGCCCCAGGCTTCCCGTGGGAAACTCAACGCCCGGCACCGCCGCATTCACGTGTCCGGTGAAGGGGCTTCCGTCAGCGTTGTATCGTTGCACCAGGTCTTCAGTGTCGACGAAGCCGAACTCGGCGAGCGCGGCGTAAAGGCCCGCGGCTGCGTGGCCCTTCGACAGGATGAGCGAATCGCGCTCCTCCCAGCGGGGCTCTCGCGGACGGAACTTCATCACCCGTCCCAGCAACACCACCAACAGCTCCACCATCGACAGCGAGCCACCGAGGTGGCAGCCGACGGACGTGGCGGCGAGCCGGAGGATGGTCCGGCGAATGCGTCTGGCGCGCTCCTCGAGAGGTACCTGGACCATGGATTTCTGCGCCTTTCATTCCAAAGTAGGAAACCAGGAGCGCGCCCGTCAATGTGAGTGATGCGACCTTGGGGTGTAGACATGTGAGCTTTCGCTGTCTTGCTGGTTTTACACGCGAATCGCTATGGTCCCACGCGGTCGAGGACGGTCTCACGGTGCACGGAGGGTGCGGATATGGACGCACGGTTCGGAAGCGGCCCCTCGTTTGAGCAGGCGGCGCTGTACCGGAGCAAGGGGTGGTGGCGGGACGAGACGGTGCTCGACGACTTGCGTCGAGCTGTGCGGACGCACCCGGACAAGACGGCCATCGTCGCGGCCCGCTACTTCGCCAAGGACGTCACGCGGCTGAGCTACGCGGAGCTGGGGCGCTACGTGGAGCGCTTCGCGGGCGCGCTCGTGTCGCTGGGCGTGGGTCGGGGCGAGCTGGTGGCGGTGCAGTTGCCCAACTGGTGGCAGTTCACCGCGTTGGCGCTGGCGTGCGCGCGCATCGGCGCCGTCGTCGCGCCCATTCCCCCGGACTACCGGCGTCGCGAGGTGGAGTTCATCCTCGGCAGGACGGAGTCATCCGTCTACGTAGGACCCCTGAGTTGGAGCGGGCACTCGCACCGGGACATGTTGCGCGAGGCGGCGCGCGCGCTGACGTCGCTCAAGCACCGCGTCTTCATCGGGGCGGGCGAGCAGGCGTCGGAGGCGGGCGAGCTGGACTTCGACGCGTACTTCGTCGCCAGGCACTGGGAGGACTCGACGTCGAAGGCGGAGTTGGACGCGCGCTCGGCGCGCCCGGACGACGTGTGCAACGTCCTCTATACGTCGGGGACGACGGGCGAGCCCAAGGGCGTCATCCACTCGCACAACACCAACTTCGGTATCACCCGCGCGCTGGTCGAAACCATGGCGCTGGGCGCTGACGACGTGGTGTGTCTGCCCTCGTTGCTCACCGCCTCCAGCGGATTTACCTACCTGTACTTGATGCCGGTGTTGCTGGGCGCGACGGCTGTCTACATGGACGTGGGGGACCCGGAGCTGACGCTGCGCTGCATCGAGGAGCACGGCGTCACGTTCATGTATGGGATTCCCACGTACGTGATGAATGTCATCGCCGCGAAGAAGAAGCGGGGAGGTGACACCTCGTCGTTGCGGCGGCTGTCCACCGGCTCCATCCCCGTGCCTCCGCACCTCATCGCCGCGGTGCGCGAGAGCTTCGGCGTGCCGCTGCACACGCTGTGGGGGATGACGGAGAACGGCGCGGTGACGATTACGCGACGGGAGGATCCGCCGGACTGGCCTTCCAACAGCGACGGGAGGCCCGTGGACTGGATGGAGGTGAAGATTGTTCCCGCGCTGGCGGAAGACGGCTCGCCCTATCCAGAGGGCACCGGCCGGCTGCTCGTCCGGGGGGCCAGCCAGTGCCTGGGCTACTTCAAGCGCGAGGACATCTACCGCGCGTGTGTCGACGAAGAGGGTTGGTTCGACACGGGAGACCTGGCGCGGGACGACGGGCGTGGGGGCATCCGCATCGTCGGACGGCTCAAGGACGTCATCTTCCGCTATGGCCAGAAGGTGCCCGTGGTGGAGGTGGAGTCCGCGCTGTACTCGCATCCGAAGGTGCGGGAGGTGGCCGTCATCGGTCACTCGGACGACCGCATCGGCGGTGAGCGCGTCTGCGCCGTGGTGGTGCCTCGCGACGAGACGCCGACGTTGGATGAGCTGCGAGCCCACCTGAAGGGCCTGGGCATGTCGAATCAGTACTGGCCCGACAGGCTGGAGGTCGTCGAGGAGATGCCCAAGACGCCGTCGGGGAAGATTCGCAAGTACCTGCTGCGCGAGCGTTTGAAGGGGCCCACCGCGAAGGTGGGCTGAGCATGTCCCCGACCATGATGAGGAGCACACGTGAGCACTGAGTCGAGCACCACGCCGTTGGTGCGACAGCTCGCCGGGTATTGGCGTGAGCTGCTGGGGGCGGAAGTCGTGAAGCCGGAGGACCACTTCCTGGAGATTGGCGGCAACTCGCTGATGGCGACGATGCTGGCCAACCGGATCGAAGAGGAGCTGGGCATCCAGCTCTCCATGGTGGACCTGTTCAACACGCTGGAGCACGTGGCCGCCGTCTGCGAGGAGCAGCTGCGCGAGCAGGGCCGCACCTTCCCCGCGGCCTGAAGTCGTCCAGGAGGCGGGCCTTCTCCCGCCATCGTCTCCGAGTGACTGTTCGGGGACTCAAGCTTCACGCCTTCACGAAGCACCAGGTGTCGGTCTCACCGACGCGGGCCTTCGTGTCTTCCGAGATTCGTCTTCTTGAGTTTGAGGTGTCGACATGTCCGCGAATGAGCCGAAGCCCGCGAGCCCTCGTGTTCGCAGGCCGCCCCCCGTGGTGCCCGTTCATCGGGAGGGGCCTCCGCCGCTCTCCTTCGCGCAGCGTCGCATGTGGTTCCTCTCGCGGTTGGACCCGTCGGGCTTCGCCTACAACGCGCCCTTCTTCGCGCGGCTCAAGGGATGTCTCGATGTATCAACGCTGGAGCGCGCGCTGACGGAGGTGGTGCGCCGGCACGAAGCGCTGCGGACGACCTTCACGGAAGTCGAAGGCGAGCCGGTGCAGTGCATCGCGCCCGACGCGCCGGTGTCGCTGACCGTGGAGCGACTGGAGGGGCCGGAGCGGGAGCACGAGGCCCGGCGACTCGCGGAGGAGGAGGCACGGCGTCCGTTCGATTTGGGCGCGGGGCCGATGCTGCGCGCGCGGCTGTTGCGCCTGGAGGAAGAGGAGCACGTGTTGCTCCTGACGCTGCACCACATCTCGTGTGACGGCTGGTCGCTGTCGTTGCTGGAGCGGGATTTGCGCGAGCTGTACGGCGCCTTCCTAGATGGCCGCGTGGCGACACTGCCCGCGCTGACGGTGCAGTACGCGGACCATGCGGTGTGGCAGCGCGAGTGGCTGAAGGGGGAGGTGCTGGAGGAGCAGCTCACGTGGTGGAAGAAGCACCTCGACGGAGCCTCGCCCGCGCTGGAACTGCCGACGGATCGACCGAGGCCGCCGGTACAGTCGGCAAGGGGCGCGGTGCTGGGGATGCCGTTGCCCGCCGAGCTGATGAAGGCGCTGCACGAGCGGTGCAAGCAGGAGGCGGTGACGCCGTTCATGTTGTGGCTGGCGAGCCTCCAGGCGTTGCTGTCGCGGCACAGCGGACAGCCGGACGTGGTGGTGGGCACGCCCATCGCGGGGCGCAACCGGCGCGAGGTGGAGGGGCTCATCGGTTTCTTCGCCAACACGCTGGCGCTGCGCGTGGACGTGGATGGAAACGAGTCCTTCAAGTCGCTCTTGGGACGGGTGCGTCAGGCGTGCCTGGGGGCGTACCAGCACCAGGACGTGCCCTTCGAGCGACTGGTGGATGCGCTGCGGCCGGTGCGGGACTTGAGCCGCTCGCCGTTGTTCCAGGTGCTGCTCGTGCTCCAGAGCGCGCCGCCGTTGGTGCGACTGGCGGGGCTGGAGTCGCGCGACGTGGACTTCGAGCCGGGCGTGGCGAAGTTCGACCTTACGCTCTTCGTGCGCGAGACGCCGGAGGGTTGGGTCGCGCTGTGGGAGTACAGCACGGCGCTGTTCGATGAGGCGACGGTGCGCAGGCTCGCCGGCCACCACGTGGCCCTGTTGAAGGGCGTGCTGGAGGACCCGGAGCGCAAGGTCGGGCAGGTGGACCTCCTGGATGAGGAGGAGCGGCGGAAGGTGTTGGAGAAGTGGTCGTGGCAGGAGGAGCACCAGCACCCATCGTGGTTGATGCATCGGCGGGTAGAGGCGCAGGCGGCGCGCACGCCCTCGGCAGTGGCGGTGACGAATGGCGGCGGCTCCCTGACGTACGTGCAACTGGAGCAGCGGGCCAATCAGCTCGCGCACCACTTGATGGCGTTGGGGGTTCGCCCTGGAAGCGTGGTGGGGCTGTGCCTGGAGCGAAGCAGCCTCGACCTGCCGGTGGCGGTGCTGGCGACGCTGAAGACAGGAGCGGCGTGCCTTCCGTTGGACCCGGGCTATCCGCCGTCGCGACTGGCGCGGATGCTCGATGACGTGGCCGCGCCGGTGGTGCTGGTGCATGCCTCGCTGGAGCATGCGTTGCCCGAGGAGGGCACGGCGCGGAGGGTGCGACTGGAGGAGGAGGCAGCGCGCATCGCGGAGCAATCCACCGTGGCACCCGGGCGGGTGTTGTCGCCCGAGCTTCCCTGCTACGTCCTCTTCACATCGGGGAGCACGGGAAGGCCCAAGGGCGTGACGATGTCCCATCGTGCGTTCGGCACGCTGGTGAACTGGCAGTTGGCGAGCTCGTCGGCGCCTGGGGCGAGGACGCTCCAGTTCGCCTCGCTGAGCTTCGACGTGTCCTTCCAGGAGCTGTTCTGCACGCTGGGCGAGGGCGGCACGCTCGTCCTTGTCTCGGCGGCGACGCGTCAGGACCCCGCGACGTTGATGGCGTACCTGCGGGAGCACCGCGTGGAGCGGCTCTTTGTGCCCTTCGTGGCGCTCCAGGCGCTCAGTGAGCGGGCCCGACATGAGACGGAGTTGCCGCCGCTGCGCGAAGTGGTGACGGCGGGCGAGCCGTTGCAGGTGACGCCCGCGGTGGTGTCGTTCTTCGAGCGCCTGCCGGGGTGCGTGCTGGAGAACCAGTACGGCCCCACGGAGACGCATGTGGTGACGGCGTGGAGAGCGAAGGGTCCGCCCTCGACGTGGCCGGTGTTGCCTCCGGTGGGCATGCCCATCGTCCCCGCGACGGTGTTGGTGCTGGATGCGTGGGGCGCCCCATGCCCCATCGGCGTGACGGGAGAGGTGTGCGTGGGAGAGCGCAGCCTCGCGCACGGCTATTGGGGACGGCCGGAGCTGACGGCGGAGCGCTTCGTTCCGAACATCCTGGATAAGGGCCGGGACGGACACCGCATCTACCGCACGGGAGACCGGGGGCGGTGGCTGGCGGATGGGAACCTGGAGCTTCAGGGTCGCGCGGATGAGCAGGTGAAGGTGCGCGGCTTCCGCGTGGAGTTGGGCGAGGTGGAGGTGGCGCTGAAGGAACTTCCCGGCGTGACGGACGCGGCGGTGGTGGTGCGGCGAACGGGCGGGGGAGAGAAGCAACTGGTGGGCTACGTCGTGCGGCCCGAGTCCTCGGACGCGGAGGCACTGACGCGCCGGCTGGCGAATCAGTTGCCCGAGTCCTGGGACGGGGAGGACTTGAAGCGTCGACTGGCGAAGCGGTTGCCCGAGTACATGGTGCCGGTCGTGCTGGTGCGGCTGGACGCGCTGCCGTTGACTCCCAGCGGAAAGGTGAATCGCCGCGCCCTGCCGGAGGTGGACTCGCGACGAGCGGAGGGGGGAGCCCGCTACGAGGCGCCGCGTGATGCGCTGGAGCGGAGGCTGGCGGAAGTCTGGCAAGAGGTACTGGGTGTCCCGCTCGTGGGCGTGAGGGATGACTTCTTCGCGCTCGGTGGGCACTCGCTGCTGGCGACGCGTGTGGTGTCGCGACTCCGGGATGCCCTGGGCCACGACGTGCCCGTGCGACTGCTGTTCGAGGCGCCCACGGTGGAGGCCCTTGCCGAGCGACTGGGGGCGCAGGGAGGACACGCGCGGTTGCCGGTGCTGACGCGAGCCGAGCGACTCGTGGAACCGCCCCTGTCATTCGCGCAGCGACGCCTGTGGTTCCTCGCGCAGCTCGACGCGGGAGGGCATTCGTACAACCTGCCCTTCGTCGTCCGACTCCACGGTGCGTTGAAGGTGGAGGCCCTGGAGCGGGCACTCGCGGAGGTGGTCCGCCGACACGAAGCGCTGCGCACGAGTTTCGTGGAAGTGGGAGGTGAGCCCGTCCAGCGCGTCGCCGTGGATGTCGGCGTGCCCCTGTTGGTGGAGTCGGTGGAGGGCGCCGACGACGTGGAAGAGGCCGTGCGGCGTCGCGTGGTGAGGGAGGTCCAGGCGCCGTTCGATGTGGCGCGGGCTCCCTTGCTCCGCGCGACGTTGCTGCGAACGGGCGGCGAGGAGCAGGTGCTTGTGGTGGTGCTGCACCACCTGGTGGCGGATGGATGGTCGCTGGACGTGCTCACCCGCGAACTGGATGCGCTGTATGGCGCGGCCGTGAAAGGCGAGGCGGCGAAGTTGCCCGAGCTGCCCATGCAGTACGCGGACTACACGGTGTGGCAGCACGAATGGTTGAAGGGAGACGTGGAGGCAGCGCAGCTCTCCTGGTGGCGCGAGGCGCTGACAGGAGCACCTCCGGTGTTGGAGCTGCCCACGGACCGGCCGAGGCCCGCGGTGCAGGGGTACCGAGGCGCGAGCGTGCCGGTGCGGTTGTCCTCGGAGCTGAGCGAGGCGCTGCGACAGTTGAGCCGAAGAGAGGGCGCCACGCTGTACATGACGCTGCTGGCGGGCTTCCAGGTGTTGCTGGCGCGCTACAGCGGACAGTGGGACGTGGTGGTGGGCTCACCGGTGTCGGGGCGGACGGCGAGGGAGACGGAGGGGCTGATGGGCTTCTTCGTCAACACGCTGGCCCTGCGCGCACAGCCGGATGCGGCGTCCTCCTTCCAGGCGTTCCTGCGTCAGACGAAGGAGACGGTGCTCGGGGCACTCGCGCACCAGGACGTGCCCTTCGAGAGGCTGGTGGAGCACCTCCGCCCGGAGCGCGACTTGAGCCGCTCGCCGTTGTTCCAGGTGCTCTTCACGTTGCAGGAGGCCGCGCCGCTGCTCACCCTGTCGGGTGTCACCGCGAGCCCCTGGGACTTCGCGAGCACCATCGCCAAGTTCGACCTGGAGCTGTTGCTCGTCGATGCACCGGGAGCGGCTGTCGAAGGCCAGCTCATCTACAACGCGGACCTCTTCGAGCCGCCCACCGTCCAGCGCATCGCGGAGTGTTTCCTGGAGCTGTTGCGCAACCTCTCCGGCCGACCCGAGGCGCGACTGTCGGCGCTTCCGCTCCTGCCCGCGGCCGAGCGCCAGCGCGTGCTGGAGGCGTGGAACCAGACGGCGGTGGAGTTCCCGCGAGAAGGGTGCGTCCAGCACCTCTTCGAGGAGCAGGTGTTGCTGCGTCCGGACGCGGTGGCGCTGGAGTTCGGTGCGCAGCGGCTGAGCTACCGGGAGCTGGAGGCGCGGGCCAATCAACTGGCGTGGGCGCTGAAGGCGCGTGGCGTCGGCGTGGATGTGCTGGTGGCGGTGTGCCTGGAGCGCTCGGTGGAGCTCATCGTGTCGCTGCTGGCCATCCTGAAGGCCGGTGGTGCGTACGTGCCCCTGGACTCCAGCTATCCGGCGCGGCGGCTGGAGCAGATGTTGGAGGACACGACGCCTCGGCTGCTCATCACCACGCGCGCCTTGCTGGAGCAACTGCCCCAGGAGGGACGCCCGGAGTTGATGTTGTTGGAGGAAGAGCGGCTGGCGGACCTGCCGACGGCGGCGCCACGCATGCCCGTCTCAGGGCGGAACCTGGCGTACGTGGACTTCACGTCGGGGAGCACGGGGCGCCCCAAGGGCGTGGCCGTCGAGCACCGGGGCGTGCTGCGGTTGTTGTACGGAGCGCCGTACGCGCGACTGGGGCCGGAGGAGACGTTCCTGCTCATCGCGCCCATCTCCTTCGATGCGTCGACGTTGGAGGTGTGGGGACCGCTGTGCCTGGGTGGAAGGCTGGTGGTCTTCCCACCGCGCTCGCCCAGCGAGCTGGACCTGCTGACGGACGTGCTCCATCGGCACTCCGTCACGTTGTTGCACCTGACGGCGGGACTGTTCAGCCAGATGGTGGAGCTGGGGATGGACGGGTTGAAGGGCGTGCGCCAGCTCCTGACGGGTGGAGACGTGGTGTCCGCGCCGCACGTGAAGCGCGTGCTGGAGGAGTTGAAGATTCCGGTGACGGCCTGCTACGGGCCGACGGAGAGCACGCTCTTCACTTCGGTCCATCGGATGACGCGAGTGGAGGACGTGGGCGCGTCGGTGCCCATTGGTCGGCCCATCGGCAACACGCAGGTCTACGTGCTGGATGCGGGGATGGAGCCCGTTCCGGTGGGCGTGGCGGGCGAGCTGTTCATCGGGGGTGATGGCCTCGCGCGAGGGTATCTGCGCCAGCCCGATGTGACGGCGGACCGCTTCATTCCGAATCCCTTCAGTGCGGTGCCGGGAGAGCGGCTCTATCGCACCGGAGACCTGGCGCGCTTTCGCCCGGACGGGGTGCTGGAGTTCCTGGGGCGGCGTGACAGCCAGGTGAAGGTGCGGGGCTACCGCATCGAGCTGGCGGAGGTGGAGGCGTCGCTCCTCGCGCATCCAGCGGTGAAGGACGGGTTGGTGGTGGTGCGGGACGGCGCGGGAGGCAAGCGACTGGTCGCGTACTACGTCGAGCACGCGCAGGCGCCCGAGGCACCTCGGGTGCGCGACTGGTTGAAGCAGAAGCTCCCCGAGTTCATGGTGCCCTCGGCCTTCGTGAAGCTGGCGGCGCTCCCGCTGACGGCGAACGGGAAGGTGGACCGAAAGGCCCTGCCGTCACCGGAGCAGGAGGGGTCGGGCGTGGAGGCGATGCAGGGGCCTCGGACGGTGATGGAGTCGCTGGTGGCGCGCATCTGGATGCCGCTGCTCGGAGTGGCGAGGGTGGGCGTGAAGGACGACTTCTTCGCGCTCGGTGGTCATTCGTTGCTGGCGACGCGAGTGGTGTCGCGGCTCCGGGCGGCGCTCGGTCGTGATGTGCCGGTGCGACTGGTGTTCGAGGCGCCCACCGTGGAGGCCCTGGCCGAGCGACTCGAAGTCGTGAAGGCAAGTGCGCAGCGCGTGAGCACCCCTGTGCCGGTGCGAGTGTCGAGACACTCCGCGATGCCGCTGTCGTTCGCACAGCAGCGTCTGTGGTTCCTCGGGAAGCTCGACGCCGGAGGGTATTCGTACAACCTGCCGTTCGTCGTCCGACTGCGAGGCGCCCTGAACCTCAAGGCGCTGGAGCAGGCGCTCGCGGTGTTGGTGCGGAGACACGAGGCGCTGCGCACGACGTTCGAGGAAGTGGAAGGCGAGCCGGTGCAGCGCATCGCTTCGGATGTGGCGGTGCCGCTGTCCGTGGTGGAGGTGACAGAGGACGCCACGCGCGGCCAGGTGGAGACGCTATCGAGGCAGTCGTTCGACCTGGGCATGGGCCCGCTGCTGCGAGTGACGCTGCTGAAGCTGAGCGAGCAGGAGCATGTGTTGGTGCTGGTGCTGCACCACATTGTCGCGGACGGCTGGTCGATGGGCGTGCTCGCGAAGGAGCTGGAGGCGCTCTACAGCGCGCAGGTGAAGGGCCGCGAAGCAACGTTGCCGGAGCTACCGGTGCAGTACGCGGACTACGCGGTGTGGCAGCGGGAGTGGCTGAAGGGGGACGTGCTGGAGGAGCAGTTGTCGTGGTGGAGGGCGAGGCTGGCGGGAGCCCCTGAGGTGCTGGAGGTACCGACGGACCGACCGAGGCCCGCGGTGCAGGGGTATCGGGGTGCGAGCGTGGCGGTGAAGCTGTCCTCGGAGCTGAGCGAGAAGCTGAAGCGCTTGAGTCGGCAGGAGGGCGTGACGCTGTACATGATGTTGCTGGCGGGCTTCCAGGTGTTGCTGGCGCGCTACAGCGGACAGTGGGACGTGGTGGTGGGTTCGCCGGTGTCTGGGCGGACGACGAAGGAGGTGGAGGGGCTGATTGGCTTCTTCGTGAACACGCTGGTGGTGAGGACGGAGGCGTCGGGTGAGCTGACGTTCCGGGAGATGTTGGGGCGTGTGAAGGAGTCGGTGCTGGGAGCCTTCGGGCACCAGGAGGTGCCGTTCGAGAAGCTGGTGGAGGCGCTGCAGTCGAGCCGTGACTTGAGTCGCGCGCCCCTGGTCCAGATTGCCTTCGGCTTGAACGGGCCCGCTGAGTTGCCGGCGCTGCCGGAGCTGTCCTCGTCTGAGGTGACGTACGAGCCGGGCATGGCGAAGTTCGACCTCGCGCTGTCGGTGCGTGAGGACGCGGAGGACCTGACGGGCTTCTGGGAACTCAACACGGACCTGTTCGACGCGGCGACCGTGGAGCGCATGGCAGCGCACTTCCAGCAGGTGTTGGAGGCGGCGGTGGAGAACCGGGAGGCGAGGCTGATCGCGCTTCCGATGTCGGGGCATCAAGAAGTGCCGGTGAAGGTGCCGGTTGTTCGTCTCCAGGCTCGGCGGTTGGACCGGCTGGCTCCGGAGGTCGTGCCGGAGGGATTCATCGCTCCGCGGACGGCCATCGAGGAGCTGGTGGCGGGAGTCTGGGCTCCACTGCTGGGAGTGAGGCACGTGGGGGCCGAAGACAACTTCTTCGAGCGGGGAGGGCACTCGCTGCTGGTGATGCAGGTGGCCTCGCGGCTGCGCGAGGTGTTGGGCCGAGAGGTGTCGGTGCGGACGCTCTTCGAGGCGCCCACTGTCGCCACGCTGGCCAGGAGCCTGGAGAGCGGTGGTACCGGGCAAGGACGGCCAGCGCTGGTGCCCACGACTCGCAAGGAGGCTCCGCCCCAGTCGTTCGCACAGCAGCGCCTGTGGTTCCTGGACCGGCTTGAGCCGAACAGCCCGCTCTACAACATTCCCCTCGCGATACGACTGACGGGGGCGCTGGACGTCGCGGCCCTGGAGCGCTCCTTCCACACGTTGGTCCGTCGCCACGAGTCCCTGCGGACGACCTTCGAGCAAGGCGACCAAGGGGCGGTGCAGCACATCCATCCCTTCGCGCCAGTACCGCTGCGAGTGGTGGACCTGAGTGGCCTCCCTAGCGAGACCCGAGAGCAACAGGCGCTCCGACTGGGGGGCGAGGAAGGACGGCGCCCGTTCGACCTGGGCACGGGCCCGCTGCTGCGAGTGACGCTGTTGAAGCTGAGCGAGCAGGAGCACGTGCTGGTGCTGGTGCTGCACCACATCGTCGCGGACGGCTGGTCGATGGGCGTGCTCACGAAGGAGCTGGAGACGCTCTACAGCGCGCAGGTGAAGGGCCGCGAAGCAACGTTGCCGGAGCTACCGGTGCAGTACGCGGACTACGCGGTGTGGCAGCGAGAGTGGCTGAAGGGGGAGGTGCTGGAGGAGCAGTTGTCGTGGTGGAGGGCGAGGCTTGCGGGAGCCCCTGAGGTGCTGGAGGTGCCGACGGACCGGCCGAGGCCCGCGGTGCAGGGTTATCGGGGCGCGAGCGTGGCGGTGAAGCTGTCCTCGGAGCTGAGCGAGAATCTGAAGCGCTTGAGTCGGCAGGAGGGCGTGACGCTGTACATGACGCTGCTGGCGGGCTTTCAGGTGCTGCTGGCGCGCTACAGCGGACAGTGGGACGTGGTGGTGGGTTCGCCGGTGTCTGGGCGGACGACGAAGGAGGTGGAGGGGCTGATTGGCTTCTTCGTGAACACGCTGGTGGTGAGGACGGAGGCGTCGAGCGAGCTGACATTCCGCGAGATGTTGAGGCGTGTCCGGGACGCGGTCCTGGGAGCGCTCACGCACCAGGAGGTGCCGTTCGAGAAGCTGGTGGACGCGTTGCAGTTGTCTCGCGACTTGAGCCGCTCGCCGTTGGTGCAGGTGTCCTTCGCGCTCCAGAGTGCGCCGTCCGGAGACCTGTCGTTGCCGGGGCTCACGCAGCAGTTGATGGACCTGGGAACGAGGACCGCCAAGTTCGACCTCGCGTTGTCCATGGGAGAGGACGCGGAGGGACTGTCAGGCACCTGGGAGCTGAACACGGACCTGTACGACACGGCGACCGTGGAGCGCATGGCGACGCACTACCAGCGGTTGCTGGAGGCGGTCGTCGAGGTGCCGGAGGCGACCCTGCGTGCGCTGCCGATGCCTGGGCATCGCGAGGTGCAGGAGAAGGCTGTCGGTTCCCGCATCCAGTCACGCCAAGGCGAGCGCGTGATTCCGGAGCAGGGGTTGGAGGACTTCATCGCGCCCAGGACCGCGATGGAGGAGTTGGTGGCGGAGACCTGGGCCCCGCTGCTGGGCGTGAAGCGGTTGGGCGCGGAGGACAACTTCTTCGAACGGGGAGGGCACTCGCTGCTGGTGATGCAAGCCGCGTCTCGGCTGCGAGCGGCGCTGGGGCACGAGGTTCCGGTGCGCATGCTCTTCGAGGCACCCACGGTGTCCTCGTTGGCCGCGAGTCTGTCCGTGTTGGCGCGGGGTGGGCTCGGGGTTCGGAGTCCGCCGCTGCGCCCCGCATCGCGGGTGGATGCACCGCCCCTGTCCTTCGCGCAGCAGCGCTTGTGGTTCCTCGACCGGCTGGAGCCGAACAGCCCGCTCTACAACATCGCCCTGGCCGTGACGATGGAGGGCGTGCTCGACATTGGCGCGCTGGAGAAGGCGTTCCATGCGCTGGTTCACCGCCACGAGTCCCTGAGGACGACGGTCCGACAGGTTGCGCTCGGTGCGGTCCAGCACATCAGTCCTTCCATGGCGGTACCGCTGCCCGTGGTGGACCTGTGCGGGCTGCCCGTGGAGGCCCGGGCGCATGAAGCCTTGAGGCTCGGGATGCAGGAGGAACGGCGTCCGTTTGACCTGGGCACGGGCCCCTTGCTGCGAGTGACGCTGCTGAAGCTGAGCGAGCAGGAGCATGTGCTGGTACTGGTGCTGCACCACATCGTGTCCGACGGTTGGTCGATGGGCGTGCTCACGAAGGAGTTGGAGGCGCTCTACACCGCCCATGTGAAGGGCGGGGACGCGGTGTTGCCGGAGTTGCCCGTGCAGTACGCGGACTACGCGGTGTGGCAGCGAGAGTGGCTGAAGGGGGACGTGCTGGAGGAGCAGTTGTCGTGGTGGAGGGCGAGGTTGGAGGGTGCCCCCGAAGCGCTGGAGCTGCCGACCGACCGACCGAGGCCCGCGGTGCAGGGGCACCGTGGCGCGAGCGTGGCGGTGAGGCTGTCCTTCGAGCTGAGCGAGAAGCTGAAGCAGTTGAGCCGGCGGGAAGGTGTGACGCTGTACATGTCACTGCTGGCGGTGTTCCAGGTGCTGCTGGCGCGCTACAGCGGACAGTGGGACGTGGTGGTGGGTTCGCCGGTGTCTGGGCGGACGACGAAGGAAGTGGAGGGCCTGATTGGCTTCTTCGTGAACACGCTGGTGGTGAGGACGGAGGCGTCACGTGCGCTGACGTTCCGGGAGCTGCTGGCCCAGGTCCGGGAGTCGGTGCTGGGCGCCTTTGCGCATCAGGAGGTGCCGTTCGAGAAGCTGGTGGACGCGTTGCAGTTGTCTCGCGACTTGAGCCGCTCGCCGTTGGTGCAGGTGTCCTTCGCGCTCCAGAGTGCGCCGTCGGGGGACCTGTCGTTGCCAGGGCTTGTGCTGCGTCCGCTGGACCTGGGGACGCAGGTGGCGAAGTTCGACCTCGCGTTGTCCGTGCGAGAGGACGCGGAGGGAATGGCGGGGTACTGGGTGTTCAACACGGACCTGTTCGACACGGAGACCGTGGAGCGCCTGGCCATCCACTACGAGCGGTTGCTGGAGTCCGCCGTGGCGATGCCCGAAGCGCGGCTGGATGCGCTCGGGATGCCTGGGCACATTGAAGTGCCGGAGAGGACTCCGTCCGCTCGCATCCACGCCCATCGCACGGAGCGGCAGGATTCCGAGCAGATGTCGGAGTCCTTCATCGCGCCCAGGACGGCGATGGAGGAGCGGGTGGCGGAGATCTGGGCTCCGTTGCTCGGCGTGAAGCGCGTTGGCGCGGAGGACAACTTCTTCGAGCGAGGAGGGCACTCGCTGCTGGTGATGCAGGTGGCCTCGCGGTTGCGCGAGCTGCTGGGCCGCGACGTGCCAGTGCGGGTGCTCTTCGAGGCACCCACGGTGTCCGCGCTGGCTTCTCGATTGGATGAACTCTTGAAGGACGGGCTCAGGACAGGTCGTCCAGAGTTGGTCCGCGCGGAACGGACGGAGGCACTGCCTCAGTCCTTCGCGCAGCAGCGCTTGTGGTTCCTCGACCGGCTGGAGCCGGGTGGCTCGCTCTACAACATCGCGCTCGCGATGAAGCTGGAGGGCGTGCTCGACGTGAAGGCTCTGGAGCGTGCCTTCAATGAGCTGGTCCGTCGTCACGAGACCCTGAGGACGACCTTCCATCAGCATGCGCAGGGGGCCGTGCAGCGCATCCACGCCGCCGCATCCCTGCCGTTGTCCGTGGTGGACCTGAGTGGCCTCCCCGTCGAAACCCGAGAGCAAGAGGCCCTCCGACTGGGTGCCGAAGAAGGACGGCGTCCGTTCGACTTGAGCGCGGGCCCTCTGCTGCGAGTGACGCTGCTGAAGCTGAGCGAGCAGGAGCACGTCCTGGTGCTGGTGCTGCACCACATCGTGTCCGATGGCTGGTCGACGTGGGTGCTCACGAAGGAGCTGGAGACACTCTACGGCGCCTACGTGAAGGGCGAGGCCGCGACGCTGCCGGAGTTGCCCGTGCAGTACGTGGACTACGCGGTGTGGCAGCGGGAGTGGCTGACGGGGGAGGTGCTGGAGGAGCAGTTGTCGTGGTGGAGGACGAAGCTGGCGGGAGTCCCCGAAGCGCTGGAGGTGCCCACGGACCGGCCGAGGCCGGCGGTGCAGGGGTACCAGGGCGCGAGCGTGGCGGTGAAGCTGTCCTCGGAGCTGAGCGAGAAGTTGAAGCAACTGAGCCTGCGGGAGGGCGTGACGCTGTACATGACGCTGCTGGCGGGCTTCCAGGTGCTGCTGGCGCGCTACAGCGGACAGTGGGACGTGGTGGTGGGCTCACCGGTGTCTGGGCGGACGACGAAGGCGGTGGAGGGGCTGATTGGCTTCTTCGTGAACACGCTGGTGGTGAGGACGGAATCGTCGGGTGAGCTGACGTTCCGGGAGATGTTGGGGCGTGTGAAGGAGTCAGTGCTGGGGGCCTTCGGGCACCAGGAAGTGCCGTTCGAGAAGCTGGTGGAGGCCCTGAGCCTGAAGCGCGACATGAGTCGCGCGCCGTTGGTCCAGGTGGTGTTCCAGCTCTTGAACACGCCGTCGGGAGACCTGTCGTTGTCCGGTCTCACGCAACGCCCGTTGGACCTGGGTCTTCGCGCCGCCAAGGTCGACCTCGCGCTGGGATTGAGAGAGACCGCCAACGGTATCGAGGGAGGACTCGAGTTCAGCAGCGACCTGTACGACGTCGCGACCATGGAGCGCTTCGGAGAGCACCTGGAGCGCCTGCTGGAAGGCGCGGTGACCGAGCCGGGCCGGCGACTGCGAGACCTTCCGCTTCTGAGTGTGTCCTCACGGCAGTCGCTGCTGGCACGGGGCGGCAGCGAAGCGCCCTTCGAGGGTGAGTGCCTGCACCGGTTGTTCGAGGCCCAGGTCGCACGAACGCCCGAGGCCGTGGCGGTCGAGATGGAGGGGCAGACGCTGACCTACGCCCAGCTCGACCGGAGAGCCCACAAGTTGGCCACGGTGTTGCGCAAGTGGGGCGTGAGGCCCGACGTGGTGGTGGGCCTGTGCCTGGGGCCGAGCCTCGACTGGGTCGTGGCGATGCTCGCCATCCTCAAGGCAGGAGGCGCCTACCTGCCGATGGACCCGGAGCATCCACCGGAGCGCCTCGCGTACATGCTGGATGACGCGAAGGTCGCGCTGCTGGTGTCGCGCTCGGAAGAGGCGTCGCAACTCGCCTACTCAGGGGCCACCGTGTTGCTGGATGAAATCGGTGAGCTCGATGACCTGGTGGGCGCGGAGTCGCTGGCGCCCGAAGTCACGGCGCGAAACCTCGCGTATGTCATCTACACGTCGGGGAGCACGGGGCGCCCCAAGGGGACGCTGCTTGCGCACCGGGGCGCGGCGAACCTGGCTGAGTCCTTCCCCTCGGTGCTCGGCGGTCTTGGCCCGGGCGACAGGACGTTGATGTTCGCGACGGTGAGCTTCGATGCCTCCGTGGCGGAGGTCTTCCCCGCACTGCTGAACGGGGCGACGCTGGTCCTGGCTCGGCGCGCGCAGATGGCGCCTGGAAGGCCATTGACGGAGTTGCTCGCGCGCGAGCGAATCTCCGTGGCGACCCTCCCGCCGTCGGTCCTGGCGATGATGCCGGTGGTCGAGCTTCCCAGGCTTCGAGTCCTGCTCTCCGCCGGCGAGTCCTGCACCGAGGAGTTGGTGGCGCGGTGGAGCCCGGGGCGACGTTTCATCAATGGCTATGGCCCGACGGAAGGAACGGTGGCCGCGACCTGGGGCGAGTGCTTCCCGGGAACACGTCCCACGATTGGCAGGCCGTTGCGCAACGTGGTGGTGCGGGTGATGGATGACGCGGGCAATCTGGCTCCCACGGGAGTCTGGGGCGAGCTGTACCTTGGTGGCGTGGGACTGGCGCGAGGGTACCTGGGGCGTCCGGACCTGACGGCCGAGCGCTTCGTCCCGGACCCGTATGGTGAAGGGGGACGGCTGTATCGAACGGGTGACGTGGTGCGGCTGCTCGAAGATGGAAGGTTCGAGTACCTGCGCCGCGCCGATGCCCAGGTGAAGGTGCGCGGTGTGCGCGTCGAGCCCGCGGAGGCGAGTGCCGCGCTCGCGGCGCATCCGGAGGTCCGGTCCGCCGTGGTCATGGGCCGGGAAGACACGCCGGGAGACATGCGGTTGGTGGCGTATGTGGTGCCGACGGAGGAGGCCACGTTGACGGCCGATGTGCTGCGCGCGTGGTTGAAGCGCTCGTTGCCGGAGCCGTGGATTCCGTCGGTGTTCGTGGTGCTGCGCGAGTTGCCGCTCACGCCGAATGGGAAGGTGGACTGGAAGGCGCTGCCCTCACTCGAGGCGCACCGGCCAGAGCTGAGCGGTGGCTACGTCGAGCCTCAAGAAGGCCTGGAGCAGGTGATCGCCCAACTGGTGGCGGAGGTGCTGAAGCTGGACCGCGTGGGCGCGGACGACAACTTCTTCGACCTGGGTGGCAACTCGCTCCTGCTCCAGATGTTGCAGATGAAGCTGGAGGAGCGACTGGGGCGCAAGGTGCCGTTGGTGTCGCTGCTCCAGTTCCCCACCGTGCGCACGCTCGCCGCTCAGTTGGGGCCCGCCCCGGAGCCGGAGGCGCCTCGCCAGCCCGCGACTTCCGGAGACAGGCGTGAGGGACTCCATCGATTGGCACAGCAGCGGCGGCGCCGGCCGGGCTCGGATTAACGCAGCAAGCGCGCCAACTTCGCTCCGAGCACCTCGACATGGGGTGCTTGCAGCATCGTGTGGTGGTCGCCAGGGACGACCTCCACGCGCGCCGCCGCGCCCAGGTCCAACCAGCCGAGCTCCGGGTGAGGTGGGAAGCCGGGAGGTGGCTGTTGGGCGCGGAAGTATTGGAACTCGCCCTCGCTCCATCGCGGCGGCACGTAGAGACTCAATGCCCGCGTGTTCGCGCGCAGCACGTCCAGTTGTCTGCGGGCCGCTTCGAACTCCGAGAAGGGGGGCTCGATACCGTCCCGCGCCGCTTCCTCCTGGAGCAGGCGGAACTGCTCTTCGACGGGCAAGTCCTTCGGCCACTCGGCGGAAGGTGTGAACGTCTTCCCCGCGCGGAAGGTCAGCAGCGAGACCTGGTCCGCGAGCTCCGCGGAGACGTGCCCAGGTGGCGGTGTGTCCAGGAGCGCGCACAGGGGCACGCTGTCGCCTTCAGCCGACAGTCGGCGCGCCATCTCGTAGGCGATGGTGCCACCCAGGGATGCACCCACGAGCAGATAGGGACCTCGGGGCCGTACGGTGCGAAGCGCAGTGAGGTAGTGCTCCGCCATCTGCTCCACGGTGGTGTGGCACGAGGTGCCCGAGTTGAGTCCCACCGACTCGAAGCCGTACATGGGCCGCTCGGGAGCGAGGTGTCTCGCCAGCTCACGGTAGAAGAGCACCTGTCCACCGGCTGCATGCACGAAGAAGACGGGCACCCCGTGAGTTCCCTCCTGGAGTCGCACGAGGCAACTGGGGGCCGTGGGCGCGGCGTCGCGAGCACCTTCTCCAATGCGCGCGGCGAGTCGCGCGATGGTGGGGGACTCCAGCACGGCCTTCAGGGGGAGCCGTGCTCCAAGACGGTCCTCGATGCGGGCACTCAATCTCAAGGCGAGGAGGGAGTCGCCACCCAGCGCGAAGAAGTCGTCATGGATGCCGATGTTCTCCAGGTGGAACGTGAGCCGGAAGCACTCGAGCAACACCTGCTCCGTGGCATCGCGAGGAGCCGAGGCGCGCGGGCCCTCGTCGCGACCCATGGCGGGCCGCACTTCTTCGCGTGCTTCCACGGCACGAGTGGTCGAGGGCGCCGAGGGAGCCGTGGCGGGCTCAATCCAGTGCCGCTCCCGGTCGAAGCTGTAGCCCGGAAGTGGGACGCGTCGGCGCCGCTCTCCGGCGCGAAAGCGCTCCCAGTCGATGGTGATGCCCGCGAGCCAGGCCTCTCCGAGTGACGCGAGTGGATGCGAGGGCTGCTTGGTGGAGGCGGACGCCAACGTGGAGAGGATGGGCTGCGAGGTGCGGGTCGGATGTCGTCGCGCGAGCGAAGACAGCGCCGTGCCCGGGCCGACTTCGATGAAGGCGCGGTCTCCCGCGGAGAGCAGCAGGTGAAGTCCGTCGGAGAAGCGGACGGTCTCGCGCAGATGGCGACACCAATACAGGGGATCCGCTGCTTCGCGCTCGCCAAGCCACCGCCCGGTGAGACTCGACACCACGGGCAACTTCGGGGCACGGGGGGAGAAGCGGGAGACCACGCGCGCGAAGTCCGCCAGATGTGGTTCGAGCATCACCGAATGCGCCGCGCGACTCATATGCAGTCTCCGCGTCTCGACGCCTCGCGTGGCGAGCGCGGTCTCCAGGGCATCGAGCGCCTCCAGCGGGCCCGAGAGGACGCAGTCGGAGGGTGTGTTGATGGCCGCCACGGACAGCAGGGGATTCAGCAGGGGCTCCACCTGGGCCAGCGGCGCGAGGACCGCCGTCATCCCGCCAGGAGGGAGCCGCTCCATGATTCTGCCGCGCGCGGTGACCAACTCCAGCGCCTCTTCGAGCGTGAAGACTCCGGCCAGACAGGCCGCGACATACTCGCCCAGGGAATGGCCGAACAGCGCCTCGGGCTGGACACCCCGGGACATCCAGAGCTGCGCCAGCGCCCAGTCACAGGTGAACAGCGCCGCCTGGGTCCACACCGGACGCGCCAGCTCACGAGCCGCCGTGTCGTAGCGCTCCGGGGGCGCGAACATCACCTCGCGCAGGTCACCACCGAGCGGGGCACGCAGCAACGCGGCACATCGGTCCACGGCTTCGCGAAACGCGGGCTCACCGAGCAGCTCCGCGCCCATGTTCACCCGCTGCGTGCCTCCGCCCGGGAACAGGAAGACGGCGCTTCTTCGCTCTGCTTCATCGAAGGCGGTGCGAGGTCGAAGTGGGTCGTCCCGGTGACTCAAGCGCGCGGAGGTCTCCGAGAGCGTGCTCGCGGTGACGAAGCGTCGCCAGCCGAAGCGATTGCGTCCGACTTGAAGGGTGTGGGCCACGTCCGCGAGCGCGGCCTGGGTGTGGCCCAGGTGCTCGGACAGCTCCGTGGTCATCCGCTCCAGCGCGGCCTCGGACCTGGCGGACAGCAACACCAGTTGTTCTTCCGCACGAGGCGGGTCGCTCGCCGGAGTGGGGGCCTCTTCGAGCACGACGTGTACGTTGGTGCCGCCCATGCCGAACGAACTCACCCCCGCGCGTCGAGGGCCCGGGCTGTTCCAGGGACGTGGCTCGGCCACGACGTAGAAGGGACTGCCCGCGAGCTCCAACAGGGGATTGGGCTGACGGAAGTGGACGGTGGGCGGAAGCTGTCGGTGCTCCAGCGCCAGCACCGCCTTGATGAGTCCGGACACTCCGGCCGCCGCGTCGAGATGGCCCAGGTTGCTCTTCACCGAGCCCAGGCCGATGGTGCCGGGGGCCACGCCTTGGAAGACCTGCTTGAGCGCGGTGACCTCGACAGGGTCTCCCAGCGGCGTGCCCGTGCCGTGGGCTTCGATGAAGGAGATGGAGCGGGGTTCGACTCCGGCCAGGGCCAGCGCATCGCTGATGGCGGCGACCTGCCCGGAGACGGACGGCGCGGTGAAGCCCGCCTTGCTGCTGCCATCGTTGTTGGCGGCGGAGCCGAGGATGACCGCGCGAATCGGGTCTCCATCCGCGAGCGCGTCCTCCAGTCGCTTGAGGAGCACCACGCCGACACCGTTGCCCGGCACGGTGCCCGCCGCCTGGGAGTCGAAGGCGCGGCAGTGTCCATCAGGTGAGGAGATGCCCCCCTCCTGCGTGGGGTACGCAACGAGCTGCGGGGAGCGCACGGCCGCGCCTCCCGCGAGCGCGAGGTTGCACTCCCCCGCGAGCAGCGCCTGACAGGCGAGGTGCACCGCGGTCAGCGATGTGGAGCACGCCGTCTGCACCGTCATCGCGGGCCCGGTGAGGTTCAGCTTGTAGGCCACGCGCGTCGCCAGGAAGTCGCTGTGCGTCCCGAGGATGCTCTCCGTCCAGTCGCTGGAGCGCCGCTCCATGCTCGGCAAGACGTTCGTCAGGAGATAGGTGCTGAGCGAAGCGCCGCCATAGATGCCAACGTGCAGCGGCCGGGCCCGCGCGGCATATCCCGCGGACTCGAGCGCCCCCCAACAGCACTCCATGAAGAGGCGTTGCTGGGGGTCGAGTTGCTCGGCCTCGCGAGGGGAGTAGCCGAAGAAGCGCGCGTCGAAGAGGTCGGCATCCGCGATGACACCCGCCGCCGCGACCCAGCCTTCGTCCGAGGGCAGGCCGGCCTTCGCGCGCTGCTCGGCATCCAGCACCGTGACGGATTCAACGCCCGAGATGAGGTTGGACCAGAATCGCCGTGCGTCCGAAGCGCCCGGAAAGCGCAGCGACAGCCCGACGATGGCGATGGCCGTCGGGCCGGGCGGCTCATGAGACACGTTCTCACCCATCCCCGGACTAGAGCATGGCTGGATGCGCGAGTTGAACGTGGATGGCCTCGTACGCTGATAAAACTGATTTAAGCTGGAATAACAGTCGCTGCGGAGGGTCCGCCATGAGTGCGCCCGAGGTGAAGCGAGAGGTAACGAAGGTGCGTGGCCTGCCCCCGTTGGTGCCCGTGCCGAGGGACTCGCCTCCGCCGTTGTCCTTCGCCCAGCAGCGCCTGTGGTTCCTCGCGCAGGTGGACGCGGGTGGCTACTCCTACAACGTGCCCTTCTTCGCGCGCCTGAAGGGACGGCTCGATGTGGTGGCGCTCGAGCGCGCCCTGACGGCGCTGGTGATGCGGCATGAAGTCCTGCGCACCACGTTTGGTGAAGAGGCGGGGCGGCCGGTGCAGCGCATCGCGCCCGAGGTCGCGGTGACGGTGCTCGTGGAGCCCGTGGCAGGAGAGGACGAGGTCCTGCGCCACGCCGAGGCAGAGGCGCGTCGCCCGTTCGACCTGAGCGCCGGGCCGATGCTGCGCGCGCGGTTGTTGAGGGTGAGCGAAGACGAGCACGTGCTGATGTTGATGCTCCATCACGTCTCGTGTGACGGCTGGTCCATGGGGGTGATGGAGCGCGAGCTGCGAGAGTTGTATGGCGCCTTCACCGAGGGCCGAGCGCCGACGTTGCCCGTGTTGGCGGTGCAGTACGCGGACTATGCGCTGTGGCAGCGCGAGTGGCTAAAGGGGGAAGTACTGGAGTCGCAGCTCGCGTGGTGGAAGGCGTTGCTGTCAGGAGCCTCGCCCGCGCTGGAGCTGCCCGTGGACCGGCCGAGGCCGCCGGTGCAGACGTTTCAGGGGGCCACTGTGGTGATGCCCCTCTCGCCGTCGCTCTCGCAAGCGGTGAAGACGCGAGGCCGCGCCGAGGGTGTGACGCCGTTCATGCTGTTGCTGGCGGGCTTCCAGGTGTTGTTGTCCCGGTACAGCGGCCAACGGGACGTGGTGGTGGGGATGCCCATCTCCGGGCGGAACCGACGCGAGCTGGAGAGCCTCATCGGCTTCTTCGTCAACACGCTCGCGCCGAGGCTGGACGTGGATGGGGAGGAGTCCTTCCGGGCGATGCTCGGACGGGTGCGTCGGATGTGTCTGGGGGCCTACGCGAATCAGGACGTCCCGTTCGAGACGGTGGTCGAGGCGATGCGGCCGGTTCGGGACTTGAGTCGCTCACCGTTGTTCCAGGTGATGTTCGTCATCGAGGGACCGCGCGCCCTGCCGTCCCTGCCCGGGCTCACGGCGAGCCAGGTGGTCTTCGACTCCGGCATGGCGAAGTTCGACCTCACGTTCTTCCTGCGAGAGTCGGCCGAGGGCTGGGTCGGCATCTGGGAGTACAACAAGGCGCTGTTCGACGAGGCGACCCTGCGGCGGATGGCGGGTCACTACGTCACGTTGATGGAGGGACTCCTCGCGGACCCGGGGCGACGCGTCGGCGATGTGTCGTTGCTGGACGATGCGGAGCGGCGCGCGTTGCTGCGTGAGTGGAGTGGACGCGCGGATTCGAGCGCCGTGCCCGGCTTGATGCACGCGTGGGTCGAGGCGCAGATGATGCGCTCGCCCGACGCGGTGGCCGTGACGGACGGACAGTCGTCGCTGACGTACGCGAGCCTGGAGCGGCGTGCGAATCAGCTCGCGCATCACCTGCTGGCGTTGGGCGTACGGCCCGGAGGCACGGTGGGCCTGTGCCTGGAGCGGGCCTCCCTGGAGATGCCGGTGGCGGTGCTGGCGACGCTGAAGGCCGGCGCGGCCTTCCTCCCGTTGGACCCGAGCTATCCGTCACAGCGCCTGGAGCAGATGTTGGAGGACACGGGTGCGCCCGTGGTGCTGGTGCACCGTGCGCTGGAGCGCGCGTTGCCCGAGCGCACGGGGACACGGCGCGTCCGGTTGGAAGAGGAGGCGGGACGGATCGAGGCGAGGCCTGTGCACGCTCCGGCCGTTCCGCTCTCACCGGAGACTCCCTGTTACTTCGTCTACACGTCGGGGAGCACGGGGCGGCCCAAGGGCATCCTCATGTCCCATCGCGCGGTGGGGAACATGCTGCGCTGGTTGCTCGCGCGCACCGTGGACGCGGGCGCGACGACGCTCCAGTTCGCCTCGCTGAACTTCGATGTGTCGTTCCAGGAGTTGTTCGGGACGTGGTGCCTGGGAGGCACCGTGCTGCTCGTGGGGGAGGAGGAGCGAAGGGACCCGGTGGCCTTGCTGCGACGCATGGTGACTCACGGAGTGGGGCGGTTGTACCTGCCCTTCGTGGCGCTCCAGGCGTTGTGCGAGGTGGCGCAACACGAAGCCGTGCTGCCGCCGCTGCGCGAAGTGGTGACGGCGGGTGAGCAACTGCAGGTGACTCCCGCGCTGGTGTCCTTCTTCGAGCGGCTGCCGGGGTGCGTGCTGGAGAATCAGTACGGCCCTTCGGAGGCCCACGTCGTCACGGCCTGGAGGGCTCATGGACCGCCCGCGACGTGGCCCGCGCTGCCTCCGGTAGGCGTGCCCATCTCGAACGTGAAGGTGTACGTGCTCGACGAGCGGGGGGCTCCGAGTCCCGTGGGTGTGGTGGGAGAGGTGTACGTCGGGGGCGCGAGTCTCGCGCACGGGTACTGGGAGCGGGCGGAGCTGACGGCGGACCGGTTCATTCCGGATGCGGTGAGTGACGAGCCGGGCGCGAGGCTGTACCGCACGGGGGACAAGGCGCGCTGGTTGGGGGACGGGAATCTGGAGTTCCTGGGGCGGGTGGACGGGCAGGTGAAGGTGCGCGGCTTCCGGGTGGAGCTGGGCGAGGTGGAGGTGGCGCTGAAGGCGCTGCCGGGTGTGAAGGACGCGGTGGTGGTGGTGCGGCAGGAGGAGGGTGGGGAGAAGCGACTGGTGGGCTACGTGGTGCACGCGGAGCCGTGGGACGCGGAGGCGTTGAGGTCGCGACTGGAGCAACGGCTGCCGGAGTACCTGGTGCCGAGTGTCCTGGTGCGCCTGGAGGCCCTGCCGCTGGCTCCCACGGGCAAGGTGGACCGCAAGGCGCTGCCCGCGCCGGGACGCCATCAGCTCGCGTCACGCAGGGCGCACGAAGGTCCGCGCGACGAGCTGGAGCGGATGCTGGTGCGCGTGTGGGAAGAGGTGCTGGGCGTGAGCCCCGTGGGGGTGACAGAGGACTTCTTCGCGCTGGGCGGCCACTCGCTGATGGCCATTCGATTGCTCGCACGCATCCGGGGCGCGGTGGGCAGGATTCTGCCGGTGGCAACGCTCTTCCATCGCGCGACCGTGGAACATGTCGCGTCCGTGTTGCGTCGGGAGTCCGCGATGTCCGCTTGGAGTCCGCTGGTGCGACTCCAGGAAGGGCAGGGACAGCGCCCCTTCTTCTGTGTGCACGCGGTGGGCGGAACGGTCCTGAGTTACGCGGAGCTGGCGAAGTCGTTGGGGCCCGAGCAGCCGTTCTTCGGGCTCCAGTCGCGGGGGCTGGAGGGAGATGTGCCTCCGTGCGAGCTCATCCCGGAGATGGCGAGCCTCTATCTCTCAGCGATGAGGACGGTGCAGCCACGCGGGCCGTATCGGCTCGGAGGTTGGTCGATGGGGGCCAGCATCGCGTGGGAGATGGCGCACCAGCTCCAACAGCAAGGCGAGCGGATAGAGGTGCTCGCGCTCATCGACGGCTTCGTGCGTCCGTTCGATGGAGAGGGCGCGGCGCCTGGGCGCGATGAGGCCCGGCGTTTCGGCGCGATGTTCTACACGGACCTGATGCGCGCGGCGGGGAACGCTGTCGCGATGACCGACGAGGAACTCGTCCGAGAGGACCCCGAGACGCTGATGCGCACCCTGGCGGCGGCGAACCCGAGCGGAGTCCAGTCACTCGAAGCCCTGCGCCGGGTCTTCGAGGTGAACCTCCTGGCGGCGTGGAGCTACGTGCCGGCTCCCTACTCGGGGCCTGTCCTCTCCATCGAGGCCACGGGCACCACACGTGTGCACGGCTGGGAGCAGGTGGCGACGGGCGAACTCACCGTCCACGCGATTCCGGGTGACCACTACTCCATCTTGCGTGGCCCCGACGTGACACGGCTGGCGTCACTGCTGCGTGAGCACCTCGGGCGGGCTCGGGACCTCACGACGCGGTGAGGATGGCGGCATCCCGGAATCGCATCCCAGGCTCGAATGGCACGCCGCCGGATGCTCGAAGCAACTCCGGACTGCTCAGTACCGACGGACGCTCGGCTCCGGGCCGGAGCCTCGGATGCGCCAGACGGTGAGGCGCTGCGAGTTGGTGTGGCTCACCACCATGCCGTCCTGCTGCATCTGCTCCAGCAGACGGTTCGTCTTCAGTCGGTCCAGGCCCACGGCCTTCGCCAGCACGTCACCGGGCAGGCCGGTGATGTTGCGGCGCAGCTCGTTGACGATGGCCTTCTTGAACTCGTTCTTCTGCAGGCCGTCCAGGTCCTGCGTCTTCCACGCCTGGAGGACGCCCGCGGTGATGAGCACCAGCGTCAGCACCGCCACCAGCGGGTAGATGATGTGACTGTTCTGCTCCAGAATCTCGAAGTACTTCGGAGACATGGAGGAGACAGGACGGGTGTAGTCCGGAACTATCTGCGCGAGCAGGCCGGAGTGCTGCAAGGACAATGCGGGAAAGGTCGCCACGGCTCCCCAACTCTAGGGGGAGCCGCGCCTGCCCCGCAACTCGCACGCCGCGTCAGATGACTCCCATGGCCTCGGAGGCGCCCTCGGCGAACAGCGTCGTGTCCGCCTTGGCCAACAACGTGGCGAGCCCCTCTCGCGACTGGGCGCTGATGGCCACCCCGCCCCGCGAGCGCAGCAGCGCCTCCACTTCCTCCGCCGGCATCAGGTCCGCCTTGTTCCAGACCATCAACCGGGGCTTCTCCATCAAATCCAGCGACGAGAGGATCTTCTCCACCGCCTCCACCTGTTCGTCCCGCGCCGGGTCCGCCGCGTCCACCACGTGCAGCAGCAGCGTCGCGTCGTACAGCTCTTCCAGCGTGGCGCGGAAGGCCGCCACCAGGTCCTTGGGCAGGTCCCTGATGAAGCCCACCGTGTCGGTGATGATGACCTCGCGCTCCTGAGGGAAGCGCAGCCGGCGGCTCGTCGGGTCCAACGTGGCGAACAGCTTGTTCTCCGCCAGCACCTGCGCGTTGGTAATCGCGTTGAGCAGCGTGGACTTGCCCGCGTTGGTGTAGCCGACGATGGAGATGACGGGCAGCTCGCGCCGGTTGCGCTGTGCACGCCGCACGCTGCGCTCCTTGCCAATCGCGTCGATGCGCTTCTCCAGATGGGTGATGCGCTCGCGCACCCGGCGTCGGTCGATTTCGAGCTTCGTCTCGCCAGGGCCTCGTCCGCCGATTCCACCCGCGAGCCGGCTGAGCGAATCGTCGCTCTGCACCAGCCGGGGCAGCCGGTACTTCAGCTGCGCCAGCTCCACCTGGAGCTTGCCCTCCGCGCTCTGTGCCCGCTGCGCGAAGATGTCGAGGATGAGCTGCGTGCGGTCCAGAATCTTGAGGCTGGTGGCCTCGCCGATGTGGCGCCCCTGCGAGGGGGTGAGGTCCTTGTCGAAGATGAGCAGGTCCACCATGGACTGCATGGAGCGCAGGTTCAGGTCCTCCAACTTGCCCCGGCCGATGAGGTAGCGAGGGTCCGCCTCGCGCTTCACCTGGAGCACGCTGTCGACGACCTCCACCCCCGCGGTGCGGGCCAACTCCCGCAGCTCCGCGAGGCTCGCTTCCGCCCGCACCCGGTTCCCGTCCAGGCACACCGCGACGAGGATGGCCTTCTCCCGACCTCCCACCGCGCGCGCCGCCGCCTTGCGGCTGAACTCCTCCTCCAGCGCGCCCAGCGTGTCCGTCAGGTCCGGCTGCTCGCCGTGTACGGAGGGCAGGGTGGAGACGTGCCAGAACTCGCCGGTGCCGTTCTCCGGCACCAGATAGGCGTAGTGCAGCACGCCCGGCAGGCCCTCCTGGCCCACGCCCACGGCGGCCACGCAGTCCAGGCGCAGGAGCGCGAGGTCCGTCAGGTCGTCCTTGGTGAGCGGCTCGCTCTTGAGGTGCGTGTGCACCAGCCGCAGGCCACGCAGACGCACCTGGCCCGCGCGGGCACGGCCAATGTCGGGCAACTCGAGCTTGTGGGCGTTGCCCACCACCACGTGCTCGATTTCACCCTTGCGGTTGATGAGCACGCCCACCTGGCGGTTCGTCTCGTGGGACAGCTCGGTGAGGTGGCGGGCGAGCTCGGGCGACACGATTTCGTGTGGAGACACGCGCCGGCGGAAGGTGTTGCGCAGCCGGTGTTGCTCGTTCGCCTTGAGGCCCAGGGTGTTGCCGAAGATTTCCTTCAAACGCTTGCTCCTCTGACGAGGACCGGCCGTCCTCGTCCTTCCCGGCACTGTATACGGCGCCGCGTCCGGGTGGCTGACACCGCCGTTGCCGGCCGGATTGCCGGAACCGTAGTGAACACACGGCGCTTGCGCGCTGTTTCCATTTCCGTCCTAGGCTGCCGCGCGTGAGTCACTCGGGACGTAACGCCCTGCGCGCCGCGAAGCGCGTGGTCGTGAAGATCGGCACCAACGCCCTCACCCATGCCACCGGCCGCTTCAACCGCGAGCACTTCGTGGCGCTGGGCAGGGACTTGCTGTGGGCGGCCCAGGGCCGCGAGCTGGTGGTGGTGTCCAGCGGCGCCATCGCCCTGGGCGTGGAGCGACTGGGCCTGTCCGCTCGGCCAAGGGACATCCCAGGCAAGCAGGCGTGCGCCGCGGTGGGACAGAGCCGGCTCATGCAGGCCTACGAGGACGTCTTCGGGGGGCAGGGGCAGGTGGTGGCGCAGGTGCTCCTCACCCACGAGGACATGCGCGACAGGCGGCGCTACCTCAACGTGAAGCACACGCTGGAGCGCCTGCTGTCCGCCAGTGTGGTGCCCGTCATCAACGAGAACGACACCGTCTCCGTGGATGAGCTGAAGTTCGGCGACAACGACACGCTCGCGGGGTTGGTCGCGGGCGTGGTGGAGGCAGATGCCCTCGTCCTCCTCTCCGACGTGGATGGCCTGCACACCGCCGACCCGCGACGGGACGCGGGGGCCCGCCTGCTGGAGACGGTGGAGGCGGTGACTCCCGAGGTCCTGGCACTCGCCGGAGGCACCTCCAGCGGCGTGGGCACGGGCGGCATGGCGACCAAGGTCCGCGCCGTCGCGAGCGCCGCGGAGCAGGGCATCCGGGGCGTCATCACCTCCGGCTCCGTGCCCGGCCGCCTGCGCGCCGTGCTGGAGGGCGAGCCCGTGGGCACCCTCTTCGAACCCACGGGAGCGCGCCGGGGTTCGCGTGCCGCGTGGATTGCCCATGCGCTGCGCCCGCTGGGCACACTCACCGTGGATGCAGGGGCACGCGAGGCCATCGTCCAGGGCAAGCGCAGCCTGCTGCCCAGCGGGGTGCGCGGCGTGGAGGGGGACTTCGACCGGGGCGACCCGGTGGATCTGGCGGACGAGTCGGGAGCGGTGTTCGCGCGGGGCCTCGCCTCGTACGACGCCCAGGAGCTGAGGCGCATCGCCGGACGGCGGACGTCCGACATCGAGTCGGTGCTGGGCTACCGCTACCTGGACGAAGCCGTGCACCGCGACGACCTCGCGGTGCTCTAGCGCTGGACGGGAGGGACGCGGGTCAGATGGAGCAGGCGGAGGAGCCGTTGCCGCCATCCGTGCCCAGCTGCATCAGCGCGCGGAACTCCGGAGAGTCCACCTTCATCAGGAGCAGGGACACTTCCAGCTCCCCGGGCACGCGGCCGAGCTGCAGCTTGCGCTGCTGCCCGTGGAGGAGCGCGAGCTCGGAGTGGCCCTTGGCTTCCGGCAGGAGCAGGTCCAACTGGAGGAGGAACGATTCGCCGTCCGCGCGGGGCATCAGCACCAGCCGGTAGTCGGCGAGCGGGGCTCCGGGACGGCGGCGCTCGGCGCGCAGCGTGCGACCCGTCTCTCCCAGGAGCTTGGGCTGGGCCACCAGTCGGCCTTCGCGCCAGACTTCCACGGCGAAGTAGAGAGGCTCGGCTCCAGCGGACGAAGGCATCACCCCACAGGCCAGCCCCAACAGCAGTGCCAGCCCGGCAACCACGTTACGGAAGGTGCGGTACATGGTGAGGTCCCTTCTGAAGCTGGCGCAGGAATATCCCAAGTCGCGCCCGTAGTGCGAGCCCTCCTTGGGAGGTCTTCGGGTTCCTACCCGAATGACAAATACCACACAGATGAATACCTGCTTGCCTGTTCAGTCAAGGCCAGCTAACTGCCTGCCCCCCTCGCCGACCGGGCCGCTGTTTCCCACTGTCACGTACCCCTTCCTTGACCCCCCGGGGTCCGCCCGGCATCGTCGCCGATCTTCCCGAATGGACCGCACCGAACGCATCCTCGACCTCGTAGCCCTCTTGCTCGACGCCCGCGAGCCCATCTCATGGGCGGAGCTGCGCGAGCACTTCCCCGCAGACTACGGAGGTTCGGACGACGCCGCCGAGCGCAAGTTCGAGCGCGACAAAGCGGAGCTGGTGGAACTGGGCTTTCCGCTCACCTACGTCCAGGGCGATGACGAGCGCCGCGATGGCTACATCGTGGACCGTGACGCCTACTACCTGCCGGAGGCGGACCTGTCGAAGGAGGAGCTGGCCGTGCTCTACGCCGCCGGCTCCGCGGCGCTCGCGTCCGGCGTCTTCCCCGGCAGGGATGACCTGGCGCACGCGCTGCGCAAGATTGGCTTCTTCGCGGGCGAGTCGCTGCCCACGCCCAGGGTCCGCATGGAGCTGGGCGCCACCCAGGCGGGACAGGAGAAGGAGGTCTCCGCCCGCCTCGAGCAGCTCTGGGACGCCTGCGCCTCGCGCAAGTGGGTGGAGATGTCCTACGCCAGCCCCAAGCACCCGGGCACCACGCAGCGCAAGGTGGACCCCTACGGGCTCGCGTTGCGGCGGGGCGTCTGGACGCTCGTGGGCTACTGCCACCTGCGCGGCGGCCTGCGCACGTTCCATGTCCACCGCGTGCGCGAGCTGAAGGCGAACACCGCGCGTCCTCGCACGCCGGACTTTCAGGTGCCGGAGGACTTCTCGCTCGACAACCACGTGGCGTACTTCCCGTGGCAGCACCGCTTCCACGAGCCGCTGGAGGTCGTGCTGCGGCTGTCGGGTGCGCTGGCGTCGCGCGCCTCGGGCCTGTTCCCGGGCGCGGTGCTGGAGCCGGTGGCGGAGGGCGGTGTCACGCTCGCGCGGCTGAAGGTGAGCTTCCTGGATGGGCTCACGCGCTTCTGCCTCTCGCTGGGGGCGGACTGTGTCGTGGAGGGGCCGGAGAGTGCCCGGTCGCGGCTGCGGGAGATGGCCGCGCGCGTCGCCAACCGTCACGCGGACGCGCTGGAAGACAAGGTGAGCGCATGAGCAACGTCCACGAGCGGCTCCGCCGCCTGCTGTTCCTCGTCCCGTATGTGTCCAAGCACCCCGGCGTCACGGTGGAGGCGCTCGCGCGAGCCCTCAACATCAGCCGCGAGGACCTGCTGGAGGAGCTGGACCTGCTCACGTGCGTGGGCCGGCCTCCCTTCAACCCGGACGACTACATCGACATCTACGTGGACAATGACCGCGTCTACGTGGACCTGGACCAGCGCCTGTTCGCGCCGCCCCGGCTGACCGCGGGAGAGGCCGCCGCGCTGGCCGCCTCGGCGGAGCTGTTGCGCCCGGCCTCCGGAGACGCGCTCCAGAGCGCCCTCCAGAAGCTGGAGCATGTGCTCCCACCCCAGGTGCGTGAGCGCTACCGGGAGATGTACCGGAAGATTGACGCCTCCACGGAGGCGCCCGAAGCGCTGGGGCCGCTCACCCGCGCCATTCTCGAAAGACGAGAAGTCACGTTCGGCTATGCCAGCCCGGGCCGGGCCGCCGAGCCGCGCCGGGTGCGTCCGTATGAGCTGCTCAGCCACCGGGGACAGTGGTATCTCCAGGGCTTCTGCCACACCCGGCAGGACGCTCGCCTGTTCCGGCTGGACCGGATGGAAGACCTCACCGTTACTGAAACGCCATTTCTCCCCCCGCCCGACGCCCGGGCGGACGTTCCCAACCCGGCCCGGAGCAGCTCCGAGGCGTCCGTGCGCGTGCGGTTCTCGCCCGTGGCGGCGCCCTATGTGAAGGAGCGCTTCGGCCAGGACGCTCGCCCGCTGGCCGATGGGGGCGTGGAAGTCCTCGTGGCCGGTGATAGCGAGCGCTGGCTCACGCAGTGGGTGCTGTCGTTTGGCGGCGAGGCGGAGGTGATGGAACCGGTCTCCGCGCGAGCGGCCGTTGCCCGAGCGGCGCGTGCCTCGATAGGATTGTAGGGCCCCCATGCCTTTCCAGCTGACGATCTCCGAGGGAAAAGACGCCGGCAAGGAGTTCGTCTTCGACCAGGACTCCGTGCTCATCGGTCGTACGTCCGAATGTGACGTCGTGCTGTACGACCCGGGCGTGTCCCGCAAACATTGCCGCCTGTTCCTCGATGGCGACGCCTACAGCGTCGAGGACCAGGGCAGCGCCAACGGCACCTTGCTCAACGGCACCGCGGTGCAGACGCAGGCCCTGGAGGACGGCGACAAGCTGACCCTGGGGCCGGTGACGTTCGTCTTCGCCCTGATGACGGATGAGCCCTCCACCGGCGAGGAGGAAGTGCCCGCGGGGGCGGAGGACGGCGCGAACAGCACCCGCATCGTCTCCGTGGACGCGCTGAAGCGTCAGCGCAACAAGGGCGTGGCCCTGGCTCCCGAGGGCGCTGACGAGGAGGCCCTGGAGGAGATGCGCCAGGGCGCCACGCGCAACAACCTGAGAGCGCTGCGGCCCGCGGGGCAGAGTGGCGCACGCGCGGCGCTGGCCGCGTCGTCGGAGCCCGCGGCCATCGAGAAGGCACCCTCGTCGGCCCCCGTGCCTCGCCGTCCGCCGGCGACTTCCTCCGCGCCGGTGCGCGCGCGGCCGTCCTCCAATGCCGGTGCGGGCAGCGGCCTGTCCGCCGCCGAGCGCGCCCGCATCCGCCGCGAGTCTCCGGGCCTGGTGGCGAGCGCGAAGCTGTTCTGGGCGGACGCGAGCAACATGGTGCGCGGCGGCCTGGTGGGCGGCGCTGTCACCGTGGTGCTGGGACTCTTCGGCCTGTTGTACTGGCTGGTGCTCAGCGGCGCGGACACGGGACCGGTGGGCGAAGAGCCCTCGGTGCTCACCCAGCAGCCCATCCGCGACTCGTTCGGCCTGGGGCCCGACGTGACGTGGGCCCGGGCGGACATGAAGATTTTCGAGTGGGAGTACACCGCCGCCACCAAGGCCGTGGTCATCCTCCACTACCAGTCGCAGGGCATCTCCAAGGACGAGGTGATGGTCAGCGTCAACGGCGTGGACGTGGGCAAGGTGCCCCCGGACACGCTGGCCAGCCAGGACCGCTCGCTGGAGCTGATGATTCCGTCCCAGCACCTGAAGAAGGGCGAGCCCAACCGCATCGTCTTCGACAACACCAAGAATCCGCCGGGCGAGGACCCCTGGCGCATCTGGAACGTGTGGGTCGAGCGCGCGCTGTTGCCGGACCTGCTGCCCGAGGAGCTGCTGCGTCAGGCCACCGAGTCCTACAAGCGCGGCCGGAAGAACAACGACACGCCGGACATTGGCGCCCGCAACCGCTACGAGGCGTGGAAGTCCTTCCGCGAGGCGTGGCTGATGCTGGAGGCCCACCCGGAGCCCAAGCCGGACCTCTACTACGAGGCCCAGGAGCGCATGAAGGTGGCGCAGCAGGAGCTGGACAGGACGTGCGCCAAGCTGCTGCTGGAGGTGGAGGGCTACTACAACCAGGGCAACTACAAGGCCGCTTCCGCCACCCTGGACCACGTGAAGCAGTACTTCCCGGAGTTTGACCAGCCGTGTGCCACCCGCGCCGAGAACAAGCGCGGAGAGTACGGGCTGTAGCCGCCCCCAGCTTTCGCGAGCTTGCACCGTCCCGCACCGGACGGTGCATCACCCTGGAGGGCCGTTCAGGCGGCCCTTCGGGTTGCCGCTCCGTGGCGCCGTCCTCACCGTGAGGACCATGCGCGACCTGGAGGTGATGAGCGAGAGGACGGGAGTGTCGGGAGAGGCGCTTCCCGAGCCCGGCTGTGCCCAGAGCCCCCTGCCGGAGCGAGCGCCCGTCTGGAGCCCCGGTGTCTCCGGCCTGCTCCTGGCGCGCTACTACCTGCCGCGCGGCCACGCGGTGACTCGGGGCAACGCGTGCGTGCTCCTGCGCGACGGCGTGGAGGCGTATCCGGCGATGCTGGAGGCCATCCGGCGGGCCCGGCGCTACATCCGCCTGGAGACGTACATGTTCATCACCGATGCCGTCGGTGAGCTGTTCGGCACGGCGCTCGCGGAGGCCGCCGAGCGCGGCGTGCACGTGAAGGTGCTCTACGACGCGGTGGGCTCCTGGACGAGCCGGAAGGGCTACTTCGAGGAGTTGCGCCAGCGCGGCGTGGACATCCGCCCCTTCAAGCCCTTCAACCTGTCGCACGGCTGGCGACACCTGCTGCGCCGGGACCACCGCAAAATCCTCGTCGTGGACGGCGAGGTTGCCTTCACCGGTGGGGTGAACATCTCCGCGCACTGGGCCCCGGAAGGGGAGGGCGCCGGGTGGCGTGACGACGTGCTGCGAATCGAAGGCCCCGCCGTGCACGCCCTGGAGCGGCGCTTCCTGGCCACCTGGCGGATGATGTTCCAGAACCGCATCCACCGCTGGGCGTCCGGGCTGCAGCACCGCCTGCGCCGACGCCGGGCCGCGTCCCCGCGAGGCGCCACGGGACTGGCGGTGCTGTCCAGCCGGCGGAGCATCCACCGCGCCTATCTGCACGCCATCCAGCGCTCCCGGCGCAGCGTGCTCATCGCCGCGGCGTACTTCGTGCCGGACCGCAAGCTCGTCGCCGCCCTGCGCGACGCGGCCCGGCGGGGCGTGGAGGTGAGCCTGCTCCTCAACGCCCGCAGCGACCACCCCCTGCTGGAGTTCGTCACCCGGGCCTTCTACGAGAAGCTCCTGGGGGCGGGGGTGCGCATCTTCGAGTGGCAGCGCGGCGTGCTCCACGCGAAGACGGCCGTGGTGGACGGGGCCTGGGGCACCATCGGCTCCTTCAACCTGGAGCGGCTGAGCCTGGCCTTCAACCACGAGGTGAACGCCGTGTTCGCCGACCCCAAGCTGGGCCAGGAACTGGAGGACTCCTTCCGAGCGGACTGCGGTGATTGCCGCGAGGTGACGCTGGCGGAATTCCGCCGCCGGCCCCTCTGGCGCAAGCTGCTGGAGCGCGCCCTGTACAGCCTGCGCAAGGTGTTCTGAGGGACGCGGTCTTGTCCCCGGCCCGCCGCGCCGTTACGGACAGGGTGTCTCAGACGACATTCCCCAGGGGGACGCATGGTTCCGATGAGCGGGGCTGGACTCTTGCTGGGTCAACAGTCCATCGCCGGATGCGCGTGCAGGAACCCTTTGCAACGCGTCAAAGGCGATCCTAGAAGTCCCCACATCCTGCGCACGGAAGGGCACCGCACATGACCGACAGTTTCGGCACGAAGTCCAAGCTCCAGGTGGGCTCGGCCACCTATGACTACTTCAGCCTGAGCAAGCTGGCCAAGGCACATCCCTCGGTGGATCGCCTTCCCTTCTCGTTGAAGGTGCTGCTGGAGAACCTGCTGCGCAACGAGGATGGCCGCGTCGTCAAGCGTGAGCACGTCGAGAAGATGCTGGCGTGGGACCCCAAGGCCACCCCGGACGTGGAGATTTCCTTCCACCCCGCGCGCGTGCTCCTCCAGGACTTCACCGGCGTGCCCGCCGTGGTGGACATGGCGGCGATGCGCGAGGCCCTGGCCACCATGGGTGGCGACCCCGCCAAAATCAATCCGCGCAACCCCGCCGACCTGGTCATCGACCACTCGGTGCAGATCGACTCCTTCGCCACGACGGCGGCCTTCAAGGAGAACGCGGAGCTGGAGTTCGAGCGCAACCGCGAGCGCTACGCCTTCCTGCGCTGGGGACAGAGCGCGTTCAAGGGCTTTGGCGTCGTCCCGCCGGACATCGGCATCTGCCATCAGGTCAATCTGGAGTTCCTGGCGCAGGTGACGTTCCGTCAGGGCACCACGGTGTACCCGGACACGTTGGTGGGCACCGACAGCCACACGACGATGATCAACGGCCTGGGCGTGGTGGGCTGGGGCGTGGGCGGCATCGAGGCGGAGGCCGCGCTGCTCGGCCAGCCGATTACGATGCTCATCCCCCAGGTGGTGGGCTTCAAGCTCACCGGCGCGCTGCCCGCGGGCGCCACCGCGACGGACCTGGTGCTCACCGTCACGCAGATGCTTCGCAAGAAGGGCGTGGTCGGCAAGTTCGTGGAGTTCTTCGGCACCGGCCTCAAGGGCCTGTCCCTCCCGGACCGCGCCACCATCGCGAACATGGCGCCCGAGTACGGGGCGACCATCGGCTTCTTCCCCGTGGACGAGGAGAGCCTCAACTACCTGCGCTTCACCGGCCGTCCCGACGCCGTCGTCGCCCTCACGGAGTCCTACGCCAAGGAGCAGGGCCTGTGGCGCAAGGATGACGCGCCGGAGCCGCTCTTCACCGACACGCTGGAGCTGGACCTGGCCACGGTGGTGCCCAGCCTCGCGGGCCCCAAGCGTCCGCAGGACCGCGTCCCGCTGACGGACATGAAGTCCGGCTACGAGAAGTCGCTCGTGGAGATGCTCGCGGCCGGCAAGAGCAAGGGCGAGGACGACGAGGGTGGCGGCAAGGCCAAGGCCCCCGCGGCCCAGGTCCCTCCGGAGCGGCTGGCGCAGACCGTCACCGTGAAGCAGGGTCGGGAGAGCTACCAGCTGGGCCACGGCGCGGTGGTGATTGCGTCGATTACGTCCTGCACCAACACGTCCAACCCGGCGGTGCTGGTGGGCGCGGGCCTCCTCGCGAAGAAGGCCGTGGAGAAGGGCCTCAACCCCAAGCCCTGGGTGAAGACGAGCCTGGCGCCTGGCAGCCGCGTCGTCACCGAGTACCTGCGTGACTCGGGCCTGTTGCCCTACCTGGAGGCCGTCGGCTTCCACGTGGTGGGCTACGGCTGCACCACGTGCATCGGCAACTCCGGTCCGCTGACGGAGCCCGTCGCCAACGCCGTCGTCGAGGGAGACCTCGTCGTCGCCGCGGTGCTCTCCGGCAACCGCAACTTCGAGGGCCGCATCAACCCGCACGTGCGCATGAACTACCTGGCCAGCCCTCCGCTGGTGGTGGCCTACGCGCTCGCCGGCGAGGTGGGGCTGGACATGGACAAGGAGCCGCTGGGCCTGGACCCCAATGGCCGCCCCGTGTTCCTCAAGGACATCTGGCCCACCAACGAGGAAATCAAGACGGTCATCCGCGCGTCGGTGAAGCCCGAGCAGTTCCGCAGCCAGTACGCCAACGCCATGGACGGCGACGCGCTCTGGCAGCAGCTGCCCGTGGGCAAGGGCTCCACGTTCCAGTGGGACATCAAGTCCACCTACGTGCGCAAGCCGCCCTTCTTCGAGAACCTCCCGAAGGAGCCCAAGGCCACGCAGGACATCAAGGGCGCGCGCGTGCTGGCGCTCCTGGGTGACTCCGTCACGACGGACCACATCTCGCCCGCCGGCAACATCGCCAAGACGAGCCCGGCCGCCAAGTACCTGATGGCGGAGGGCGTGGAGCCCAAGGACTTCAACTCCTACGGCGCGCGTCGCGGCAACCACGAGGTGATGGTGCGCGGCACCTTCGCCAACATCCGCCTGAAGAACCTGCTCGTGCCCGGCGTGGAGGGTGGCGTCACCGTGCACATCCCCACCCGTGAGCGGATGAGCATCTACGACGCCTCCATGAAGTACCAGGCGGACAACACCGCGCTGGTGGTGCTGGCCGGCGCCGAGTACGGCACGGGCTCCAGCCGTGACTGGGCGGCCAAGGGCACGCAGCTTCTGGGCGTGAAGGCCGTCATCGCCAAGAGCTTCGAGCGCATCCACCGCTCCAACCTCGTGGGCATGGGCGTGCTGCCCCTGCAGTTCGAGGCGGGCCAGGACGCGCAGTCGCTCGGCCTCACCGGCCACGAGACGTTCGAAATCACGGGCATCGCGCAGGATTTGGCGCCGCAGAAGAAGCTCACCGTGAAGGCCACGGGTGAGGGCGGCACCAAGGAGTTCACCGCGGTGTGCCGCATCGACACGCCGAACGAGCTCGACTACTACCGGCACGGCGGCATCCTCCAGTACGTGCTTCGCCAGCTGGCGAAGGCGTAGTCCCGGAAGACAGAGACCGGCACCCGCTTTCCTCGGCGGGTGCGGGGCTCGCACAGCGGCCCGGAGTGCCCATGTGGCGCTCCGGGCCGTCGTGTCTCAGAGCTCCTTGAGCCGGGCCCAGGCGGCGCGGTAGCGGGCCAGCCGCTCCGTGTCCCTGGCCGTCACCGCGGTGAGCCGGCGCACGTCCATGTTGTCTTCCAGGTCCGCGAGCTTCACCCGCCGCGCCAGCGCGTCCGGACGCAGGCGCTCGATGAAGGCCTCGTACGTCTCGTGCTCCCGCCGCGTGAGTCCCTCCAGCGCGCGCAGCACTTGCTCCGGATAGCCCTGCTCCCGCAGCCGCTCCAGCGTCCAGGGCGTGTCCTCCACCACATCGTGAAGGATGGCGACGGTGCGCTCCTCCTCCGTCTCCAGCCGCATCATCAGCCGCAGCGGGTGCAGGATGTAGGGCTGGCCCGCCTTGTCCCGCTGGCCGCGGTGCGCCTCCACGGCGAGGGCAATCGCGTCTTCGAGGGTGGGCATTCCAGGTGTCCTTCGTGAGGCGCGGCGTCGAGGTCGGCGGAAGTCAGGGCCGCGTCAGTTGTGGTTGCCGGAGCCCGTTCCCGTGGTGCCCTGGGACGTGTTGGCGCCGCCTCCGCCGTTGTAGCTGAGCAGTCCCTCGAGCGCGAGGGTGGTGGGGCTCTGCGTCCCGTCGCTGCGGCGGGGGCGCAGCGTCTTGGAGATGCACACCGCGCCAACGACGACCACCTGGTCATTGTCGCGCCGCCAGTTGGGGGCGACGGGGTCGAACTCGTCCTCGTTGTCGCGGATGTAGAGGTACACGTCGTCCTCGCCGTCACCGTCCACGTCGGCGAAGAGGGCGCGGTTCGCGGTGCGCAGCGCGGTGGAGAACGGGTCCGCGGGCGTCGGGTTGAACGTGGAGCGCACCGGGTCGTGGATGGTCGGCGCGGCGAGATAGGTGTTCCAGCTCGAGTAGTTGCGCCCGTAGTAGCTGCGCGCGAGCTGGAGCCCGCTCTCCGCGCAGCTCTGCCGCTGCCCGGTGCGACTGCTGGCGACGGCGCGCACGCGCTCACCGCCCGCGTACACCATGAGGCTGGCGACCAGGCCCAGCAGCACGGTGACGAGCATGACCACGACAATCAACGTGGCGCCGCGAGCGGCGCGGTGGAAGGGCTTGCGCGACTTGGGGCTCATGGCGCTCACAGGTTGGCGGCCGCCAGGTTGGGCAGCTCCAGACGGCGGGTGTAGAGGCTGCGGTAGAAGCCATCCGCGGCGACGGCGGCCGGCGGCACGTGGTTCTCCGTGGTGATGGGCTTGTCGTCCGCCAGCACCGCGGTGCTCTGCGTGTTGCGGCGCGGGTTGCGGCCGGTGGCCACCACGCTGACGCGCACCGTGCGCAGGCCCGGCTCGAAGCCGGAGCCCAGCCCGTGCCGCCACGTGTACTGGGACGGGTCCTCCTGGCCCGAGGCGTCGAAGCCGAAGGCCACCTGCAGGTCCTCCACGTTCTCCTGCACGACGAAGGGCGGAGTCGCCGCCGGCTCCGAGAAGGGCCTGCCCAGCGCATCCGCCACCAGCCTGCCTTCCGTGCGCAAGAGCGACGGCCGTCCCGACGTGGGGTGGGGGCCGATGAAGAAGTGCACCAGCCGCACCGGATAGACGAGGTCCCCGCTCTGGTAGCCGCCCTTCTCCGGCGCGTTGGAGAAGCCCACCGTCCCCGCCTCGGCGTAGTTCACCTGGCCCGGCACGCCTGGAGACGGCGGGGTGACGACGATGTTGGAGATGAGCGCGGCGCTCGTCATGTTGCTGACCAGGTGGAGCGAGGTCGGCTTGAGGCTCTGCGTGCACGTCACCTGGAGCGCGCCCGTGCCGGGGCGCACCACGGAGACCGCGGCGCCGGGCGTGACGCAGGGCTCGCCCAGGTAGTCGCGGTCCGGCACCACCAGCCACAAGTCGTCGCTGCCGTTGGCGGTGGGCGTGTTGGGAGTGGTGCCCAGGCCGGTGGTGCCGTCGCGGCCGAAGATGGCGCTGACACGCACGGGCACACCGGCCTGGCGCACCCAGATGCCGCCGGGCGCGCCCGCGCCGGCCTGGCGCACCATGCTCATGATGGCCTCGCCCGCGAACCGGGAGGCGTCATGGCTGTCGGCCGTGTGCTCCGTGTTGTGGACGATGCGGCTGCCCGCCATCATCAGCGCCGCCGCGGCCGCGATGATGATGGCCGTGAGGGCCAGGGCGACCATCGTCTCCAGCAGGGTCATTCCTCGCCGGGCTCTCATTGGACGAACACCTCGTTGTGGAACTGGGCGCGCTCCGCGGTGTCGCCCTTGCGCACGACGCGGGTCCAGACCGTCACGGGCCGCGAGCCCGCGGGAAGGAGCGCGGAGGCCGCGGTGGGCACGTCGAGCGGCAGGCCGGTCGTCACGAGAATCTCCCGGCAGTACGTGCCGTCCGGCAGCGAGGCGTCGTTGCACGCCGTGTTGGCGGGGATGCCCGCAAGCGGCTCCACCTGGCCGGTGGCGGACAGCTTGAAGTACGCCCCGGAGCTGGGGTCACCGGCCACGGGCACGCTCGGGTCCGCCCGCCACGGCGCGGTGCCGGGAGCAATCTTGGTGGGGGCCAGCGTGGGACGCGCCACCGCCTGCGCGAGCAGCGGGCCCTTGGCGGCCAGCCACAGCCGCTGCGTGCTCGCCTCGAGCAGGTGTCGCTTCACCTGGAGCAACTGCCCGTCGTGCACGTCGCGCGAGGCGAACACCATTCCGCCCACCGCGCCGGTGGCGGCGAGCGCCAACACCATCATCGCGATGAGCACCTCGATGAGACTGGAGCCCCGAGGGGCGCGAGGATGCGAGCTCATTCGAAGAACCTCTGGCTCCAGTTGAGCAGCCGGAAGATGAAGCCACCCTGGCCGTTGACGCGCAGCTCCTCGTTCGGGCTGGAGGGGCCCTTGGCGCCGGAGTTGTCGATGCGCGTGTTGGTGATGCGGCTGACCTCCAGCCCCACCACGTAGTCCTGCGACGAGGCGCCGTTCTCGCGGTGGTACACCGTCACGCCTCCGAAGTTGGCCAGGTTCAGGCCGGACAGGTTCGTGGCCGCGGCGCTGGCCGAGGTGGCGGTGTTGCCCAAATCCAGCTTCCAGGTGTTGCCGGACATCATCCCGTCGAGCGCCATCAGGTCGCCCAGCTTCCCGTTGGCCGTGCTGAAGTACGCGGTGCGTCCCGCCACGGTGATGTTGCCGTAGATGTGTCGGGGACCCGCGAAGGACAGGGGGAAGGGGGCGGGCTCCTGGAGCACGCCCTGGTTCTCGGCCAGGGTGTGCGCGCTCGAGGCCGTAATCGGGGCGTTGTTCAGCTTGAAGCCGTCCACGCCCATGGGCAGCCGCCGCTTGCGGTCCAGCATCGCCAGGTGCACCTGGCCCGCGGCACCCGGCTGCACCCAGTCCACGCCGCCCGTGCCCACCATGGCGATGAGCTCACCCTCGTAGCCCTTCAGGGCGGTGCCGGTGGTGATGTCCTGCGGCAGCCGCGCCAGCGCCACGTTGGTGGTGATGGGCCGGCGCTCGGTGTCGGTGGAGTCGGTGTCCAGCGCGGAGTACTTGCACGGCGACGTCTCCGAGCACGAGGGGCCCAGGCGCAGCACGTTGGAGTTCTGCCCGGTGGCGCCGTCCAGCTCCCACAGCCGTCCCTCCATGTCGCCCACGTACAGGCGCGAGGCGCCGCCTGTGTCCGTCAGCACGGTGGGCGCGGTGGGAGAGGTGTTGTCCACCCAGCTCTGCGTGTAGTCCTGCTCCCACTGCCACAGCTTCTGGCCGGTGGCGGCGTCGATGGCGAAGACCTCCATGCCGAACGCGGGCGCGCCGGAGGCGCCCGAGCTGCTGGAGGCGACGAAGACGGCATAGACGGGCTCCAGGCCCTGGCGCACCACGCCCACGGACAGACCGCGCGTGCCGCCCAGGCCCCCGTAGTTGTAGAGGCCGGAGGGCTCACGGCCCGGGTCCGCCTGGGGCGCCATGAGGAAGCGCGCGTCCTTCTCCTTCCACTTCACCGCCCACTGCGTGCCGCCCGTGTCGCGGTCCGCCAGCTCCACCGGCGCGAACGCCGGGACGGCGCCCGTCTGCGCGTGGCTGCCCACCAGGTGCCACAGCAGCACCGGGCGCAGCGGGTTGGTGATGTCCATGGCGAACAAGTCCCGGCCCGGGTTGCCCACGTTGGCCACCAGCACCGTGTGCCACTCGCGCTTGCCGCTGCCCACGAAGTCCGCGAAGACGTCCATCACCACCGGCGCGCTGTTGACGCGCGCGTTGTTGCTGCGCAGCCACGGAATCTGCGTGGCCGGCAGGAAGCTCCACAGCTCCGTGCCCCGAGCCGGCGTCGCGCCGCCGAGGAAGCTCTGGCTCCAGTTCTTCGGGAAGGCGGAGGCCGCGGGGCTGACGTTCGGGAAGGACAGCGCCTCCGCCGGGCCGTCGTAGCCAGCGCCGCCCGATACGTAGAAGGCGTGGAGCTGGCCGTCCAGGCCCGCCGCGTACGCCACGGTGGGGCGGGGCGCGCCCTGGTCCGGGATGTTCGCGCTGGCCTTCACCACCGCGGGCGCGGAGTGGACGAAGCCGCCCAGGTGCGCGCGGTTGTCCGCCTCGTCGTTGTTGCACTGGCTGTCGGAGGGCTCGAGGATGGGCGTGCCCGACGCGTCGTGCCCGGAGCTGGTGGCGATGCAGAAGCCGCGCACGCGCTGGAGCAACTGCGCCACCGCGTCGAAGTCCGCGGTGTGCTTCGCCTTGTTGACGGCCTCCGTGCTCTGCCCGAAGTCGGTGCCCGGCAGTTGCGGGGAGTACTGCACCGCCTGCTGCAAGTCGCACACGCCATCGCCCGTCGGGGTGGTGATGAAGTCGAAGCGCGACGTGCCGTCGGGGTTCTGGGCCTCGCCCAGCTTCAGCACGTCCACGCAGCCCGAGTTGGGGGCGGTGCCGTAGTTGGCGTTGATGTCGGTGCCGTCCACGTTCTGCGGCTTCCAGCCCACCTGGAGCACCCCGCGCGGAGCGCGCAGGCCGGCGCCCAGCGAGGGATTGGTCCGCACCTGTCCACCGAAGTAGGTGAAGAGGTTGCGCTCGCCGGGGCGGGGCAGCGCGGTGTCCGCGTCCCACAGGGCGGAGGAGTCCAGGTTGCTCTCGCCCGTGGCGAGCGCGTCGCCGCCGATGAGCGAGTGGGCGCGCAGGTGGCCCGGGAAGTACGGGAACACCCACTGCGAACCCTGGGCGTGCACGTACGTGTCCACGCCGGGCGGATAACCCGACACCGCGTCGTAGGTGGCCGCGAACACCAGGGCGCGAGACCCGTCGGAGTCGCTGCCGTTGGTGTCGTCAAAGGCGACGGGCGCGGAGAGGGCGCGCTCGCTGCTCAGGGGCTCGGAGCCCAGGTTGAGCAGCGTGTTGAGCACGATGCGCGTGCCGGGGACGCTCGACTTGAAGTCGTGGCCCGCGAGATAGACGATGGTCGCCTTCTTCGGGTCATTGTCCTTCTGGTTGAAGCTGAAGAAGTCGTGCCCGCGCCGGTTGTCCTCCGCGACCTGGGCGGCGTTGTCGAAGACGTGCTCGTCCTTGTGGCCGTACCAGCTCACCGCCAGCCGGCGCACCCCGTCCTTGTAAGTCACACGGTAGTTCTCCGTGTGGCCCACCACGCTCTTGAAGCGGAAGTCCCCCATCTGGGAGAACGGGTCTCCGGCGTTGGGGTAGAGGATGCAGGCCTTCCGGTTGCTCAGCGACTGGGCCATGTAGTCCGGGTCCGTGCAGTTGCGCCCGTCCCAGTCATTGCCTCCGCTGAGCTTGTTGTACTGGAATCCGCTCGCCCCCTGGAACCGGGAGCTGAGCACCGGCGTGTTGTCCGGGCGCTTCGTCGTCTCGTAGGACCAGATGCTCGCGCACTCGGCGAACAGGCCGTTGCCGCGCTGGTTGGTGAAGTGCGCGATGTTGTTGAGGGCGTTCTCCCGCTGCGTCGTCGCGCCGTCGCCGTTGGCCACGTACTCGGTGCGGGGGATGTTGCCGATTTCCCAGTGGGGGGCCCAGAACACCTTGTAGCGAGGCTTTTGGGTGACGGGGTCCACCGCGTTGATCAACCCCTTGGTGAAGCTGGCCGTGGAGATGAGGTCCACGTTGGCGTGGAGCGCGTCGTAGATGAGGCCGGGCTTCTTGCTGTTGAGCGTGCAGCCCGACGTCGTCCCTTCGGGGCAGCCACCGGCTCCCGGGAAGTCCAGGCCCGCGTTGCGCAGGTAGTCGTCCAGCATTCCGCCCTTCACCAGGGGGTCACCGTCGCTGTTCGTGCCGTCGGACAAGTCCAGCAGGGCGATTTTCGGCGGGACGCGGTTGATGCGGCGGGCCACCGGCGCGGTGAACTCGATGGTGGACTGGTGCATGCGCACGTGGTGGCAGCCGCTGTTGTTCTTGAAGGTGGAGCAGTCGTTCGCGCACGTGGTGCGGAACTTCTCCGGGGACAGGTCACCGGTGCCCGAGCGGATGAAGTCGATGACGTACTTGGCATCCGCCGCGTCGATGATGAAGGCGCCGCCCATGTACCGCACCGTGCTGAAGCGCGGGCTGGTGACGGTGTTGTTCAGCGTCGCGGCGGTGAAGAACGGGCGCGCGGTGTCGGCCGTGGTGGTGAAGTTATCGATGGCGCCGTACGGATAGATGCCGGTGGTGGGGAACGTGCTGGCGTAGTTCACCGGCACCACGGGCTGCTCCGCGGTGTTGGTGATGGTGAAGTCGCAGCCGTCGTTCCACCGCGTGTCGTTGACGGGCGCCGGCGGCGTGTGGCGGTTGGTGGGCACGCACCGGTTGGGCGACGCCTTCAAATCATTGATGGCCAGATACACCGTCACCGGGTGGCTGGCGTTGGCGCCTCCTGGCTGGTTCGACTGGAGGATGCGCCACACCAGTCCGTACGCGGACAGCGAGCCGCAGCCCCGCTGGAAGGTGGCCTGCTCGGGAATGATGAGCGCGCCGCGACTGAAGGTGACGAGGTCCGTCGCCGAGGCGGGCAGTGCCACCAGCAAGGACATGGCGACGAGCGCGCGCCACAGCGTGGAAGAGGGGGGCCGAGGAGTCATGGGGTGCTCCCACCGGGGGTGAACCGACCCAATCCGGGTCAGCTTCGCCACCTCTCTGCACGCCATATGCCCGGGTGCGCCGCGCGCTCGCCCCGAGGACCGCCTCGAAAAATTGCCAGTGCGCCTGTACGCCTGGGAGGTGTGCGGCTATGCAAAGTTTGCGAGTCCGCAATCGTTTGCGTAGCAGCGCCTTCAGGGGTGCGGGGTTGGTTTCACCAGTCCGACTTGCCCCGCAGCGTCTTCTTCTCCGACGTGCGCTTCTTGCCTTCCAGGCGTCGGCGCTTGGCGCCCGCGGTGGGGCGCGTGGCCCTGCGGACCTTGGGCACGAAGGTGAGGGCGCGCAGGCCCTCTCGGAGTCGGTCCAACGCGACGCCCTTGTTCTGGGTCTGGCTGCGGCGCTCGGTGGCGGTGACGGAGAGCTCCGTGGCGCCGTGGGTGAGGCGCACGCCGCTGGCGGTGGTGTTGCGGTGCTGGCCGCCCGGACCGGAGGCGATGAAGTAGTCCACCTCGCACGCCTTCAGCAGGGCCTCGTCATCGAGCGCCAGGGCGTCCAGCGCGGCTTGTCGGCGTATCGGTGAGGTGGTCATGGCGTCTCTCAAAGTAGCCCTCGACGCCCGTGCCGTGCACCGACTGACTGCTCCCGCCCGGCGCGTACGCGGGCCCTCGGAGGCCCCCTGGTTTCCATCCTCCCGGGGGTGCTCTCTTCTTGAGAGGGCGATTGCATCAAATTGATATGGACGGTGGACGTTTCCGAGGCGTTCTCAAGTAATTCCAGTGGGTTGAGGCGTGGCCCGGCTGTTGCTCTATGGGTGGCCAGACGCGGTAAGCACAGGAGAAACGAACATGGCCATCAAGACCTGGCAGCTGGATACGACGCACACGACGGTGGGTTTCATGGTTCGCCACATGGTGGTGGCGAAGGTGCACGGCCGCTTCACGCGGTTCGAGGGCAAGGTGGAGGTGAATGGGGATGACCTGGCGCAGGGCTCGGCCGAGGTGAAGATCGACGTGTCGAGCATCGACACGGGCGTGGAGCAGCGTGACAACCACCTGCGCTCGCCGGACTTCTTCGACGCGGCGGCCTTCCCCAAGCTCATCTTCCGCAGCAAGCGCGTGCAGGACGCGGGCAAGGGCCACTACCGCGTGGTGGGTGACCTGACGATTCGCGACGTCACACGCGAAGTGGTGCTGGAGACGGAGCTGCTCGGGAAGGTGAAGGACCCGTGGGGCAACGAGCGACTGGCCTTCCAGGCGAGCACCAGCATCGACCGCAAGGACTTCGGCCTCTCATGGAACCAGGCGCTGGAGGCAGGCGGGCTGCTGGTGGGTGAGCGTGTGGATATCACCCTGGACGTGCAGGCGGTGGCGGTGGCGGCGGAGAAGGCGGCGTGAAGAAGCCGACGGCGGGACGCCCGCTCACCCGAAGGTCCGTGGCGGGCGGGTTGGTGGTCGGTGCTTCGGGCCTCGTGGGTGGCGGGCTCCTGTCGCGCCCCGCAACGCGGGGTGGGGTTGATGCATCTGAGTTGCAGTTTGAAAGGAAAGGGAGGCAGGCGATGATCTTCGTTCGAAATGCAGAGGAAAGAGGCCATGCCAACCACGGCTGGTTGGACACGCACCACACGTTCTCCTTCGCGGACTACTACGACCCGGACTTCATGGGGTACAGGACGCTGAGGGTCATCAACGAGGACACGGTGGCGCCCAACCGCGGGTTCGGGATGCACCCGCACCGGGACATGGAGATCATCACCTACGTGCTGGGCGGCCAGGTGGAGCACCGCGACAGCATGGGGACCGAGGCGGTCATCAAGCCCGGCGAGGTGCAGCGGATGAGCGCGGGGACGGGCGTGGTGCACAGCGAGATGAACAACTTCTCGGAGCCGCTGCACATGCTGCAGATCTGGGTCGTCCCGAGCGAGAAGGGCCTGAAGCCGGGTTACGAGCAGAAGGCGTTCGACGTGAAGGAGCGCCAGGGCCGCTTCCGGGTGGTGGCGTCGCCGGATGGGCGGGAGGGCTCGCTGACGGTGCACCAGGACCTGGTGCTGCACGGCACGCTGCTGGGCGCGGGTGAGAAGGCGGAGTACGCGCTCGCTCCGGGACGGCACGCGTGGCTGCAGGTGGCGCGGGGCTCGGGCACCCTCAACGGGGTGAAGGTGAAGGCGGGCGACGGGGTGGCGGTGTCGGCCGAGGACACGCTGGTGCTCACCGCCGAGGCGCCGGTGGAGGCCCTGCTGTTCGACATGGCCTGAGCGTACGAATCGGGGCCGGGTGGCGAGGGCTGAGAAGCCCCTGCTCCCCGGCCCTCGTGCGTTTCGAGGGGCGCGCGTGCCCTCCGACTAGCGGATGTTGAGCGTGAGGCCCGTCTTGGCCTGGCGTCCGTCCTCGCTGGTGGCGATGACGGTGATGGGCACGGGGAGTCGCGTGAGGCTGCTCTGCGTGTAGATGAGGAAGTTGACGGTGGTCTGGTCCGCGGCGACGACCACGGGCTGGGCGGAGATTCTCCGGGTGGGCGACTCGACGGTGAGCGTCACCGGACCGGCGAACGGGGCAATCCGGTTCACCGTGACTCCGACGAACTCGTTCGCGCCCGCGAGCACGGTGATCTGCCGGGGCTCCAGGGTGATGGAGAAGTCTGGCTGCGCCACGGTCGGCGGAAGGACGACGACGTAGAACGTGGCGCCCGACGCGAAGTCCTTCACGCTGTCCGTCGCCAGCAGCAGCATCCGCTGGGTGCCGGTGACCTGGATGTCCTGGGCGACGGCGACGGTGACGGGCGTGGTGATGGTCGTCTCTCCCTCGGGGAGCACGACCTCTGGCGTGAGGGTGATGCCGTCGGGTTGGGACTCCAGATTCACCCGGAGCTCTCCGGGCTGGTCTCCCACGCGGTCCAGCGTCAGGTCGAACTGCGCGGACTCACCCGGCATGAGGCTGACCGCTTCAGGCGCGGTGATTTGGACCCGGTAGTAAGGCGAGTTGCTGTTGCAGGAGGCGGCGAACAGGCAGCCGAGGATGAAGAGGCTTCGGCGGATGACGGGCATCATGGTCGTGGGTCTCCCGGGGTCGTCGCAGCATGAAACCCCCGTCTCCGTCGGGCAAGCCGGCTGGAAGGCCAGCGTGCGCGGAGCGACACCGGCCGTGCGCTCTGGAAAAGACGTGAGGGGCTTCGTGGGGAAAGTGACGACGTCCAACCCTCGCTGGGGCCGGACATTCCTTGGGGCGAGGGGTGGGGACCGGAGGCCTCATGTCCGGGACGTAGAACTTCGGGCGGGGTGGTTCGTTCACTGAGACGAACAGACCCCTTCCATTCCCGGAGTACTTCATGGACCTCAAGTCCCTGTCGCGGGCCGTGCTGTCGGCCGCGCTCGCCACCAGCTTGTCCGCTGCCCCCGCCCTGGCCGAGTCCGCCATCCCCGTGCGGCCTGGCGCCGTGGCTCCCAAGGCGCCCCCAGCGGTGAAGCCTTCCCAGGAGCAGCCCCCGGCGGTGAAGCCCACCCAGGAGGCTCCGGCCCAGGACGCGAAGGTGAAGGCGCCCCGCCCTGAAATCGAGGTGGTCTTCGTGCTCGACACCACGGGCTCGATGAGCGGCCTGCTGGAGGGCGCGAAGGCGAAAATCTACTCCATCGCGTCTCGCATCGCGCAGGGCCGGCCCACGCCGCACCTGAAGGTCGGCCTGGTGGCGTACCGGGACGTGGGGGACGACTACGTGACGAAGCGGTTCGACCTGAGCGATGACCTGGACACGGTGTTCGCGAACCTGCGGCGCTTCGAGGCGGGCGGCGGAGGAGACACGCCCGAGCACGTGGGCCGGGGGCTGGGCGAGGCGGTGTCGAAGCTGTCGTGGAACCAGGACCGGTCGGTGATGAAGGCCATCTTCCTGGTGGGCGACGCGCCTCCGGCGAAGCACAACGACGACTGGGACTTCAAGCACTGGGCGAAGCGCGCCCGCGAGCAGCACATCGTGGTGAACACCGTGCGCTGCGGCTCGGACGAGGAGACGCAGACGGCGTGGAAGTACGTGGCGAAGCTGACGGACGGCACGTTCGACTCCATCGACCAGTCGGGCGGCATGGTGGCGGTGGCGACGCCGTATGACGCGGAGCTGGCGAAGGTGAACTCGGCGCTGGCGTCGAAGACGCTCTACACCGGCAAGGCGGAGGTGCAGACGGCGAACAAGGCCCGCGCCGAGGCCATGGCGGAGCTGGCTCCGGAGGCCGCGGCCGAGCGCATCAGCTACATGCGCAAGACGAGCGGCAGCGGCTCGCCCGGTGCGCCCGCGCCGAGCAGCGCGCCCAAGGCCGTGGGCGGAGCGGTGGACCTGGTCTCCGCGCCCGCGGCGTTGGCGAGCGTGCGTGACGACGAGCTGCCCTCGGAGCTGAAGGGCCTGAGCGTCGAGGGGCGGGCGAAGAAGGTGAAGCAGCTCGCCGACGAGAAGAAGGACCTGGAGACGCAGGCGTCCAAGCTCGCCGCCGAGCGCGAGGCGTGGCTCGCGAAGAACCGTCCGGAGAAGGAGGACGCCTTCGACGCCAACGTGATGAAGGGCGTCAAGGCCCAGGCCGCCAGGCACGGCGTGGCGTACTGAGCCGCGCTTCGCTCGAGACACCCAGGGGCCGTGGTTCGCCTTCCCAGGCGGCCACGGCCCTTTTCGCTATTCGCGCGTCACCGCCTGGAGGATGACTTCGCGGCGCCGGTCCAGCAGGCGCAGCGCCAGGGGCAGCGAGCTCCGGTAGATGACCAGGTTGAGTCCCGCGCACAGGGCAATCATCGCCGCGGACTGCCAGGAAGGGCCGTCCTTCCCCGCCAGCTTCAATGCCCAGCCAAAGGGCATGCAGCCGACGCTCGCCGCGACGATGCCCAGCATGGACGCCGTCAGCGGCACCTTGTCGCGCCGCTTGAGGCTCGCGTGGAACTTCACCGGGAAGTAGAGCGAGAGGAAGTTGCCGGCGGCCATCAGCACCGGCACGACGCCCAGCACCGCGGCCAGGGCGCACGCGATGTCCACCGCCGTCCCGAAGCCGAAGTACACCCGGTAGAAGACGGCCACCATCAGCGCCATGCCGAGCGCCGCCGCCGCCTGCACCTGGTTCTTCGCGCGCAGCACGTCCGCCAGGTCCAACGGCGCCGCGAGGAACGCCGCGAAGCCCTGTCCGTCATAGGCGAAGGTGTTCTGGGAGAACGTCGACGCAATCACCACCGCGCCGTAGATGCACAGGCCGCCCATCAGCCACGCGTCCGCGGAGCGACCCAGCAGGAAGACGAACAAGTCCCGCCCGGACAGGAGCTTCAGGAGGATGGCCAGGATGAAGGGCACCGATGCGAGCAGGCGCGCGCGCGGGTTGCGCCACAAGTCCAGCGCCTCGCGCGTCACCAGCGTGGAGAAGCGTGTGCGCGTGCGCTCGAACGGGTTGCTGTCCTTCGCGTCCTTCATCTGCGGCCCCGCGCGTCCCGACTGCCGGTGGAAGCGCATCAGCAGCGCGTACGCCACCGCCATGCCCACGGCCGCGAAGAACAGCAGGCCCAACGCCTCCGCCATCGCCACGCGCGGGCGGAACCAGGCGAGCTGTCCCAGGCCGTCTCCGAAGAAGCCCGGAGGCACGCGCCCCAGCGCCACCGCCGCGTTGATGATGAGCGACATGTCCAGCGCGTCCACGCCGTCCTCGCCCACCGCCGTCAGCCACGAGGTGTCGATGGGCGGAATGAACGACGCGGCGATGAGGAACGCCAGCAGGCCGCCGCCCATGATTTCCGCGCTGCGCTTCTCTCGCAGCACGTTGATGACGGCGTACAGCGCCACGCGGCTCCACGCGGCGCAGAGGAACGCGAACAGCACGTAGAGCACCACCGCCAGCCACGGTGCCCACAAGGGATAGATGGACGCAAAGCCCAGCGCGGCGCCTGTGAGCGGCGCGTAGAACACCAGCGCGCGCGGCTCGAAGAGGCTGGCCACCGTGGAGGCGATGAGCAGGCGGAAGGGCGAAATCGGAAACGCCGCGTACCGGCTCAGCTCCGAGTGGTCATCCACGCCAGCGGACAACAGCGGCCAGGTCACCCACACGGAGAAGGTGACGAAGCACAGCAGGTTGAGGATGAAGTAGGGCCAGACGTCGCTCTCCACGACGGGCTTGAGCCGCATCAGTGCGAAAAAGAACAGGCCGAAGAACAGGCCCGGCGCGCTCGACGCGACGAACGAGCCCACCGCGAGCAGGCGGCTCTTGCCCGGCCCCTGGTTCAACCCGATGTTGAAGCGCAGCCCCCACAACAGCCACAGGTGCCGGAAGAAACCGGGAACGGCGGGGCGGCTCATGCCGGCTCCCGCAGCGGGACGACGGGAGCGGGGGCCTCGCCGTAGAACGACAGCCGCGCGTTGCGCGACGAGGGCACGGCGATGAGCTTCTCGAACACCGCCTCCAGCGAAGAACAGTCGTAGCGCTGGAGCAGGGAGGACACCGGTCCCTGGTCCAGCATGCGTCCGGCCTGGATGATGCCCGCGTGGGTGGCCAGCCGGTCCGCGATCTCCAGCACGTGCGTGGTGAGCAGCAGCGTGACGCCGCGCCGGCTCAGCTCGCGCAAGAGCTCGCGGATGACGCCCGCCGCCAGCACGTCGATGCCCTCGAAGGGTTCGTCCAGCAACACCAGCTCCGGTGCGTGGATCAACGCCGCGGCGATGGCGAGCCGCCGCCGCATGCCCTTGGAGTACTCGGAGACGAGCGAGCCCGCCTTGTACGTCAGCTCCGTCAGCTCCAGGAGCTCCGTGGCCCGCGCCCCGGCCTCGTCGCCGTCCAGGCCGTACATGCGCGCGCAGAAGGTGAGGTACTGCCGGCCGGTGAGCCGCTCGAAGAGGCTCAGCTCCTCCGGCACCACGCCCACGCGGCGCTTCACCTCCATGGGCTTTTGCACCGCGTCCACGCCGAGCATGCGGATGGAGCCCGCGTCGGGGCCGTACACACCTGTCAGGAGCGCGATGCTGGTGGACTTCCCGGCGCCGTTGGGGCCCAGGTACGCATAGAAGGCCCCCTTGGGTATCTGGAGGTCCAGGCCGTTGAGCGCGGTGAAGCCACCAAAGCGCTTGATCAGCCCGCGCGCGTCGACGGCGAGGTCATCGGAAGGGGAGGGCGTCATGAAGTGACGCCATCACACCCGAGCCCGGCCCCCGGCGACAATCCCCACCCGGCGCGCCGGGCACGGAATCCTCAGTGGACGAAGGCCATCTCTGGCGGGCCGACAATCTGCTGCACCGTCATCCGCACCTTGTCCAGGTCCACGGGCTTGGAGATGTAGCCGGCCGCGCCCACCAGCTCCGCCTCCCACTCGAAGCCGTAGCCGGAGATGATGATGATGGGCAGCCCCCGGGCACGCGGCATCTTCTTCAGCGCGTCCAGGAGTCCCCATCCGCTCATCACCGGCATGCGCAGGTCGAGCAACACGGCGGCGGGCATGTCGCCCTCCAGATGGTCCAGCGCTTCGCGGCCGTTGGCGGCCTGAACGGTTCGGTAACCCATCTCCTCGAGGGCATCGCAGATGAGCGTGCGGTGACTCGCGTCGTCATCGACGACCAGGATGTGGGACATGGCAGGGCCTCAGAGGGGAGCTGCGGCGTCTCGGACCGCGGGATTCTATGGGCGGCAAGATGGGAACGGGGAGTTCATTCCGGAAGGGGGCGCCCCACTTTTCAACAGCCAACCACCCTCGCGATGCAACCCGCTTCGCGGCTACTCCTGGGGCTTCTTCTCCAGGTCTCCGGACCCGTCTGCCCCGTGGTCCGTCCGCCGCAGATACGTGTTGTGCGCATAGCCCTGGCGCGACAACCGCTGCGACTCGATGGCGTCCGCGACCTTCGTGCACACCTGTCCCAGCAGGCGCAAGGACTCCGCCAGCAGCTTCTCGGCGTGGTCCTGGGCGTCGGCGGCGGCGATGGTCGTTCGCTCTTTGCGGAACAGCCCTGGCAACTTCATCCCTCCGAATCTAGGAGACCCCGCCGTCAGGCGCCACCGCCCTTGGGGCCCCTTCCGCCCCCCAGGGACCTGTCCCGGCCTCGGACTCGGCGCCACCTCGCTCCCTTGACAGGATTGACCGGCTGGCAAATTTACATTTTTGAGCAGACCTCGCCGGCGACACCCTCGCCAGCCCCGGAACTGTCGTGTAACCCACGGGAATTCAAAGGGCTTAACGAATTTTCAAGTGGGGGGATGACATCGAGTTAATTCGTCCTTACATTGCTTCTCGTCTCATTGCTGCGGAGGAAACGCGCATGGCTTACGACGGCGAGCTGGTGAAGATGGAGAACGGTCGCTGGGCGCGGTTCCAGCGGTGCCAGGTGTACCGCCCGGGTGTGGCGGACGCTGGCGAGACGATGCTGCTGATCGCCGTGGAGCTCGAGGAGCGCTACCAGCTCCTCCTCGACGGGGCGGCGGATTCCCTGGCCCAGTACCGCTACCAGGGCGTGCCCGTGCAGGTCCGGTTGGATCCGGACGCGCAGGCCATCACCCTTCAGCCGGAAGTGGCCGCATCCGTACCCGCCGTGCACTGATGCCGCGCTCCCCGTGAGCGCGCCGGTGCGGGTTTGACGGATTCACAACACAAGGGGCCTCGCGATTCACATCGCGGGGCCCTTTGAATTTACAGCCCCCGGCGGGCTGCGTCAGCGACCCTCCAGCCAGCGCGAGTACGCCCCGAAGTCGTAGCCCCGGCCGAGGAAGTCCCGGACCAGGTCCGCGGCGTCCTTGGAGCCCCCCGGCGCCAGCACGGTGTCGCGGTAGCGGTGGGCGGTCTCCACGTCCATCAGCCCGTGCTCCTCGAAGGGCGTGAGCAGGTCGCGCGCGATGACGAGCGACCAGAGGTACGCGTAGTAGAGCGCCGAGTAGTCGCCATCCAACTGGGTGAAGGCGAGGTGGGCGTACGTGCCGTTGACGGCGCGGAAGGGCAGGTAGCGCTCCTGGAGCGCCAGGACGCTCGCGGTGGAGTCGGTGCCCTCGGGGTTGCCGGCGTGCAGGTTGAGGCTGACGGCGGCGTAGAAGAGCTGCTGGCGCACCCAGAGCCCCTTGCCGAAGGAGTCCGCGCGGCGCATGCGGGAGATGAGGTCGGCGGGCAGCGGCGCGTCCGTGTCGATGTGGCGGGCGAAGCGCTGGAGTGACTCCACGCTCCAGGCCCACTCCTCCAGCACCTGCGCGGGGGCCTCCACGAAGTCGACCTCGGTGCGCGTGCCGGACAGCCCGGCCCAGCGGGCGCGGCCGCCCAGCACGTGGTGCAGCAGGTGGCCGAACTCGTGGAAGAAGGTGCGCACCTCGGAGTGCTGGAGCAGCGCGGGCCGCGTGCCGGGGCGGGGGAAGTTGCACGTCAGCACGCCCTCCGGCAGGGCCTTGCCCGCGCGGCCCATGGCCAGGTCCCACTGCGCGGCGTGGGTGTACTTGCCGGGGCGCGGGTGCATGTCCAGGTAGAAGCGGCCCCGGCGCTCGGTGCCCTCGTAGACGTCCCAGACCTCCACGTCCGGGTGCCAGACGGGGGCGTCCGGCACGCGTCGGTAGGTGAGCCCGAAGAGGCTGGCGGTGAGGTCCAGCACGCCCTGCTTCACGCGCGTGTATTCGAAGTAGGGCCGCAGCTCGCGCGAGTCGAAGCGGTACTGCTCGGCGCGCACGCGGTCCTCGAGCCACGCCTGCTCCCAGGGCTCCACGCGGGTGGCGTCGGGCACCTGCTCACGCTTGCGCGCGAGCAGCGTGGCGTACTCCCCGCGCATGCGGCCGTCGACGGCGGCGGCCAGCTCCTCGATGAAGTCCGCCGCCACCTGCTGTCGGCGCACCATCTTGTCCTCGGCCGCGTAGGCCGCCCAGCTCGGGTAGCCCAGCAGCGTGGCCAGCGCGTGGCGCGCCTGGAGCATCCGCGCGAGCGTGTCCAGGTTGCGCGGATGTCCCCGGCGCCGTCCCAGGCGCCACAGCGCCTCGCGCGCGGCCGTGTCGCGCGCATACGTCATGAAGGGCCCCAGGTCCGAGGAGTCCGTGGCCAGGCGCACGCGGCCATCGGGGCCGGGCGGGTG
>NZ_VIFM01000399.1 GCF_006636215.1 Myxococcus llanfairpwllgwyngyllgogerychwyrndrobwllllantysiliogogogochensis | reverse complement strand
AAGAGACAGGGGCGGGCACCCCCGCAATGGGGTAAATGTCAGGGCATGACGCGAAGCCTCCTCCCGTTTCTCACGCTGGCGCTCGTCGCCGGCTGTGCGTCGCAACGGCTGGCCGGCGCGGACCTGGACCGCGTGCGCCGCCCTGCGTTCATCTCCCGCATCGAGGACGGCGCGGGACCTCGCAGCTTCGTATTCCGTGAAGACGCCGCATACGGCGACAAGCTCAAGAAACTCGAGCCCGTGGAAGCGGACCGACGGCTCACGGTGAAGCTCCAGCAGGCGGTGACGCGCTTCGAAATCTCGGAGCGGCTGCGGGTGAATACGCTGACGCAGCTGCCGCGCGAGGCGCCGTGGACGGCGACGGTGGACCCGGCGCGCGTGGCTTCAGTGCTGGAGAGCTTCCTGGTGGAGGAAGTCCCGGCGAACGCGCCGGACTACGACATGGTGGCGCCGCTGGGCGCGGACACCGTCGTCGAGTTCGTCGTGCAGGAGTACGGCATGCGCAGCAAGAAGGGCCACGCGGGCGCCTTCCTGCGCGGGTACGGGCGGATGTTCACGCTGGATGGGCGCTCGGAGGTGTGGCGACACCCGTTCTCCGTGGACCAGGTGGAGTCCGGTGCCGCGCACCTGGACCCGTTCAAGGTGGGCAAGGACCCCGACCTCTTCCGCCAGGCGATGACCCTCATGCTGGACCAGGTGGCGCTGGATTTCGTGAAGGACCTGACGCCGAGAGACAGGCGCGGGGGCCCGACGCTGCCCGACCACCCCATCTCCTCGTCGCCGGACAATGTCGCGCCGGTGCTGGTGGAGCCGCCGAAGCCGCCTGAGTCGGACCTGGCCCCGGGTGAGCTGCCGGACCCCGACCCGGACCCGACCTAGCGTCGGCGCGGCACTCCGGGGCGGGCCCTAGAAGAGGGCGTGCTCCAGGAGGAGCACGGCGAGCCCGACCACGAAGCTGATGAGCGTGACGGGCACCCCCACGCGCAGGTAGCGCAGGAAGCTCATGTCCACCTTCTCGCGCGCCGCCTCGAAGACGATGAGGTTGGCGACGCTGCCCACCAGCGTGAGGTTGCCCGCAAGCGTGGAGCCCAGCGCCAGCACATGCCAGCCGAGCTCCACGTTCTGGAGCGCGGGCACCCATGAGCGCGCGAGCATGACGAAGGGCACGTTGCTGAAGATGTTGGACGCCACCAGCGTCAGCCCCGCGAAGCCCAGCGTCTCCCTCCACGAGGGCCCCGTCATCAGCGGCGCGAACAACAGGCGGATGTCCTCCGCCCAGCCGTCCTTGTTCACGCCGTAGACGACGACGAAGAGGCTGGCGAAGAACAGCAGCAACACCCAGTCCACGCGCTCCAGCGCCTCGCGAGGCTCCCTGCGAGACAGGGCCATGACCAGCGCGGCGCCGGCGAGCGCGCTCCAGCTCATGGGCAGGCCCGCGAAGAAGGCCACGACGACGCCCGCCATGACGGTGAGCGTCAGCGCCAGCAGCCCCCGGTCCACGGGAGGAGGCGGGGGATGGGGCTCGAAGCGCGTCGACGTCAGCTCCTTGCGGAAGATGAAGACGAGCGCGCCCGCGACGATGACCGTCGACAACAGCGCGGGCAGGGCCATGTACGCGGCGAAGCTCGCATACGAGATTCCCGACGCGCCCTGGATGAGCATGTTCTGCGGATTGCCGGTGAAGGTGGCCACCGAGCCGCTGTTGCTGCCCATGCACACCGCGAGCAGGTAGGGCACGGGCGGCAGGCGCGCGTCCTCCACCGTGGCGAGCACCAGGGGCGTGAGCATCAAGCACACGGTGTCGTTGACGAGGAAGGCGGACAGCGCCGCGGAGATGAACGTCACCGCCAGCAGCAACAGCCGGGGCGTGCGAGCCCGCCGCACCGCCCACGCGCCCGCCGTGCGGAAGAAGGCCGCCTGGGACATGTAGGCCGCCAGCAGCATCATCCCGAGCAGCAGGACGATGGTGTCCGCGTCGATGGCGTGTCGAGCGGGGTTCTCGCTGTGGTTGAAGACCTCGGCGGGAGTGACGACCCCGAGGACGACCATCAGCACGGCGCCCAGGAGCGCGCCTCCAGGGCGGTCCAGCTTGATGAAGGGGAGCCGGGCGCCGGCGATGAAGACGTAGGTGAACAGGAAGATGGCGAGGGCCACGGGCGGCGCACCCTAGCCGAGCGCCGTCCCTCGCGCCCTGGGCGCGTTCGCGTTGTCCGGGCGGGTACACGCCTGTACAGTGCCCGACCCATGAAGTTCGAGAAGGAAGAAGGGGCCTTTGGTGGCCCCCGCCGCACCCCCTGGAACGCCCCCCGGGGCCTGGACACCGTGCTTCAGCAGTGGAAGGCGGACAAGGGGCTGGGGCCCTGCTTCTCGCTCGACGAGGCGACGCCCGCCCGGGTGGGCTCCTTCGCCCCCATCCCCGACGAGGTGGCCCCCCAGGTCCGCGAGGCCCTTCGCCAGCGGGGTGTCGATCAGCTCTTCTCCCATCAGGCCGAGGCCTTCCGCCTGGCCCGCGCTGGCAAGAACCTGGTCATTGCTACGCCAACGGCCTCCGGCAAGAGCCTCTGCTACAACCTGCCGCTGTTGGATCGCTTCGCGCGGGAGCCGCAGGCACGGGCCCTGTACCTGTTTCCCACCAAGGCGCTGTCGAGAGACCAGGAAGAGTCCCTGCGCGCGTTCATGCGCGAGGCGGGGCTGTCCCACGGCGCCATCACCTTCGACGGCGACACACCGGCGGATGCGCGGCGAGCGGCTCGGGAGCGCGGGGGCGTCCTGCTCACCAACCCGGACATGCTGCACACGGGCATCCTCCCGCATCACGCGAGCTGGGCGCGCCTGTTCTCCAACCTGCGCTACGTCGTCATCGACGAGCTGCACACGTACCGCGGTGTCTTCGGCTCGCATCTGGCCAACGTCCTGCGCCGGCTGCGACGCGTGGCGCGCTTCCATGGCTCGGACCCGGTGTTCATCGCGGCCTCGGCCACCATTGGCAATCCCCAGGCACATGCACGGCGGATGCTCGGGACTGACGTCGAGCTCGTCTCGGAGAGCGGCGCCCCGTCCGGAGAGCGGCGGGTCATGGTCTTCAACCCGCCCGTGGTCAACGCGGAGCTGGGCATCCGCGCCAGCTACCTGAAGACGTCGGTGCGGCTGACGGCGGACCTGGTGCGCGCGGGCGTGTCCACGCTGCTGTTCGGCCAGTCGCGCAACAACATCGAGGTGATGCTCAAGTACCTGCGGGACAGGTTCGTCGAGGAGAAGTTGGACCCGTCGCTCATCCAGGGCTACCGGGGCGGCTACCTGCCGGGCACGCGCAGGGCCACGGAGGCGGCGCTGCGCGCGGGAGACGTGCGCTGTGTCGTCGCCACCAACGCGCTGGAGCTGGGCATCGACATCGGCTCGCTGGATGCCGTGGTGTGCGCGGGCTACCCGGGCTCGGTCGCCGCGCTGATGCAGCGCTTCGGTCGGGCGGGACGTCGAGGCGCGGGCAGCCTGGCCCTGCTCGTGACGTCGAGTGCCCCGCTGGACCAGTACCTCGCGGCGGACCCGCGTTTCCTCATCGGCGCGCCGGTGGAGCATGCGCGCATCGACCCGGACAACGTGGAGATTCTCGTCCAGCACCTCAAGTGCGCCTCCTTCGAGCTGCCCTTCGAGGAGGGCGAGCCCTTCGGGGACGTGCCGCCGGAGTCCACGGCGGAGGCGCTGGGGTTCCTCGCGCAGCACGAGGTGGTGCATCCGACGGCCGGGGAGGGTGGCCGGCGCGTGTTCCACTGGTCTTCGGATGCGTACCCGGCCAACCACGTGTCCCTGCGCAGCGTGGGCTGGGACAACGTCGTCATCATCGAGCGCGGCACGGACCGGACGCTGGCGGAGATGGACTTCCGCTCGGCGCACACGATGCTGCACGAGCAGGCCATCTACCAGCACGAGGGTGAGCAGTATCAGGTCGAGCAGTTCGACTACGACAACCACAAGGCCTTCGTCCGCAAGGTGGCGCCGGACTACTTCACGGACGCGATGACGTACGTGCGCGTGAATGTCATCCAGGAGGACCAGAGCGCGCCCATGGGCCCGGAGCTCCAGGCCGGCATGGGCGAGGTGAGCGTCATCGAGAAGGTGGTGGGCTACAAGAAGATCAAGTACCACACGCATGAGAACGTCGGTTACGGCGACGTGGCGCTCCCGGAGATGCAGATGCACACCACGTCGCTCTGGCTGACGGTGCCGGAGTCGGTGGTGCGCTCGATGAATTCACCGCGCCCGGCCGTCATCGACGCGCTCCGCGGCGTGGCCACCGCGCTGCGGACCGTGGCGTGCGTGGGGTTGATGATCGACCCGAGGGACGTGGGCAAGACGCTCGGCAGCCGCGACGACGCGGACGGGCCTCCGCGCAAGGACGGTGGCGTGGGGTTCGACCCCACCATCTTCCTCTATGACAACGTGCCCGGCGGCGTGGGCCTGGCCGCGCGGCTCTTCGACCAGCGGGACGAGTTGCTCGTGCGCGCGCGGCGCCTGCTGGAGTCCTGCGCTTGCGAGGAGGGTTGCCCCGCCTGCATCGGTCCCGCCTCGGGCGTCATGCCCGGACAGGCTCCGGTGGATCCGCATCCGCGCAAGCGACTGGGGCTGGAGCTCCTGTCGGTGCTCGGTATCGCTGGCGTGCAGTAGACGGAGACCCGGCGCGTGGACCTCAAGCGAAAGCTGGCGCGACTGACGGGGGTAGGCCCGGGAGGCAAGCCCGCGACGAATCGCGTGGCCACGCTGACCGAGCCTCCTCCTCGCGCGGAGGACCTGGCGCGAGTCGATGGGCCGCCTGTCACGCCCGTCGATGGTGTGACCTCGGAGGCTTCGTCACCCACAAGTCCGCCCGAAGACGGCGCGGCCACGGCGCGGCGGGGTGTCCCGGAGGCTCCGTCGGACACCGAGCCCTCCTCTTCGAAGGACCCTCGCATCGAGGCCCTCCGGCGGATGCTCGCGGACTGGTCCGAGCGTCAGGGGCAGACGGCCGCGCGCCGAGGCCCGGCTCCCGCGAAGCCTCGTCCGGGACCGCTTCCCGTCATCCCCCAGGAGACGCCGCACGGGACGGTCCATGTGTCGGAGACCCTGCTGTCCTCGGAGCATCGGCATGGCACCGCGCCTGTGGCCGGGGCGCTGGATGTCGAGGGGGCCCTGGTCGCCCGGCTCGCGCTGCACGAGGAGCTGGCGGGGGTGGACTTCCAGCGGATGCTCTTCCTGGACACGGAGACCACGGGGCTCGCCGGCGGCACCGGCACCGTGCCCTTCCTCGTGGGGCTCGCGTGGTTCGAGGGCCGCTCGCTGCGCGTCCACCAGCTCTTCCTGCGCAAGCTGGGCGAGGAGGCCCCCATGCTGCGCGTGCTCGCCGCGCGCATGGCCATGTCGTCGTGCCTGGTCACCTTCAACGGCAAGAGCTTCGACTGGCCGCTCTTGCGCACGCGCTTCGTGCTCAACCGCGTCGCGACGCCCCCGGAGCTGCCGCACCTGGACCTGCTGCACTGCGCTCGCCGCGTCTTCAAGCACCGGGGGGCGGGCACGCGCCTGGTCCACGTGGAGGAGCAGGTGCTCGGACACCGCCGCGTCGACGACGTGGACGGCTCGCTGATTCCGGAGCTGTACTTCCGCTATCTGCGCGGCGGGGACGGCTCGGCGCTGACGCCCGTGTTGGAGCACAACGCCAACGACTTGCTCCTGTTGGCCGCGCTCCTGGGAGAACTGGTGCGCCGCTTCCGGGCAGGGGACGGCACCGCCGTGCTCCCTGGTGAGGACCCCCGGGATCTCCTGGGCTTCGCGGGAGTCGCGCTCCGGGCGGGAGACCATGCTCGGGCGCGGGCCTTCGCCCAGGCGGCGACGGGTGGCTCCGGCACGGTGGGGGTGGAGGCCCATGCCCTGGCATCCCGGCTGGCCCGCATGGCGGGGGAGCCCCTCGTCGCGGCCGAACACCTGCTCCAGGCCCTGGTCACGGCTCGAGGATTCCAGGCGGCGACGCTGCACCTGGAGCTCACCAAGCTGTACGAGCACTCCCTCAAGGACCTCGCGGGCGCGCTGAGCCACGCGCGCTTGTCGGCGGCGGCGGAGTTGCCGGAAGACCACCGGCGCCGCATCGTTCGTCTGGAGGGTCGCATCGAGCGGAGTACTCGGAGCCGCGCGCTGGACCTGAGTGCCCGACCACCGCGCTCAGGCCCCTGAAAACCCTTGCGTCCGGTTTCGGGCGAGTGGGCTCGCTCCCATGCCCACCCGCAGGTCGACCGAGCACATGATGGGAGCGTTGGACCCCGGCCTGCGCTAAGAGAGGCGCCATGAAAATCACGAAGGACAGTGTCGTCTCCATCGACTTCCGGCTCCACCTTGGCGATGGGAAGATGGTGGACGAGAGCGAGCCTGGAGATCCGCTCGTCTATCTGCAGGGCCACGAGGAGGTCGTCCCCGGTCTGGAGAAGGCCCTGGAGGGCAAGGCCAAGGGGGACTCCCTGTCAGTGGTCATCCCCCCCGAGGATGGTTACGGGCCGCATGACCCCGAAGGCATCGAGGAAGTTCCCCGGGGAGAGTTCCCGGAGGGGCTGGAGCTGACCGAGGGCGGCATCCTGACCGCCACGGACCCCGAGGGGGACGAGGTGGACTTCCTCATCAAGGAGATTCGCGGCGACACCGTGGTGGTGGACTACAACCACCCGCTCGCCGGCAAGACGCTGCACTTCGACGTCACCGTGCGCGAGGTCCGCGCCGCGACGGCCGAGGAGCTGGAGCACGGCCACGCGCACGGCCCGGACGACGCCCACTGACAACCCGGGCGGGAAGGACGGGCCTTCCGGCCCTTGCTTCCCACCCGTTCCGCGAGGCCACGCGGTGTGGCCTCGCGAGCGGTTCCTGCTCAGCGCGGCTGGGACGACTCAGCGCCCGCCCAGCAGGTCCGAGTTGAAGGCGAACCCGAGGAGCATGAACGGCATGGCCTCCTGCCGGCTCGGGTGCTTCAGGTACCAGGCCACCATGCCGAGCACCGTGGGGCGGTTGAACATGGTCCCCTCGTCGGTGTTGAAGGCATACGAGGCGACCGGGCCCACGCGCATGTGGCTGTTGTCGACGGTGGTGTTGCCGGAGACGCCCTGGTCCTCGTTGTAACGAGGCCAGACGGCGCTGAAGCGCGCCCCCACCATCCACTGCCCGGACAGGTAGACGACGTCCGAGTCGTTGGTGAAGACCCAGCCCTTGCCGGCCAGGAGCGAGTCCAGCATCGGGTCGTAGAACGTCGTCGCGCCATCGCGCAGCGTCAGGTTCCAGTACTCCAGGCTGAACTTGGCGCGCACCGCGATGGGGCCGACCTTCGCCTGGAGCGTCGGCTCCACCAGGAAGTGGTGGCCGCTGGTGCTGTAGGCGTTGTCCTCGCGCAGGTCCAGGGCGTCATCCGAGAAGTCCTGCAGCGGGTTCGGATACGACTGGAGGAAGCCCATGGTGCCCAGGAAGCGCGTGTACTCGTAGCTGGCGCGCACGTTGAGCAGGGCGATGGGCTGGATTTCAAACTGCGGGCCCACCTTGAGCGAGGCGGGGTTGGCCTTGATGAGGGCCGCGGCGTTGACGAACGTGTCGCGCATCACCGGCGACTCGCTGTCGAACAGCCGCTTCTGGATGACCAGGCGGTTCTGCGTCTCCAGGCCAATGGGGTTGACGCGGAAGAGGTTGAAGCTCGTCAGGTACAACCGGACGTTGGGGATGGGGCGGGGC
>NZ_VIFM01000398.1 GCF_006636215.1 Myxococcus llanfairpwllgwyngyllgogerychwyrndrobwllllantysiliogogogochensis | reverse complement strand
GGGACATCATTTAAGTGACGGCGAGCGTCGTGGTGCGGCAGAGGCCGTGGTACGGCGGGAAGCCCACGCCCGCGTCCGCGAGCTGCCTGTCCGAAGCGAGCGAGCGGAACTCGCCGACGTCGTCGCGGGTGCCAGCGGCGGAGCGGAGCACCTCGGCCAAGCGCGTCTGTTGGCCGCCTCGGTTGACGTAGAGGAGGGCACGCCCGGTGTCCGCGTCGAGGCGCTCCCTCACCCAGGGCAGTTCCTGCTTCACGTCCTCTGGCCGCTCGAGCGACTCGACGCGCTCGAAGCGCTTGAGGGCATCCGCCACTGAGAATGTCTTCCCATGGAGGAAGCGGCACGCCTGGGTGGTGGCCTCGTCGAGGACAGCCTCGATGCGGTAGCTGCGCACGCCGGCCTCCGCGTAGCTGCTCACCTGGGCGAAGGAGCGCCCCTGGCTGACGAAGTGGCTCGCCACCACCTCCCAGTAGAAGGGGGCCCGCTCGATGAGGGCGCCGCGTGCGGCCCTCTCCAGGGACTCGGCGATATCGCTCCTGCCGAGGCCGGCCTCCAGCCCCTCGGCCACCAGGCGCCGGGCCTCCTCGCCAAACGTGTCCAGCCGGCGCCCGTACTCGTCCCGGACGAAGTTGCCCTGGGTGCGGACGATGTGCTGGGCGATGCGCCTGTCCATGGCGTTGAATCGGGCGGCGAGGGCGAGGCCCTGCTCGCGCCGGGCGTGGCTGCGGGTGGACGCCACCACCTCCTCGGCTGCGTCGCCGAGGGGCGCCTGGATGCGGGCGGGGATGACGGCTGTCTGTCGGCCGGCAGCCTCCATCGCCTGGGCAACGAGGCGCCTGCGCTGGGCGGCCGTCGTCGTCCTCCAGTCCACGTCGAGGACGGCCACCGCCTCCCGCATGGCGTCCACGTCCGCGCGCCCGACAGCGCGGCGGAGGCGCGCGGCAAGCAGAGCCACGGCGCGGTCCATGCCTGCCGCAGTGCCGACGTCGAGGGCCTTGGCCACAGGCAGCCGGAGGACGTCCCCCAGGAGGGTGTCCGCCACCGCTCGCGCCTCGTGGATGATGAGGAGGCTGTCAGCGGGGGCCGTGCACAAGGGGCACCTCCTGTGTCACCAGCTCCACGGGACTGCGGCGCCTGGCGCGCACCTCGACGCCGGCCTGAGTGGGCGAGAAGACGACCTCGTGGCTGGCGGCGCACCTGTCACACAGCGCGAAGACGAGCAGTCCGTTGCGCCACAGCGTCGTCGTCTCCTCCAAGGGGCCGCGCCTTCGGCACATGCGGCACTCCAGGACACCGCGCTCGGCGTCGGCCTGGGCCTGGAGCACCCATGCTCGCTGGAACTGCGCGGGCGTCATGTGGACTGCCCCGAGAACCAGGTGTCGAACTCCTCTCGCGGAACCGGGACGTGCTCGGTGTCCATGTACCGGCGCGCGAGCGCCAGGCGTCCTTGGGCCAGGCGCTCCTCCTCGGCCCGAAGCTCTTCTCGCAGCCCCAAGAGGCGTTTCGCCTCGCCCAGCAGTGAGCCCTTGTCCTTCTGGGGCTTCAAGTCTTCGACGCCCGTCTGAATGCCCGCCAGCGTGAGGGTGATGGGTCGCTTCACCCAGTCGTCCGCAATCTTGCGGAACTCGCGGTGGAAGATGTCGCCGGCCAGGTGGCGGCCCTCCTCGGGAGTCAGCACACCCACGCGGACCAGGCGCTCGACCATCTCGGTCATGCGCTCCGGGTCTCTGGTGGCCGTCGTCTGGCTGCGGAAGCGCCAGAAGCGCACGCCCATGTCCGCAAGCACCTTCCGATTCAACAAGAAGTCGAACTCGTCGCGCTCGGGTTGGAAGACCTGGTCCTCGGCGAAGCGCAGCTGTGCCTCCGCCACCGAGCGGTTGAAGTCCCGGCCGTCTCCGCGCAGCAGCGGGGGCAGGCGGAAGGCGCTGCCCACCTTGTCGATGTTGCGCTGGTCGTACTGTTGGAAGAGGGCGTCCTGCTGCTGGGCGTCCGTCAGGGGGCGCAGCTCAATCTTCGCGCGGCCTCCGTCGCCGGTGCCGGCGCCGTCCGCCTCGAGGATGAGGATTTTATGAAAGTTGGCCTTGCCCTTGAGGTTCTCCTCGATGAAGCGCTCGATGCGCGGCACCGAGGCGTCGGAGAGCCGCCCTCCAGAGACGAGCAGCGCGAGGGGAGGGACGGACTTGTTGTTGAAGTAGAGGTAGTTGACCTCCTCCATCTGCCGGGAGCCGAGGACGGACAGCAGGGTGCCCACCCAGCGAGGAATGCCGTAGGGCGAGCGCGGCGAGTGGATGGCGAAGTGGATGAGCTCCGTGGCCGGGCCGTCTGAGGCGTCTGCGGCCTTGAGCGCGGCGACGTCTTTGAATGTGCGGCCGGTGAGACGGGAGATGACGCGTGGGTCGCCGAAGGACTTGAAGTAAACCCGCTCGCTACCCTGCACCTGAATGTAGCGGCGCAGGCGCCGACGGGTGCTCACCGTGTCGAAGCTGACGGCGGAGATTCGGACGCGCTCGCGCACCTCGACGGCCTCCTTGTCGAGAGGGAGGAGCCGCACCGTGTACGAGGGCACGTAGACGAAGCGGGCGATGTCTCCCTTGGCGTCGCGCAGCACCTCCCAGTACGCGTTGCCAGTCACTTCGAGGTCGTGGCGCGTGCGGCGGCGCAGCTCGACGAAGCTGCCGTCGAAGCAGCAGAAGTCGAAGAAGGACTCCAGGCGAGCCTTCTCCACTCGGGCCTGCTGCCGCACCTCCTCCGCGTGGGCGGTGACTTCCTCGTCCGCAGGAAGAAGGGGCGTCCCTGGAGGCAGCGTGCCCGCGTCACGGGCGGCCAGGCGCTCCAAGGCCATGGCGTCGGCCACCTTCTCCCGGGCGCCGTCGGCGTCGAAGTCAATCGCAGCTTCGAATCGGTACCCGAAGCCGTCGATGTTCGTGCAGTACGCATCGACGTTCTGTCTCAACGAGTTGGAGTGCTCGACGAGGAGGCAGAGGGCCTCCGGCTCATACGGGGGCTGGAGGGCGCCGGCCTCGCTGAAGGCCAAGGCGTCCTCGCCCCCGGGGCGGCTGGCGGGTTCGTCGACACGGGCGCCCACCACCACCGCCTTGAGGATGGCTTGGAGTCGCTCCTCGGCCTGGTGGACTTCGGCCGGCACCGTCACGGGCGTTCCTCCACGTAAGCCAGGAGTCCCGTAGGGGTGTGCGAGACGGCGCGCACGCGGTGGCCGCGGGCCGCCAACTCGGCGTGGACCGCCTCCATCAGCCCGTCGTGGCCGGAGGCCTCGACTGTGAATTCCGGCCCGGGGTGTGGCGCGCCCGAGGGGGAGGCGAGGACGAAGACTCTGACGACGCTCTGCACAGGGGCCTCCCGGACCAAGTGGAGGCAAGGCGCGCGGTGGGAGGGGTGCCCTCGATGTGCGAGGGCGTTGGGGGCCGCGCGCCTCACCTCCAGCGAGGACAAAGGCCTCGGGCCCAATTTCGGGGACATCCGGCGCGCGCTTTTCCGCTCAGGACATGCGCATCAATGAGTTGCCTTCGTCGGAGGACAGAGCGCTATTGGCGACACCTGCGGCTGACGCGGGAGCCCGCGCGCGAGCCGAAGCGCATGCGTGAAGGTGCCTCCTGCTGCCGAGAGTCACAGAGACGATTGGGAGAGACAGACGATGAATCCAGGCCAGGGGTGTTTGAAGCGAGAAGGGGACACGCGCGGCGTCGCGTCCACTGGTGACGTTGCTGCCACGACGGCCGATGTGACGACGTGCCCATGCGGGTGCCCGGAGCGGGAGGACGAGGCACACCACCCGAGCGACTTCCTCGTGACGGCCGAGGAGTACCCCGAGCACCCTGCGGCCCAGGCTGGCTATGTGGGGTGGGTGTTCTGCATCCACTGCGGCGCGTGGCGCGCCGACGACGACGACGCGCCCGACGCGGACTGGGTGCCCTGACGCGCGCTGCGCCCGCGCGAAGAGTGGGCCGCACGAACCCGGCTCCTCATGGCAGGACCGGCTCTGTCTCTTCGTCCATGGCGAACACGTTGAAGCCCCACTTCGACGTGGAGGAGACACCATGGACACCTACCGTGTTGCGAGACTGCCAGCGCGCCTGCGCGGCTTCGTGCTGCCGGACACGAGCACGCAGCCTGGAGGCTATGTCGAGGCGGGCGACTATCTCGTGCTCGAGGAGAAGTCCCGCCACCCCACGCCCGACACTGATTACGCCCGACTGCTGGTTCCGAAACTGAGCGCGCTCGACACCTGGGTGTGCACGCGCTGGCGCACCCAGCGTTACGCAACGTTCCTCTCCCAGGAGAGCGCACCTGCCATGGCCCGGCTGTCGTTCGACAGCGAGCCGCTGGCCGTCCTGGAGGAGCGGCTCACCACTCTCCTGGGGGCGTTCCTCGACTACAGGTACGACGCGAGCCGGGCGTACTACCCATGGGCGCTCCCGGGCGTCCGTGTCCCGCTGGCGCCGCCCCGGTTGAACAACTGCTGCACCTTCGTCGAGGCCCTGCTGGTGAAGGCCTTCTCCGAGGCGCACGGCGCGGCTCTCTCGTGGGACGCGCGTCGCCACCGACAGATGATGATCGGCTCCACCCAGGACTACTTCTCTCCCGTGACGGCGGCCGTCGAGTCAGGCATGGCCCTGGCGGCGCCGTCGGCGGATGTGCCACCTCATCCCTGGACACTCATCCAGGGGTGGCGCAGCCAGTGGGGCTCGGGGCACACCTTCCTCGTCCTGGACCACCACGTTGTGACGGACAAGGTGCTGGTGCTGGAGTCCAACGCTGGCTTCGGGCTCGACGGCGTCGGCTACCGTGGCCTCGGAAACCTGCGGGACATCGGCCTCCAGCCGCCTGCGCAGTGGTGGACGCGGCGCGAGGTGTGGACCTGGCGCCGCATCTGCTCGACGTACCCCTTCCGGCGGCAGGCATGGCTGAAGGTCAATGCGCGAACGGCAGCGGGGCGCTGAGTCCTTGGATGTTGGTGCCGCCCTCCCTGTCTACGTGGCTAGCGGGCGAGGGGCGGAGCAACGTGGCCAGATACTGCGTCCCAAGCCAAGGTGGGCAGCCCGCGTAGGGGCCGCCCACCCTGGACAGTTCCGGTTCGGTGGGGCTAGGACTGGGCGCGGAAGGCGGCGTAGTCCACGAGGAGCCGCAGTAGCTGGAGAATCAGGCCTGCGATGACGAGGATCCGGTTGAGCCGCTCGTTGCTGCCCTGGTTGCGCTGGTTGTCCTGGTTCACGGTTCGTCCCTTCGGGGCGTGTCCTGCCGGCGCTGTTGCCGGGTAGTCTCGTCCCGATGGCTTGTTCGGAGTCCCTCGGGGCCGAGGGGCCTGTGCGCGAGGCGCTGAGCCTCCACGCGGGCACGGCGTTGCGGCCGAGAAGCTAGGTGGCAAGGAGGGCACGGCGTTGCCGCGCGAGGCGCCGAGCCCCACGCGGGCACGGCGTTGCCGGCGAGAAGCTAGGTGGCGAGGAGGGCGCGGCGTTGCCGCGCGAGGCGCTGAGCCCCCACGCGGGCACGGCGTTGCCGGCGAGGAACTGGGTGGTCGAGACTCGGTCGTGCTCAGCCAATCACCCGCACGCTGATCTCCCCAGTCCCTCTTCGCTCAGGCCCCCGTTCCCATGTCGGCCGCGCGTGAAGATGTTCAGATGGAGTCCTTGTATGCTTGACCCCTGTTTTTCCTACGAGAGCTTTGCCCAGACGCGCGACCAGACGCGACTTTCCTGCGAACTGGAGCAGGTGCTGGCAGTTCGGCTCAAGTCAGCTGCAGCCCCCGATGCGGAGGGACATCGAATCGCGACGGAGCTGCGGGCGCTCGGTCACGACCTCTGGAGCTTCGATGAGTCCACCGATTTCCAGATCTGGTGTGGGGACTGGAAGAGCCCGAAGCACCCCGGTGAGCTTACCGTCACGATTTCCTACCGGGACGAGGAGCCTCGAAGCGTCTCGGTGGCCTTCCTCGCTCGCAAGTCACCTTGAACTCGCGGCCCTCCTCGAGCGCTTCTTCCGAGTCCCGCGTGGCCGAGCGTCCTCGGAGCGAGGAGCTGGATGGCCACAAGGGCCCGGCGTCGCGGCGCGACGCGACGCGCTCAGCCCCCGGGCTCTGGTCGCATTCAGCCAAGCACGCGCACGCCGATCTCCCCGCTACCTCGTCGCTCAGGCCCCCGCTCGCGCTGGCAGGCAAGGACGACGGCCCAGAACTTGTCGGCGTGCCCTCGGTTGGTGCGTTCGGCGTCGAAGGACACCTTGCCGGAGGGCAGCACGCGCCGCTTGATGGAGTGAATCTGCCCGACAAGCTCACGCTCTCGCGGCAGGGTGACGTCGCGACGCTGGAGGAGAATCTTGAAGTCGGTCGCCCACCTCTCCTTGGCCTCGTTGGTGAAGTTCTCTGCCACCACCTGGGGGAAGTCCCGAGCGAGGTTCTCGGCGAGGTTCATGCCGATGCCGCTCCTATCGATGCTGAGGCGCGCCACGGGCAGGACGGAGAGGAGACGGCGAAGGTGCGCCTCCTGCTCGGCAAAAGGGATGCCCGCGAAGCTCCGCAGCATGCGGCAGGTGTATCGGCCCGCCACCTCCTCGAAGACGGCCAGCTCCGAGCGGTCTCTCGTGCGGCCCACATCGAAGCCCGCCACCAGGCGCCCCTGGGGCACGGGCACGTCGGAGGCGTCCTGCGCCAACACCAACTCGTCGGTGGTGCACGGGAGGATGAGCTCGTAGGGGAGAAAGCTGTAGGATTCGTCGACGTAAAAGGCATTCGAACTCCTGCTGGAAGTCCTCCTGCGGCAGGGAGTCGAACTGCTCCACGAGGACGGGGCGCCCGAAGCGCGTGACGCGCTCCTCGGTAGGCATGAGAGGCGCCTCCACGGCAGCGCGCCTCACGTCCAGGCTGAAGAAGCGGCACAGCCACCAGGGCACCAGTTGGCGAGTGTGGTGCGGGTACTTGCGCAGCTCCTGGGTGTCTATCTCCCAGAAGATTCCGCGCCGACCGAGCGGGGTGCTGCCCCCAGTGAGCTGTCCATGCGAGCGCAGGATGAGGGCGGTGCTGCCTGTGTAGACTTCGCGGTCGTTGACCAGGTGCGCCAGCTCGTCCAGGTACACATCGCCGCGTTTGCCGCGCGGAGGCTTGGCGGGAACGGAGATGATACGCGAAAGGCGCCGGCCTCGGGAGTTCGACTCGAAGGCCAGCTCCGTCTTCGCATCCGTCACGAGCTTCTTCTGGTAGGCGAGCGGCAGCTCCTCATACACCTGCCGGGCGATGAGCACCTTCTCGACGGCGTCACTCAAGTTGTACGAGACGAACACCGACGTGTGGCCGTCGCGCAGGTGGCACCGCGCCAGGGCCTCGAGCGCGAACAAGAAGGAGAAGCCCACCTGGCGGCTCTTCGCCACCCACCTGAATCGGGAGTGGTTGCCGAGGAAAGACTGCTGGTACGGCTCCAGTACCACGGGCTCGTTGTCGTACTGGCACAGCCCGGAAATGAATCCAGACTCGGTGGCGAGCCACTGGGTGAGGTCATCCTCGGTGCGTTTGACGATGCCGAGTGTCACGGTGTCCTCCGTCAGCCGAGGCCGACGCTCATCGACGAGGAGCGAGCGGCATCCTCGAGGACGCCGAGCACCTCGGGGCGCCAGAGGAGCTGGTAGGCGGCATGGCCGTTGCGGCTGAAGGGGACGGCCTCGGCGTAGTCCCGGCCCGCGTCCGTCAGCTCCCACTCTTCGCGCTCGTTGCGCCGCTGGAGTCCGCATGCCTCCA
>NZ_VIFM01000397.1 GCF_006636215.1 Myxococcus llanfairpwllgwyngyllgogerychwyrndrobwllllantysiliogogogochensis | reverse complement strand
GCCCCCTTCTGCCCCAGCGCCGAGAGTCCTTGCGACAGGGCCGGAGCCAACGCGCCCCCCAGGTCCGCCGTCGTGAGCGCTCCGTCGCGAAGACGCACGCTCCCTCCCCCCGTGACGCGGTCACGCACCTGCGTCCAGTCCAGGCCACTTCCGTTGAGCTGCAGCTCCCCACTGGCGAGACCTTGCAGCGACGACTGTCCGGACAACGCCTGGAAGGCCTGCGCGGTGTTCATCCCGTCCAGGTTCGCCTTCAGCGTCCACGCGGGCTGCGACTTCGTGAGGTCCACCTTCGTCCCAGTGAGGTCCGCGCGCCCGCCATAGACTGTCGCCCCTCCTCGCTCGATGAGGAGCACCCCGTCATCCAGCTTCGCCTCCGCGTCCACGTTCGTCGCCTGGAGCGTCCCATGACGAAGGCTCGCGAGCTTGAGCGTCCCATCCACCTCCACCTTCCCGAGCCTCGCGCGCACAGTGGCGGGAAGCGCGGTGGTCGTGTTGGAGGACGCCTCCTTCTTCGGCTCGTTGGGAAGCGCCCCCAGCAGGTGCTGCAAATCGAGTTCCTTCCCCTCCAACGCGAACCGCACGCGCGGAGGCCCCATCTGCACCGAAGCCGTCCCGCCCAAATCGACACCTGGACCCGCGAGCGCGAGGCGCGTGAAGTTCACCTTCGCAGCCTTCGCGTTCGCGGGGTCGATGCGTGAGTTGAAGTCGAACGAGCCGCTCGCCGGGTCCCCTCTCAGCTTCAGCCCCTTCGCCGCTCCATGGCCCGTGAGCACGTACTGTCCCTGGTCCGTCTTCACCTCCGCGTCGACATCCACCAGCCCTCCCGTGAAGTAGGCGGTCGCCGAGGGCGGAAGGAAGTCGCGAATCTCGCTCACGGAGAAATCCCTTCCGCGCAGCTTCATCGTCACCGTGGGCCAGGGCTGACCGGGCGCGGGCTTGCCGGTGGGAAGTGGGTCCACCTTGAAGTCCGCCTCCACGTTCTGCTTCGAGGCCGCGACCGCCGCTTTCATCGAGCCCTCGAGCGGCAGGCCCGGCCCCACGTGCTTCAAGTCCACATCGAGGTCCCGGAGCGCGGCCACTGCCGTGCCCCCTGCCGCCTGCCTGTCCGTCACCTGAACGACGCCATCCTGAATCCGAAGGCTCTCGATGGAGGCCTCCGTGGAGGCCCCTGTTCCAGACTCACCGCTGGAGCTGCCCGGAGCACTCCCGACGGACTCGTAGTTCCACGTCCCGTCAGCGCGCCGGACCAGGTTCACCCGAGGCTCCTCCAGCTTCACCGCCCCCACGCGCACGTCCTTGCCGAGGCTCCGGATGAACGGCCACAACCGCACGGTGGCCGTCGCACGCGAGGCCTCCAGGAAGGGCGGCTCGTCGCCTTCACCCTCGGCCCGGAAGTTCGTCATCGTGGCGCCAGGCTTCGGGAACCACTGCGCATCCAGCTTCTCCAGAGTCACCTTGTGGCCAAGGGCCCGGGTGGCGGCCGTCTCGACCTGTCCGCGCAGACGCTGCGCGAGCCAGGAAGGGTTGAGCGCCAACACGCCGACGACCAGCACCAACGCCATGGACACGACGCCGAGCGCGACCTTCAAGGCGCGATGCCGGGAGGGGTCTTTCCTGTTCCTCGCATCCTGTTTCATCGCCCCAACGATGAGCAGTCCCTGGCTTCGAGACGCCCCTCGGGAACTCGTGCCTCCGGTGGAACGCTCCCGTCCTCGTTGAGCATGGACGGGACACCTCGGCCGCAGCGCCGCGAACCACGAGGGCGGCCGGGCCATCGCGTCGAGCGCTCCAGGTGCTCCATAGATTGAAGACCGAGGGATACCGACGGTCCCCGCCCTCGATGAGAGGCACCGAGCACCTTCGGCTCACACTCTCGACAACACGAGGAGACAGGCCATGGAACGACTGGAAGCAGACCGACTGAAGTCAGTGCTCGCCAAGGTGATGGCCGTGCTCGCCATCATCGGCGCCATCAACTGGGGCCTGATTGGCTTCTTCAACTGGAACCTCGTGAACGCCATCTTCGGTGGCGACACGCAGGGGCAGGCGAGCGCCCTCTCGCGCCTCATCTACTGCATCGTGGGGCTGGCGGGCCTTGCGCTCGCGCTCACCTTCCCATGGCGTCGCATGGAGGCGACCACGACCACCACGACGACCACGATGACAGGCAGGAGGACCATGAGCGGAAGGACCTGACATCATCGCGGCAAGACGAAGCCCCCGGCCCGCCCATCGGCCGGGCGGAGCGCGGCTCGCGGCTCCGTGCTAGGAATTCGGACGGTTCCTCCCCGCTCCGACCATGACGCGACTCGCGCTCCTGCTCTGCCTCCTCCTGGGTGCCTCTTCCATCGCCGCGCCACGACGCGCGCCTCGGACGAAGGTGGCCGTGTTGCCCTTCCAGGCCGTCTCCGGAGACGTGCCCGCGCGCGCAGGTCCTCGACTCGCCGCGCGACTGGCCTCGGAAATCCACGGCATGGCGGGGCTCGCCCTCGCGGAGCCTCCCGTGCCGTCTCCCACCGACGTGAAGACGGACGCACTCGCCGCCGCCCAGGCCGCCGTGCAGGAGGCCACCACCGCGCGCGCGGCCCGCGACTTCACCCGCGCGGAGAGTGCCCTCGGACGCGCCCTGGACGCCTACGCCGCGAATGCCCCCCACCTCCAGGACGGCGCCGAGCTCGCGGACACGTATGCCCTGCGCGCCGCCGTGCGCTACGCCATCGGTCGCGATGACGAAGCCGCGAGCGCCCTCACCCACGCGCTGGCAATCGCTCCAGGTCGTCCGCTGCCCCTCGCCGCCACCTCGCCCCTCTTCGCCCACACCGTCGAGCGCGTCCGCGCGGCCCATGCCACCCAGCCTCGCGGCGTCCTCCGCTTCGAGTCGTTTCCACAGGGCCTCGAAGTCACGCTCGATGGGTCCTCCGCGGGCACCACGCCCGTTCGTGTCACGCAGGTGCCTCCCGGTGCGCACCTGTGGCGCGCCACCCTTCCCTCCGGTGAGTCCGTGGGCGGCGTCGTGGAGGCACTCCCCGAGCGCGAAGTCACCTTCACGATTCAGCCGACCGGCACCGGCGCCACGGCCGCGCTGGCCCTCGCCCTCTCGGGCAATCGACTCGACACCTCCGCGCTCCAGGCCGCATCGACGCTGGGACGCGAGGCGAGCGCGGACCTCGTCGTGTTCGGCACGCTGTCTCGCTCCGACACCGGGCTCGCGTTGGATGCCTTCGTGTTCGCGCCTGGGGACGCGGCGCCGCGCAGGCTGCCTCGCCTCGCGATGGACCTGGAGCTGCTCGACGCCGGTGAGCCCCTGCGCGCGCTCGCGGCCCAGTTGGCCTCACGAGGTGTGGAGGCCGGGCTCACCGAAACACTGCCCCTGTCGCCCACGCCGGGTGCCTCGCGCGTCACTCGCGCCGCACAGAGCGTGTACGCCGTCCCCTTGTCGAACCCGGTGAAGCCCACCGCGCCCACCCGGAAGCCCGTGGACCCCATCCGCAGACCGCTGGTCCGGCCATGAGCGGCTTTCGCGGGCGCTTCGCCCCCAGCCCCACCGGGCGCATGCACCTGGGCAACATCCGCAGCGCGCTGCTCGGCTGGCTCCAGGCTCGCGCCGCCGGGGGCCGCTTCCTCTTGCGCATCGAGGACCTGGACCGCGCGCGCTGCAAGCCCCAGTACGTCGAGGACTTGATGGCGGACCTGCGCTGGCTCGGCCTCGACTGGGACGAGACGCCCCTGGTCCAGAGTCAGCGCGATGACATCTATCGCGAGGCGCTCGCCACGCTGGAGAACGAGGGCCTCGTCTATCCGTGCTTCTGTACCCGGGGCGAGATTGCTCGCGCCGCCAGCGCGCCCCACGGCCTGTCCGAGGAAGGCCCCCGCTACCCCGGCACCTGCGCCCACCTCACCGTCGACCAGCGGGCCGAGCGCGCGAAGACGCGAGCCCCAGCCTGGCGCTTCCGCGCGCGGCCCGGAGAGGTGCGCTTCGTCGACGCGCTCATGGGGCCCTACTCGCAGGACGTGGACGCGGTGGTGGGTGACTTCGTGGTGCGCCGCAATGACGGCGTCGCCAGCTACCAGCTCGCCGTCGTCGTGGACGATGCCGCCACCGCCATCACCCACGTGCTGCGCGGCGATGACCTGCTGTCGTCCACGCCCCGCCAGCTCCAGCTCTACACGGCACTGGGTGAGCAGGCGCCCGACTTCCTCCACGTCCCGCTCGTGAATGGAGAGGATGGCAAGCGCCTCGCCAAGCGCGAGGGTGCCTTCGCGCTCGCTGAGCTGCGCGAGCGCGGACTTGCTCCCGAGCGGGTGCTCGGCCTGCTCGCCGCATGGAGTGGCCTGGGCGATGGGAGTCCCAGGACACTCGACGCGCTGGTGCGCGCCTTCTCGCTGGAAGCCCTTCCCCGCTCGCCCGTGGTGGCGCGAGAGGCGGTGCTCATCGAGGCACTCGGCCTGCGGTGAGCCTTCGCCGTCCCCCTCCCACCGAGGGGGCGTCCTTGGGGTGAGGAATCGTCCGTTGCCCGACGATGCCCATGTTTGCCGCGGACCCGAGCACGCCCGTCCCTTGGGTGCTCACCGCGGCAGGAGGCCCGGCCCATGGCAACCACCATCGTGGAGAACGAGAAACCTGGCGTCATCGGCGCCAGCGCGGGAACGCCTTTCAAGTTGAGCTGGGGCGCCATTCTCGGCGGCACCGTCGTCGCGCTCGGCGTGCTCATCCTCTTGTACTCGCTGGGCCTCGCGCTCGGCCTGTCCTCCGTGGACCCGAGCAACCCCGACAGCGCGCGCTCCGCGGGCATCGGCACCGGCATCTGGGGCCTCATCGCGCCGCTCATCGCCCTCTTCATCGGCGGCTTCCTGGCCGCGAGGACCGCGGGCGTGGTGGACAAGGCCGGCGGCGCGATGCACGGCGCGGTGATGTGGGGCCTGACGACGATTGCCGGCGTCGTCCTCATGGGCATGGTCGTGTCCACCGTCGTCGGCACGGCGTTCAAGGCCACCACGGGCGTGGTGGGTGCCACCGGCGCGGCCGTGGCGGGCGCGGCCTCCCAGGGTGGAAACGCGGCCCAGGCGTTCGGCCTGGATGCCAACGATGCGCTCGGTCCGGTGAACGAGCGGCTCAAGGCCGAGGGCAAACCGACCATCACCGCCAATCAGCTCGAGGCGGCCACCAAGGACATCGTCACCACCGCGGTGCGCACGGGGAACGTGGACCGCGAGCTGCTCGTCACCTCCATCGCGGAGAACACGCGGCTGTCGCGGCAGGACTCGGAGGACGTCGCCAACCGCGTCCAGATACAGATTGACGGCGCCAAGGCGAAGGTGGGGCAGGTGGGTGAGCAGGTGCAGCAGGGCGCGCTCCAGGCCGCCGACAAGACGGGGCGAGCCTTCTGGGGCGTCTTCGGCGCGCTGCTCCTGGGGCTCGTCGCCTCGGTGCTCGGCGCGGGGCTGGGGGTGAGCAAGCGCCAGCGCGTCCACGCGGAAGGGGCCATCTCCCCCACGCCGCGCACCACGACGACTCGCCGCGAGGTGTACCCGTAGGGCCCTCGCCCTCTCCCGGGCCATGAAGTCCAGGAGCAGCGGGCCCACCTCTCCCCAGGGGTGGGCCTTTCGTTTGTCGTCCCTCCCGCGTGGGCCGCATGCGCTAACGTCCCCTTCGCGATGTGACGAAGGGGTGCCCCGCCGTCCGCTTCCCGGGCCCCCGCCATGCGCTCCTTGACGGGGGACCTCGTGAACCGAAGTAGCACGTACCTGCTGTGCCTCGCGGCGATGGCCGCCCTGTCGAGCGGCTGTTTCCTGCGAACCGGCTACATCCTCGATGAGCTCAACGCGCCCTCGGAGCCCAAGACTCCGCCGCTGCCCGTGTCCCTCCGGGAGCGCGTGGGGCGCCTGACGCGCTCGCACCTGGTGGACGCCTACGCGGACCCGGCGGAAGCAGCGAAGTGGATGTCCGCCCTGGGCGGCGCGTCCGAGGTCATCGCGGAGCAGGTGGAGTGTCTGCGAGCGAATGCGGGAGGCAGCAACTCCGCCTGTTACGACACCTTCTTGAAGAAGACGGTGGCGGGAGGAGTGTGGGGCCTGCCGGCGATGCCGGGCACGGTGGACCCGACCCGTCCCACGGCCGCCGAGGTCGACGCGCAGCGCTTCATCGGCAACGCGATGGGCATCGCCGCGTCGCTGGCCGCGCTGGGCGACTCGCTCCAGGACCCGATGAATCCCTTCCTGCTCAAGCAGGGCCTGCGTGAAGGCGCCGAGTCCGCCGCCCAGTACGTGAGCGCCCGCCGCTGGAGTCGCAAGCTCGGGCGTCCATCCAACGCGGTGGTGCTCAGCGGCGGCGGAGCCAATGGGGCCTTCAGCGCCGGCATCATGTGGCGGCTGCTCGGGGTGATGGAGCAGTGCCGGGGCAAGCCCGAGCCCGAGGGGTGTGGTGACGCGCGCATCGACCTGGCGGCGGGCACCAGCACCGGCGCGCTCATCGGCACGATGGTGGACCTGTTCCACACGCCCGGCCAGGAACAGAAGGCGCGGGACATGCTCCTCGGCAACTACACGTGCTCGGTGGAGTCGGACCTCTACTGCGTCAACTCGACGTGGATTTGGAAGATTGCCTCGGACCTGAAGGGGCTGGTCCGCTTCGACGGGGTGCAGGACAAGCTGCGCGCCGCCGTCATCCCCGCGCAGCTCACCAACGGCACGGAGCTGGTGGCCGTCTCGGTGGACTTCAACACCGGGGATGTCTTCGGCATCAGCGACCAGGACCCGGCGGACTTCCCGCCGACGGCGACGGACGCGCAGCGCGTGGACGGCCTCATCAACGCGGTGGTGGCGTCCATCGTCGAGCCGGTGCTCGCGGAGCCGGTGCCGTGGATTCCCTCGCGCTCGGGGCGCTACCAGGGCACGTTCCTGGACGGCGGAGTGCGTTCGGGGCTGCCGCTGCTCCAGGCCGTGCAGCGCGGCGCGGAGCGGGTGCTCGTCGTCTCGACGGGCGGCCTGGAGCCGACGCCCGAGCCTCCGCCGGAGAACGCGGTGAGCACGCTGCTGCGGACCATCGACCTGTTCGTCGCGCAGCCGCGCGTGGGCGAGGTGCAGCAGGCGGAGCTGGCCGCCGTGGGCCGGCGCTTCGCGGAGTACAACGTCTGCACGCTGCGGCTGGCGAACGTGGAGGACCCCACCGCGGTGCCCACCTACTGCCGTCGCACGGGCACGGGCTTCGTGCCGACGGAGCCGCGCTCACTCCAGGCCGCCACGAGCATGTGGATGGGGCCGGCGCGCTTCGAGCAGGTGGCGTCGAGCTGGCGCTCCTCGTGGATGTTCCGTCCGGAGTCCTCGCTGGCGACGGCGAGCGGCTATGCCTTCTCGCCGCGGGTGATGCGTCCGCTCTTCAAGGACGGGGTGAAGACCTTCCAGCAGCGGTGCGCGGAGGTGCTGCGTCTGTTCGAGATTCGCGGCACGCTCGCGGAGGCCGAGTGCGCCCGGCCCGTGGACGAAGTCGTCGCGGAGGCCGAGTCCCGCTTCGCCCCCGCGGGCCAATGCACGGACGGCAAGCCCGACCAGCGCTCCTGCGACTGAGCGCCCACGGGCGTCGACCCCCGGCATATCCTCCCCGCCCTTCCCGCACCCCAAGAGCATGTATGTCCCAACAGCGTTCCGTCACCCGCTGGGTCGTCGTCCCCCTGGTCTGCCTGGGCATCCTCGTGCTCCTGGCCGCCCTGGCCTTCTGGCTCACCCAGCCCGGTGACGCACCGCCTCCGGACG
>NZ_VIFM01000396.1 GCF_006636215.1 Myxococcus llanfairpwllgwyngyllgogerychwyrndrobwllllantysiliogogogochensis | reverse complement strand
CGCCCAACCCGTGGCGGCGCGGGCGGCTCCGGTTCCCCCCACACCCCAGCCGGCGCCTGTCGCGGCGCAAGCCGCCGCGCCTCAGAGCGGTGGGCCTGGGTATGCCTCCGCGCCCGCCGCATCCGGGAATACCGCCGCGCCTCAGAGCGCCGGGTACGCCCCCTCGGGAACCCAGGAGGCCGCGCGCTCGCTGGCGACGTCGCGCCTGACGGGCGGAGCCAGGGACCTGGCCATTGTCCTGGAGCAGGGCCGCAGCAGCCGCGCCAGCGACGTGCACGTCGTGGCCGAGCGCCCCGTGCTCTTCCGCCTCGCCGGAGAGCTGGTTCCCCAAGGCGGCGCACTGGATGCGGCGCGGGTGGAGGGCATGTTGATGCCGGTAGTGCCGGAGCGACTGCGCCCGGTGCTGGAGCGCGACGGCAGCTGTGACTTCTCGCTCGACTCGCCGGAGATGGGGCGCTTTCGCGTCAACGTCTCGCGGCACCGCACGGGCCTCAAGGGCACCTTCCGGGTGATTGCGCGCGACATCCCCACGTTGGAGTCGCTGGGGCTGCCCATCGAAATCGCCAAGGCGACGCACCATCATCAGGGGCTCATCGTCGTCACGGGCCCGTCCGGCCACGGCAAGACGAGCACCCTGGCGGCGCTGGTGGACCTCATCAACCGCGAGACGTCCCACCACGTGCTCACGGTGGAGGACCCGGTGGAGTTCGTCCACCCGCGCAAGAAGGCGCTCATCAGTCAGCGCGAAGTGGGCGCGCACACGAAGACGTTCGCCAGCGCGCTCAAGGGCAGCTTGCGCGAGGACCCGGACGTCATCGTGGTGGGCGAGCTGCGCGACACGGAGACGGTGCGCATGGCGCTGGCGGCCGCGGAGACGGGCCACCTGCTCATCAGCACCATGAACACGCCGAGCGCGGCGAAGACCATCGACCGCCTCATCGACCTCTTTCCACCGGCGGACCAGCAGCAGGTGCGCCTGTCGCTGTCCAGCGGCCTGCGCCTCATCGTCAGCCAGCGGCTGATGGCGAGCGCGGACGGCAAGGGCATGGTGGCGGCGGCGGAGGTGCTCCCCGGCTCGGTGGCGCTGGGCAACCTCATCCGCGACAACAAGACGTACCAGATTCCCTCGCTCCAGCAGCGCGGCAAGAGCCTGGGCATCATCCGCTTCGAGGACTCGATGGCGGACCTGGTGCGCGCGCAGAAGGTGAAGCTGGAAGTGGCCAAGGGCTTCGTGGACAACCCGGACGAGTTGGAGGCGGTGGTGACGGGAAAGAGGCCGGGCACGTCCGTGGCCGCGCCGGAGACGCAGCAGGACAGCGCCCGGCTCTTGAGCAAGATGGGCTCGTTGATGGGAAGGAAGGGGGGCTGAGATGAGCACCACGCCGCGCATCTCCGCGCTCTTCGACATGCTGCTGGAGCAGAAGGGCAGCGACCTGCACCTGAGCACCGGCTATCCCCCCATGGGCCGCATCCGTGGCGAGCTGACGCCGCTGCACGAGTTGCCCCTCACGCCCCAGGAAGTCGAAGGGCTCCTGTTCGAGCTCATCAACCCGCAGCAGAAGCGGCAGATTGTCGAGGAGCTGGACCTCGACTTCGCCTACGGCTACGGCACGAAGGCCCGCTTCCGCGCGAACTACTTCTACAAGCAGACGGGCCTGGGCGCGGTGTTCCGCACGATTCCCAGCAAGGTCCTCACGCTGGACGACCTCAAGACGCCTGAAATCGTGCGCAAGCTGGCCGAGCGTCGCAGCGGGTTGGTGCTGGTGACGGGCCCCACGGGCAGCGGCAAGTCCACGACGCTCGCGGGGATGGTGAACCACATCAACCAGACGCGTCCCGCGCACATCCTCACCATCGAGGACCCGGTGGAGTTCGTGCACGAGTCCGCGCGGGCACAGGTGACGCACCGTGAGGTGGGGCCGCACGCGTCCAGCTTCGCCACGGCCATCCGCTCGGCGGGGCGCGAGGACCCGAACGTCATCCTCATCGGCGAGCTTCGCACCAACGAGACGATGAAGCTGGCGCTCCAGCTGGCGAGCTTCGGCGTGCTGGTGTTCGCCACGGTGCACACCAACAGCGCGCCGGCGACCATCGACCGCATCATCAACTCGTTCCCCGCCGACGAGCAGGCGCAGGTGCGAGGCATGCTGGCGGAGAGCCTGGCGGGCATCGTCGCGCAGCAGCTCATCAAGACGGCGGACGGCAAGGGCCGCGTGGCGGCGCTGGAAATCCTCGTGGGTGGCGCGGCCATCGCCGCGATGATTCGCGAGGGCAAGGTCTTCCAGATTGCATCCAAGATGCAGGCGGGCCAGGGCCAGGGCATGCAGACGCTCGACATGCACCTGGAGCGGCTGGTGCGCGACAACATCGTCACGCCCGACTCCGCGCTGGAGAAGGCCCAGGACAAGGAGAATCTGGCCAAGGTCATCCAGCGCCTCAAGCCGGATTGGGTGCTGCCGGAGTCGATGAAGGCGTAGTCGCCCCAAGCCCGCCCGCGACGGCGGAAATGTCTGGGCGAGAGGGAGACCTTTTCCGCCGGTGTCAGGAAGGCAAGGCCGTGGCGTCGCTGGGCCCGCAAGGGAGTCCTGGATGCGCTACGGCGATGACAAGTCCTTCGAGATGGCACGCAGTCTGTTGCCTTCCACTCACCGGCAGGCAGCTCGCAAGAGTCGCGCGAGCCTGCACCGGCGCTCCCGCCGCACCTCGAGGACCCGGGTCGCCCAGCTCATCCGAGACCCCGAGTTCGCCGAGGACTGCGCGGAGCTGGATGAAGACACCTCCTCCGAGATGCGGGGGCTGGTGTGGGAACGACAAGCCTCGGACAAGGTCAACCCCTTCATCCGCTGGGCGGAACAACGAACGTTGGACCAGCCTCGCGACCTGCGCGTGGAGCTGATGCGCAAGGTTCTCCCGGCAGGACTCATCGGTCATCACGCGCTCTCGCATCTGAAGCAGCAGAAGCACTTCCTGAGCAGCCTGGAGCTGCCGCGCGGGACCGGCCGCTCCAGCAACCCATGGCGGAGAAAGCCCCTCTCGGACCGGGGGGTGATGGCGCAAATCCTTCGCGGACTGCTGCGAATCCCCGACGGACAGAAATCCTTCAACGGCTACCTCAAGCGAGCCTGTGCCAGCAGTTGGAGTTGGAAGCAGGGACACGACGGCCGCTGTCACGTGGTGCTCCACGGACACAAAACTCCCAGGCTGCTGATGGGGGTGCATGACGTGCTCACCTTCCTGGATGACGTGGGCGTTCATCCCTGGCCTCCTCACTCGCCGCAGCCCAGGGGCGAACCCGCCTCGACGCGCGAGCCAGCCCTCACCTTTCTGCGAGCCTTCCATCGCCTGGGTGGGGACCTCACCGCCACCCTCGCAGCTCTTCCTCCGGTTCCCCGACTGAGCACGCTGCCACGCGGAGGCACACACTCTCGGTAGGACCTGGAACCGCGACGAACCGACGTGCGCGAGCAGGCGACGCGGAACATGATGCACACCATGCTTCACGGCTTCGAGAGCACGACGACGGAACGGCTGCTGCTTCGCCCGTTTCGAGAGACCGACCTGGACGCGGTGTTCACACTCCATGGCGACCCGGAGACCTCTCGCTTCAACCCCTCCGGCCCCTTGCGCTCGTTGGACGCCGCGAAGGAGCTGCTGGCGCTGTGGTTGAGTGACTGGGCGAAACACGGCGTGGGGTACTGGGCCGTGGAGCAACGAGAGACACCGGGCGTCGTCGTGGGCGTCTGCGGCGTGCGCCACAAGTTGTTCGAGGGTCGGACGGTGTTGAACCTCGCCTATCGGTTCGCGCCTCGGACCCAGGGGCTGGGTTATGCGACGGAGGCCGCGCGCGTCGCCGTGGAGAAGGCCCGGCGACACCTCCCCGATGTGCTCCTCGTCGCCATCATCCATCCGGAGAATGCACCGTCCCTCCGCGTCGCGGAGCGACTCGGGCTGCGGTTCGAGCGCATCACCGACTATGAAGGCACCCCGAGCCGCGTGTACGGGGTCGACTGAGCTTCGACGCGTCCGCGTGGCCTCCCGAGGCACAGGAGGACTACAGCTCCTCGCGGAGCCCCTCTCGGAACACCGTGAACACCGCCTGCCCGCAGCGGTCCGATGTGTCCGCCTGCGCTCTCGCCACGCGCACCTCGTAGCGGACACCTCCCAGCAGAAGTCGCTTCGTCTCTCCAACAGAGACAGTGACGGGTGATGCGCCACGCTTCCGGGCATCCTCGAACCGGAGCCGTGCGCCCTGGGTGCGTGTGTCCTTTCGCCGCTCGCAGTCAGCAAGTTCCCACCGGACTCGCAGCTCCGGCACGAGTCCCGTGGGCAGCAGGACTTCGCCTTCCGGCGTGGTGGGCGCGCTCGGTACCGTGAGCAGCAAGAGCCCTCCGTCCGCGTCGCGGAGTGTGTCGCCCGAGAGGAGTTCGGGATGCTCTCCGTCGCTGGAGACACAGCTCGCGGGCTCGCGGTGGCTGACCCAGCCCACGGTCCGTCCCGTCAGGTCCGCAAGGACCTCTGGCACGGTGAGTCCGTAGCTCACGTGAAGGGCGATAGAAACCCCAAGCAGGACGCGCTGTTACCCGCTATCGCCTTGATTCGCCTCGGGCTCTCTGTCCCGCCCTGTTCCATACCGGCCCCCGGTGTGCCGCCCCGTTCCACGCTGGAGGGGCACACTGGGGACACATGGGATGTCCTATCGGGGGCACGCAAGCCACCGCTGGCGGTCAGGCTTCGTCGTCGGGCAGGAGCGTCCGGAGAAGCTCGTCGTCAGGGCCGAGCGGGCGCCATCCAGCGGGAGGCGGGTTGGCAAGAAGAGCATCGCCTGCCCGATCAACCCGCTCCTTGTGGGTCTCTGGAGTGAAGGAGTACCAACCGGCAAGTGCGCGCGCGACCTTGAAGCGGTTTTCGTCCCCCATCTCGGACGGCCACCCGGTTGAGAGATAAGCGTGCAGTTCACGCACAAACTGCCCACGTACCAAGCGAGTGAGCCGATGGCTTCGCTCCGCTTCGGCCACCAGTCCACTGAACACCTGCACCCCTGCGATGTCGTCCTTGCCAAGCTCCTCGGCCAACTCCTCTAGGGATGCGGTAGGGCGAGCCTCGGCAAATGCAGTGAGTGAGTCGTAGCCTCGCCCGCGAACACGCTCATAGAGGCGGGCCTTCCAGTTACCCTGCCAAGAACGTCCGTCGGACATCGGATGCTCTCCTTCGAGGCATAGCGGCGCGTAGAACCGTGGTGCCCCGCCTCACCAACGAGCGGGGCTACCAGCTCTGTTCAGGCTTCTTCGTCGGGGAGGAGCACCCGAAGAAGCTCGTCATCAGGACCGAGAGGGCGCCAGCCCGCCGGGGGAGGGTTGGCTCGAAGTGCCTCTCTCGCCAATCGGCCTCGTTCCTGGTGGGTTTCTGGAGTGTAGGCGGACCACGAACCGAGCGCCTTGGCCACTTTGAACACGTTTGCGTCATCCATCACGGCGGGCCACCCATCGGGAAGGCTCTGAGACAAGAGGCGAACGAGTAGATCGCGAACGAAGCGGGTGACCCGCCTGCTCCGCTCTGCCTCGTACAGCAAGCCGCTCAACACCTGCACCGCAGCAACGTCGTTGCCCAGTTCGTCGGCCAGGACGAATAGCGGCACGGCAGGCCGCGCGTCGGCAAAGGCGGTCAGTGAGTCGTAGCCTCGCTCGCGGACCCGTTCGTACAGGCGAGCCTTGATGTTGCCCTGCCAAGCTGCTCCGTCGCTCATCGCCTTCTCCCTGTGACGAAATTCATCGGGATCCGGTAGTCCTTCATTCGATCTGCAACGATGTCCAGGACCGCATTCCGCGTCAACCTGCGTCCAGCTTCGACCTCGGCATCGCTTAGGGCCTTCATGAGCATCCGGTTCCACTCACCGGGCCACGTGCGCCCCAGCCTCCAGTTCCCCCCTCCATGAATCGCCTCGTGTTGGGACTTCTCCAGGCGGACACAGAACTGGTCAATGTCCATGTCGCCCTTGAATCCGCGCTGCTCGAACCATTCCCGGTGCTCCTTCGGCAGAACGTGGTGCTTGGGGGCCTCCGACATGCCCGCTCCCGCCTTCCCCGTCACATGCATCCCCCTCACCTCCGGACTGTCCCCCAGCGCGTCCCGCACGCCCTGAGGCAAGTCCTGGTACGCCTGCGCCATCATCACCTGCCCGCCATGAATGCGGACGGCCGCGTTGACGGCAGGAAGGGAGATGACTCCCGCCTGCACAAGCCTTCGCATCATCTCCACCCACTCTGCGGAGACAACGATGCGCGAGCCCATCATGACGCCCCCCGACCCCATCGCGAGGCTCATGCCGAGTGTCACCGGTGCGGCCGGGGGCAGCCGGGGTAGCGACATCTTCAGCGTGGAAATCATGGACACCATTTCCAGCACCTGCGCCGCCGTGAGGACCTTCTCACCCACCCGCATGCTCTCGCGGGTCTGCGCTTGGAGCGCGGCAAACTCCTGGGTCAGCTTCCCCATCAACTCAGGCATCGCCGTGGCAGCGGCCTCCACTCGCTCCGGGTCGAGTGACTCAAGGTCCTTCAGCGTGGGCTCCATCAGTCGCTGCACCCGATGAAGGTCCACGAACAGCTTCTCGTCGCTGCACACGAAGCAGTGCTTGATGATGGCGGCCGAGAACTGGAGGAAGTCAACCCAGGTGGCCAGTAGCAGGGTCCCGAACATCGTGGCCTGGAGCTTGGGCCCCGTCATGCGAAGCACCCCCAGCTCCATGTCCGGGTCACCCACTTCCGAGGCCACCTCCGTCAGCCCGGTCGCACTCCCAAGCCCGCCACGAAGCCACGTCACTTGAGCGGAGCCATGCTCGACAAACCGGGAGAACAAGCCGTCGTCATTCAGGCTCTGCTCACCGAGTGCCCTGGGCCGATGGGCCGCCAACTTCGTGAAGGTCCCTTCAACACCATCCAGCGTGCCCTTGACCTCGTCGATGGCGTCGAGGACAGCCTGTCGCGGAGAGGCGCCGGTCTGTGCTCCACCCCCGACGGCTCCGGATGCGGCCTTCGTTGCATCAATTCGCGCCCCCCCATGACGCACAAATCGCTGTCGAGGCCAGGAGCCCGCGATGGAGTACGGAGACGGGTCGAAGGCGCCGGGGCGTTCGTCGCTCGCAATATCCACCCCCTCGGGAGGTGTTGCTGCGCGCGGCGTGTAGTTCAGCGTGCGGCCACGCGCGGGAGCGTGAGGCACCGAAATGCATCCCGTGGTGAGTAAGGCCAGCGACAGCACCAGGAGCCTAGCGCGCATGGTCCACCCCCAAGCCCACCGACGCGAAGGCGCCAGGTCGCAACGTCCCTTCGGTGGTGGGGAACAACAGCGTGCCGCCCGTCCCCATCGCGTAGAGGCCGCCCCCCAGGAACCTCCACCGGACTTCCGCCGCTCCGAGGTAGCGCGCTCCGGGCTTCCCAGCTCCAACCGCGAGCCCCTTCAACGCCACTTCCAAGCTGCGCTCGAAGAGCTGCACCTCCACACGTCCGTCAACATCAGCGCGGCCCCATGAGAAGACTTCCGCGCCCACCGAGACGTTCAGGTGCTTGTTGGGCCCCCCATAGCTGACGGCATCCCACTCCACGATGGCCTCTCCGAACGCGGAGTAGCCGTCCGGGAAGTGAGCATCCGCGAGCGGCACGCCGTCAGGGCCCGCCGCCTGGAAGCGCGCCAGCTCGTAGTCAGCACCGAAGAAGCCTTGCCGGAAGCCTCCATGCTGGCGCCTCGCCTCCAGCCGAAGCCGCATGTTGAACCTGTCGGTGAGGTAGTCCACCCCGCCCCCCACGACAG
>NZ_VIFM01000395.1 GCF_006636215.1 Myxococcus llanfairpwllgwyngyllgogerychwyrndrobwllllantysiliogogogochensis | reverse complement strand
CCCACCACCAGCCCATCGCCCAGGTACACCATGACGTGCTCCGGGTCGGTCGGGTCGGTCTTGGAGTGGTAGAGCACCAGGTCGCCCGGCTTTGGCTCCTCGGCGTGGCTCACGCGCACGCAGTCAGCCCACAGTCGGTCGGTGTTGTGCGAGCCCCGCCAGTCCGGGCCGCACACCTCACGCAGCGCCCACGTCACGAGGCCGGAGCAATCGAAGAGGCGCTGGTGGGTGACGCCGTCGCGCTCGCCCTTCGCGCCCCAACGATACGGGCAGTGCATCTGCGAGAGGACCGTGGCGATGAAGGCGGTGCGCTGCGTGGGTCGAAGCATGGACAACACTCCTGGAGGTGAGGGTTACCCTCCAGGAGAAGAGGCGGCCTGCGCCGAGACGGGCACGGGCCAGGGCGCGACTCAGGAGCCGAAGCCCATCTCCTCCGGGGGCAAGCTGTCGCGGAAGACGGACAGCCAGCCGGCACGCACCAGCACGGAGCAGGAGCCGAAGGGCGGGAGTTCGGCCCCCGTCACCTCCGAGCGCCCGTCCGTCGCACTGCAATACGTCTTGTAGAAGCGCTCGGCCTTGTGGAGTTCAAGGCTACTCGCCGCCGCCAGGGCAACGCGGGCGCGCTCCACCAACTCTTCAGGCGGGGTGTAGGCCGGCGCCGCGGGCTGCGCCGACACCTGTGGCGGCCAGTACCAGGTGCCCGGCTGGTCGGGGCCACCGGGCGCGGCGCTGGGAACGAACGGCACGACGGGCAGGATGTCGTCGACAACATGATCGACGAACACGTGCAGCGCGACGCGTTCCCCCTCGGCGACGTTGGCGACGATGGCAGGGCGCGCCTGCCCCCTGGACGGGCCTTCGGGGATGACGAAGTGGACGATGCGGCCGATGGTGGGTTGCTGCTTGCTCATGTGGTGCTCCCGGGACTGCGCGTGGACAACACCCCGGGAGAAGGGGCGCGCATCAGGTGTCGGAGCGCTCGCCACCGGCAGCCGCTACAAGGTTCGCGGCGCGCTGGAGCTGCTGCCGTGCCCCGCGCTCGCCCATCAGCAGGTGGGTCTGATTGGAGAGCTGAAGGAGCTGGGGGCGCGCTTCGTTCTGGAACGACTCCAAGGTGCGGACACGCTGGTCCATGAGCCGCTGGGCCGCGTCGATTTCCCCTACCCGCCGCAGGTCCGCCTTGATGTCCTTCACATCGGCAGCGACGGTCCCCACCCGCTCCACGAGCAGGGGCACCTGGTCGGCGGCCTGCTCGTGCTTCACCTGCCGGCGGGCCAACAGGCCGTTCAACAGAGGCACCAGGAGTTGGCTGACCGCAAGGGCGAGGATGGCGGTCTCAATCGAGGGGGTCATCGCCCGCCACCGCGCGTCTCCGCCGGGAACGGCCGAACCGGCGACACGCCATCTCCGCCCGTGTCGGTCACCTCGAAGCAGATGGGCTTGCTGTCGTCATCGATGAGGCAGGTCACCCACCCCCACCCAGCACGAGGTCCAGCCGGGATGGTGCCCAACACCCCGTTGATGAGCCCGAGGACACCCACCGTGCAGCGCCCGTCCGTGTCGCGCGCAACCTGGATGGAGGGGTGCAGCGCCAGTGCATTGCCGCACGGCACGCGCGTCGCGAGGAGTTGAGCAACCGCCTCCGGGTCCGCCGACAGGGCCGCGTTGAGTGCGGCCGCGGCATCGAGCGCGTGGCGAGGTGGGCCGGACGCGGCTGCTCGGTCCCGCTCGTGCCGCTGTGCCTGCTGCTCCCGGGCACGCAGCTCGTCGAGCCAGAACAGGCATGCCACGGCAATGGCCATGGGGACGAAGGCGCCGAGAGCGCAGGCCAATGCGATGGGTCGGGCTCCCAGCAAGGCGATTGGTCCTGCGACGATGACGAGCGCGCCACCGACCACGGCAGATGCCTGTCCCACGAACGCGACGGTCTTGATGTTCATCGCGCCCTCGGGGCATTCAGCGCCTGGAGTGCCGCCGCGTACCACCGCTCTTCGTAGTCCGGGCCGTCCGCAACCGACGGGCGGACGTGGCGCGTGTGGTTGAGGCACCTGTTGTACGAGGCTCCTGTCGTCTCCTGGAGCCGCCGGGCGATGCGCTGTTCCGTGGTCTTGGCCATGCCCGGCAGAAGGGGCGGGCCACCGCGACACCGGCGCGGGTGACGTCGCGCTTTGCGACAGCACCAAAGGGGTCTGTTCCGTCCAGACTCCTCGCGCCGCCTTCCCCACCACGCGCCTGGATGGAAGCGAAGAAAGGGGAAATCGACAGCCCGTGAAGGGGTCGCCAATGCCGACACCCTTACATGTAGCACATGAAGCGATTCCGCTGCGACTGAACGCAGGTATGACACCCCTGGGGTGGGAAACCCACATGTACCCCCAAAATCGGATTGCTCGGCGCCCTGCAATCCGGGCGTGCGGAATCCCCAGCGGTTTTCCCCGAAACTGTTAGGCGACCCCCCGTTTTCCCAGGGCCCCTGGCGTTCCTGGCGGGCCGCTGGCGCGTCCTGGGTGCGTGTCCATGGTCGTGGGCCACCCTGCCGATGCATCGAATGGCGGCCCGCTAGCGCCCCTTCTGGGAGGGCATGACCACCGACTCAATCCGTCGCCTCGCCGACCGCCTCCGTGGGCATGCCGACGTCACCGCCTTCGCCACCCCCTCAGGGCTCGCCCTCACGGGGCGGCGCAAGTACGCAGGAAGGACCGCGCACCTCTCCGCCGACCAGGTCGCGCTGGCGAATAGGAACGGCACCGACATTCGGACCGTTGTGCGAGAGGCCCTCGGCATCCCCACCGACAGTCCGGACGCCGGCGCCGAGCCCGCGCCCGAGCCACAGCGAACCACCCTCTCCGACCTAGCCGCCGTCATCAGCGCCGCAGGCTCCGTCGTGGCTGTCTTCAACGCGCCGGGGAGCCGAGTGCCTGGCGAGGAGGTGACGAAGGCTACCGACGCCGTGCAGGCGCTGCTCAAGCGCGCCGTGCAGATAGCGTGCGGCACGTAGTCGGCACCCCTTCTCTGGGGGTGTGGCCCGTCACCGCGAACATGACTCAGATGCCGAGCCTGCCGAGGTGCTGGGCCTGGACCCGCTCGCGACGTACCGGCCCCTCAAGCAGCGGGGCCCGGCGACGACGCTGACCGAGCCCCTTGGCCTGGCGCTCTGCCGCCACATCGCGGCCGGCCGCTTCCTTCGGGACGCGGCTGTGCTCGCGGGCACGAGCGACTCCGTCGTGCAGGGGTGGCTCCGGCGCGGGCGCGAGGACATCGAGGCAAACGAGCAGACGCTCTACACCTGGTTCACGATGGAGTACGAGGCCGCCTCCGCGCACTTCCGCCGAGCGCTGGAGGAGCTGGTCCTCGCGAACATCGGCAACCGCTCGCTCCTGGAGAAGTTCATCCGGTGGCGGCTCTCCATCTCCGACCCCAAGCACTACACGCTGCCCAGGGTGAGTGCGGCGCCGACGGCGGGCAACAACCTCGGGCCGCTGTTCGAGTTGGTCACGCCGGAGCAGGCGCGGAACAAGCTCGACGAGAAGCTGGAGCGCTTCCTCGAGGAGCACGACAAGTTCGAGGCAGCCGTCGCGGCTCCTCCTGCCGACGGCGAGTCGGGGGAGGACGACGATGGTTGCTAGCGCGGCGATGCTCGACGCCGCCGAGGACCTGCTCGCCGGCATCCCCGTCATCACCTCGGTGACCCACGGCCGGCACTCCCGTCTCCAACGGGTAGCGCTCCGTGCTCGCGCGAGCCGCGGCTCGGCCGTCGGGCTGGTGGACCTGCTGGGACTGACGGCCCAGGAACTCGTAGCGCTCTACTACGAGCCCATCTACTCATTGCGCCCGGTTCAGGCGCCACCCCTGCACTACCGCACGTTCTTCTTCATGGGCGGGCGCGGCGCCGGAAAGACATACTCCGGGGCATGTGCTGTCATTGAGGAGGCGCGCGCGGACCCAGAGGCGCGCATCCTCATCGTCGGGCCGACCTACAGCGAGATAGTCAAGAACCAGCTCGAAGGAACGAGCGGCATCCTCACGCTCAGCCCTCCCTGGTTCTATCCCAAATATGAGAAGGCCAAGCGCCGACTGGTGTGGCCCAACGGCGCGCAGGCCACGTGGCTGCCCGCGAAGAATGCGGACAAGTTCCGCGGGCACCAGTACACGTTCATTTGGGCCGACGAACCCGTGGCGTGGAAGGGCGACGCCGTGGCCGTCTACAAGGAGTGCCGCGCCGTCAACCGACTGCGCACCTCACGCATGCGCCGCGAGGGGCTGTCGGCGCGCATGTTCATCACGACGACGCCCGCGCCCACGGCGTTGTTCCGCGAGATGCTGGGCGACCGGGACGGCCTGGTCCTCGCGCGCAGTTCGACACTGGAGAACACCGACAACCTCGACCCGGCTTACGTGCGGTACGCGCGCCGGGTGATGCACAGCACCGAGGGGAAGCGCGAGTTCATGGGCGAGCTGACGTTCGCCATGGACCCGGCTCTCTATCGGAAGGTCAACTGGACCAAGACCCGCGTCGCCCCGAAGAAGCGCCCCAGTTCCTTCGACTACATCGTCATCAGCATCGACCCGGCAACGGGCGAGAAGAAGACGTCCGACCTGCACGGCATCGTCGTCGTCGGAGTGCGGCGCGAGGCCGATGGGATGGACCACGTCTACGTCCTGGCCGACCTGTCACTTCAGTCACCCGAGCCCAGTGCATGGGCCAAGAAGGCGGTCGAGGCGCTGCGCTACTGGGAGCCGTACGCCGCGAAGGACAGCCGCGGGCGTCCACGTGCCTGGATTTTTGCCGAGACGAACTCGGGCGGGAACATGGTGAAGTCGACCATCCGCACGGTCGCCAAGGTGAAGCTGCGGACGGAGCGAGCCCGGCAGTCGAAGGCCGAGCGAGCGGCGCCCGTGTCGTCCTATGCAGAAAGCGGACTGGTCCACATGGTGGGCAAGCACGAGAAGCTGGAGGCCCAGCTCGCGAAGTTCACCGGCGCCGAGGGCGGCCATGGACGCGACGACCGCGCCGACGCCTTCGCGTGGCCCATCTTCAAGTACGTCATCCCGAAGCGGCAGAACGTCGGAGCGGCCGAGCGCGAGGTGAAGGACGTCACGGCGGGCTCGGACAGGGACGAGGACGAGTAGGAAGGCGGCCACGCATTGAACGACCGCGTGGATTCCGTGTCTGTTCGAGCACCACGGACTCTGGCCTAGGGCGTCACAACTCTATCTCTTGCCCTCGTTGGTGAATTTAATAACAGGATGAACACCGCCGCCCTCATCAAATGACCAGCCCTTTGCCCACTGTGCCCTTCTCATCCGTGCAACCACGGCAGGCGGCGCGAGCGGTGTGCGAATCCCACCAATGTACTGTAGAATTTGCTGCTCAAGGTCCACAACAGCTAGCGTCGTCGACACATCGTGCTCAGGGATCGGGAGGTCATTTCCCGTTAGACACCCTCCCCAGCCAACAAGGGTCCCTGTCTCCACAAACGCGAGGGCAAATGTTACGGTTCCACCAGCAGAATAGCCTGCATAGTTTGCATTGAAGGTCGCTGGAAACCGCAAGACATGACCATCAGCGACATACTGATGCATCCGATTGTATGCCGACACGACGGGATCAAGCGGAAAGTGTAGTTTCCCGCCGACAAAGTCCACGCCGATGTCGGTTGGGAATACGATTTCGTCACTCGGAATTGCGCCACTGGAGTAGGCATCCGCGATTGCGTCGGCATGCGGAAACAAGGTTGCAATCCAGGTCAGGGCGCTGGCAAAGCCATCAAGCTTTGTCGACAGTGCAGTCGGGCCGACCCGGACAAGAGGCATGTTCAGCTTCCTGCAAATCATGTTCTTCAGGCGGTCCTTACGCTGTGCGGCCGCACTCTTGTGACTCTCGCCGTCGACCTCGGCCGCAAAGAGAATCTCACCATCACCCGACCGCGCAACGACTAGGTCAAAGCTGGCCATGAACGCGTAGTTCCGTTCTGCGCCAGTCAGAGCATCTACATCAAGCACCTGCGAGAGACTGCACTGGGAAGAAATGACGAACCCGTTTGCCCGTGCCCACTCCGTGAGCTGTCGGTGCCCCGTCGCCTCGTTCGCATTTGCAAACAGCCTCTTCTTTCTAGCCATGCCCCCTCCTCGCCTGGACGAGACGACGAAGGCTACTGCAAGGTGGCCCTCCCCGGAACGCCGTACCCGCCCCTTTTCCGGGGCATGGCCTCTCTTGTTCGCCGTGCCCTGAAGGCAGTCGGGTTGCTGCCCACCCATCGCGGCCCCCTCGTCTACGCCCTGCCCGTCGTCAGCTTCTCTCCGCGCCGGGGGAGCCGCGCCGTCCTCGCCGCCTACCGTGAAAGCGGCTGGCTCCGCGCCGTGGTGGACACCGTGGCGGACGCTGTCGCGACGCCGCGCTGGAAGGCCTACAAGCGCGTCGCGCATGGCGACGCAAAGCGCTGGCACGGGGACCCGCGGTGGAAGTCCACCGTCAAGGCCGAGCGGCGCAAGGCGCTGGAGGAAGGCACCGAAGCCGGCGAGCTGGTGGAGCTGCCGGCCCACGAGATACTCCGGCTGCTGGAGTCGCCACACCCAGAGTTCCCCGGGCGGGAGCTGCGCAAGCTCGCGCAGCTGCACCTGGACCTGGTGGGAGAGGCGTTCTTCTGGCTTCGGCTCGGCGAAAACGGCCGGCCCGTCGGCTGGGAGGCGGTGCCGCCGCACTGCGTGCTCCAGACGCCCCAGCCCGGCGCCCCATTCTTCGCCGTCTCGTATGGCCTCTTCCACGGGCAGGTGGCGGCCGCGCACATGCTCTGGCTCAAGCACCTCGACCCGGAGAATCCCCTGGGGCGTGGCACCGGGCGAGGCATGGCGCTGGGAGACCAGCTCGACACGATGGAGGCCATCGACCGCGCGGCGAAGGCCACCTTCGAGCGAGGCGGAATCCCCGCGGCGGTGGTGGGCGTGGACTCGAAACGCGACAGCTTCGAGGGCGAGGAGGCCGCCGAGGACCTGGAGAAGCGATTCAAGGAGGAGCACAAGGGCCCGGAGAACGCGGGCAAGGTGTGGTTCGCCCCTGGCGGTGTTTCTCTCGCTCAGATTGCCGTCAACTACCGCGAGCTGCAGGCGGACGAGCTGGCGACGGGCCTGCGCGCCTACGTGCGCCAGACGTACAACGTGCCGCCCGAGTTGCTGGGCGACACCGCTTCCAGCAACCGGAGCACGTCCGAGGCAGCGAAGTACCACCTTGCCGAGTATGCCGTGGCCCCGCGCCTGGAGTTCCTCCTCTCCTGGTTCCAGCACCGCCTGGTGCCGCTCGTCGACGCGGATGTCATCCTCGACTACGAGGACCCGCGCCCGCAGGAATGGGAGAGGGTTTTCCGCGCGATGACGACGCCCATCACCCCGGCCTTCACGCAGAACGAAGCGCGCGAGCTGGCCGGGCGTCAGGCGCTGCCGGAGTTGGAGGGCGTGCTCGGGCCGACCCTGCCGGGCCAGGGCGGTGGCGGCAACAACGGGGAGAGCGCCGCCGCCAACGCCACGCCGGAGCCGCCGCGCGACAGGACGGGCGAGGAGGGGCGTGTGTAGCGCCGCCCCTTCTACCGGGGCATGACCAAGCCCAAGACCTTCCAGAAGCTGCTGGAGTCGAAGCCTGCCGCGAGCGGCGCCACCAACGCCGCCCCGGTGTTCCGAATTACCTCCACGTCGTTGGACCGGCACAAGGACCGCGTCCTCGCCATCAAGTCGGCGGGAGACGAATTCCGCGTGCCGCTGTTGTGGAACCACGACTCCTGGAGCCCCGCCATCGGCGTCGCGCGGTGCTTCCGCGAGGGCACCGAGTGGTTGATGGAGCCCA
>NZ_VIFM01000394.1 GCF_006636215.1 Myxococcus llanfairpwllgwyngyllgogerychwyrndrobwllllantysiliogogogochensis | reverse complement strand
ACCGCGAGCGCCACCGCCGCCGCGAAGACGAACGAGTGCGACGCTCCCCGGTGTCCCCACGGCGCCGCATAGGGAATGCGGAAGACGAAGGCCACCACGTCCGCGTCCGGCAGCAGGGCCAGCATCGAGAAGAGTGCCATGGAGGCAACCAGGCGACGGGTCGACCCACCGTTCGCCTCATACCGCCCCAGGGCCATGCCCACTGCCACGTGACCGATGCTCGCCATGATTTCCTGGGGCGGAAGATACCGCACCTGGACCTCATGGCTCGCACGCGGGTGGCTCCCTGGAGGGTGGTGATAGCGTGCGACCTCATGCGGGTGCTTTCCCATGTCGAGGATACGCTCGCGCGACGCCTGGAAGGGTGGCGCGCGCAGGTGGGCGAGTGGCTCAACCGGGTCCGCGCGGCGGGCACGGCGAGCTGGCTGGTGATGACGTGGCAGTTCGAGTGGCGCACGCCGCTCGGGGTGCTCGCCGCGTACCTGGCGCTGGCGGTGGTGCTGTGGGCCGGCGCGCGCCGCTTTCCCCGCCTGGGGCGGCGTCCGGCGCTCGGGCTCGTCTTCCTGGACATGCCCGCCGTCTTCGCCCTCCAGTCGCTGGCCATCGGCACGGCGAACAACGACAACGCGGTGCCCACCGCGCTCTTGACGTTGGGCGTGTACATCGTGCTGGTGGTGCTCGTGTCGCTGGTGACGCTGTCGCGCGTCATCGTCGTGCTGGCCACGGTGGTGGCCATCGGCCTGGAGAAGATGCTGGTGTTCCAGGCCCAGGTGGAGTGGCAGGCGTTCCTGCCGGGCATGGTGCTGGTGCTGGCGCTGGGCGCGCTCGCGGCGGCCTTCATCAGCCGGCAGGTGCTGGGGCTGGTGACGCAGGTGGCGCAAGAGGAGGTGCGGCTGGAGCGGCTGGGCCGCTACTTCTCCCCCGAGGTCGCCCGGCAGATTGCCCAGCACGGCACCGAGGCGGGAGGCGGCGAGCACCGCGAGGTGACGCTGCTGTTCTCCGACATCCGAGGCTTCACCTCCATGTCCGAGCGCATGGACAGCCCTCAAGTCGTCGCGCTGCTCAACGAGTACCTGTCGCGCATGGTGGACGTGGTGTTCCGCCATGGAGGGACGCTCGACAAGTTCATCGGTGACGGCATCCTCGCGTACTTCGGCGCGCCGCTGGATTTGCCGGGGCACCCGAAGGCCGCGGTGGCGTGTGGGCTGGCCATGCTGGAGGCGCTGGAGACGCTCAACGCGGAGCGCGTGGCGCGCGGTGAGGAGCCGCTGCGAATCGGCATCGGCATCCACACGGGGCGCGTGGTGGTGGGGGACGTGGGCAGCGCGCAGCGGCGCGAGTACACGGTGATTGGCGACGCCGTGAATCTGGCCAGCCGCATCGAAGGGCTCACCAAGAAGGTGGGCGTGGCCATGCTGGTGTCGGAGGCCACGCGCCGCTTCTGCCAGGACGATGCGTCCCTGCGCTTCGAGCCCGCCGCGCCCCTGCCCGTCGCGGGCAAGGCCGAGCCCGTGGCCACTTTCGTCCCGGGCAAGCAGGCGCTGCGCGAGGTGGGCTGAGCGGACGGGGGCCGGGCAGGGAGGCTCGGCGCCCTGGGACCGGTGGGCTCACACCTGGAAGCCTCGCGCTCCCTCCGGTGACAGGAGGAGTGTGACCATGGCTCAGGGATATTCGTTGAACATCGGGTTGAATCTGGTGGACCCGGCGCACTACGCGGGCTGGGACGGAGCGCTCGTCGCCTGCGAGGCGGACGCCGAGGACATGGTGGCCATCGCCACGGAGCGGAAGTTCTCCACCGTGCGCAAGGTGCTCACGAAGGATGCGACGCGGGGCCGCATCCTGAAGGAGATGGACGAGGCGGCCCGCGTGCTCCAACCCGGAGACCTGTTCCTGCTGACGTACTCCGGACACGGCGGGCAGCTCCCGGACCGCAACAGCGACGAGTCGGACGCGCAGGACGAGACGTGGGTGCTCTACGACGGAGAGCTCATCGACGACGAAATCCACCTCGCGCTGTCCAAGCTGAAGCAGGGCGTGCGCGTGTTGATGTTCTCCGATAGCTGCCACAGCGGCACGGTGAGCAAGGCGGCGTACGCGGCGCTTCGGGGGTCAGGCAGCCTGGAGTTGCTGTCGGACACGCTGCACGACCCGGCACCGGAGGTGAGGCGCTTCAAGGACATGCCCACGGCGATTGCCCTGCGCACGTACCGGGACAACAAGGCCTTCTACGACGACGTCATGGCGGGGCTCCCGAAGGATGACCCCATCGCGAAGACGAAGGCGACGGTGCTGCTCATCTCCGGGTGCCAGGACAACCAGCTCTCCAGCGACGGAGCCTTCAACGGCCTGTTCACCGCGAACCTGCTGCGCGTCTACAACAGCGGGAAGTTCCGGGGCAGCCACCGCACGTTCCACCGCCGCATCGTCCGGCGCATGCCGCCGCTCCAGTCGCCCAACTACTCCATCGTCGGCGTCCCCAGCCGCGAGTTCGAGCGGGAGACGCCCTTCGAGGTGTGACAAAGGGCCGAGGGGGGACTGATGGAGTCCCTCCACGGCCCTCTGTCATGACGCCGCGTTCGCGGTGGGGCTCAGTACGCCTTGGAGAACACGATGCGGCCCGGCGAGTCCTCGCCGGTGACGACGCACTTGCCCGGCTCCTGCTTGAGCGCGAAGGGACGGTTGCGCGTGGTCAGGCCCGTCTCTTCCTTGATGCGCGCCTCCACCTTGGGGTCCAGGTTCCAGTGCGCGAGCAGGAAGCCCGCGTCCGCCTTCTCCTTCATCTCCTCGTAGGAGTTGACCTCGAAGGTGTGCTCGTCGCGGAACGTCTTCGCCTTCTGGAAGAGGTCCTTCTGCATCTGGTCCAGCATGGACTGGGCCTTGGCGGCGGCCTCGCCCAGCGGGATGAACTCCTTCACCTTCAAGTCACGGCGCACCATGACGCAGGTGCCCTTGGCCAGGTCCTTGGGGCCAATCTCGATGCGCACGCAGGTGCCCACCAGCTCGTGCTCGAAGTACTTGAAGCCGGGGCCCTTGCTGTCGTCGTCGTCCACCACCACGCCCAGGCCGGACTTGCGCAGGTCGGCGGCGAGCGCGTGGCTCTTCTCCAGGACCTGCGCCTTCTCCGTGTCGGTCGCCTTGCCGAAGATGGGGATGATGACCACGTGCGTGGCCGCCAGCTTCGGCGGGACGATGAGCCCCGAGTCATCCGAGTGGGTCATGATGAGCCCGCCGATGAGGCGCGTGGACACGCCCCAGGACGTCTGCCAGACGAAGTGCTCGCGGCCGTCGCGACCCTGGAACTTGGTGTCGAAGGCCTTGGCGAAGTTCTGGCCCAGGTTGTGGCTGGTGCCGGCCTGCAGCGCCTTCTTGTCCTGCATCATGGCTTCGATGCTGTAGGTGCGCAGGGCGCCGGCGAACCGCTCCGACTCCGACTTGCGGCCCGTCATCACGGGCATGGCCATGTAGTCCTCGGAGAACGTCCGGTAGACCTCCAGCATCTGGAGCGTCTCCTTCTCCGCGTCCTCTTCGGTCTCGTGACAGGTGTGGCCTTCCTGCCAGAGGAACTCGGTGGTGCGCAGGAACAGGCGCGTGCGCATCTCCCAGCGCATCACGTTCGCCCACTGGTTGATGAGCAGGGGCAAATCCCGATAGCTCTGCACCCACTTGGCGAAGCTGCGGTTGATGATGGTCTCCGACGTGGGTCGGATGACGTAGGGCTCCTCGAGCTTGGCGCCGCCCGCGTGGGTGACGACGGCGAGCTGGGGGTTGAAGCCCTCGACGTGCTCGGCTTCCTTCTTGAGGTAGCTCTCGGGGATGAGCAGCGGGAAGTAGGCGTTCTTGTGGCCCAGGTCCTTGAACATCTTGTCCAGGACGCGCTGCATGTTCTCCCACAGCGCGTAGCCGTTGGGACGGATGACCATGCAGCCCTTCACGTCCGAGTAGTCGGCGAGCTTCGCCTTCTGGACCAGGTCGACGTACCACTCGGAAAAGCCCTTCTCTCGGGGCGTGAGCTTATCGGCCATGTGCTGAGCACCTTTTCAAAGTCGTTGAAAGAGGACGGTTGCCTACGCTTTGGCCACCCGGAAATCAACGCTCCAGTCGTCCCAGGACGTCCCCCGGCTCGTCCCAGGGCAGGTGGTTCACGTTGCGAGGGCTTTCGGAGGGCGGCGAGGATGCCCCGGCTGTCCCGTGGTCGTCCCAGGAGGAAGACATGCTGCGCGCCGTGGCTGGAGAGGTTCATTCCCTGGCGGTTCCCTTCCGGATGGGGGCGTTCGACCTGGGGGGACGGATGACGGTCATCCGCCTGCCGGGCGGGGGGCTGTGGGTGCACTCGCCGGTCGCCTGCACGCCCGAGGCGCGCGCGGCGGTGGACGCGCTGGGCCCGGTGCGCTTCCTGGTCGCGCCCAACCTGATGCACCACCTGCGGGTGGGGGACTGGGCGGCGGCGTATCCGGAGGCGCGCGTGGTGGCGCCGGCGAGCCTGAGGGCGAAGCGGAAGGATTTGCGCATCGACCTGGAGTTGGGGGACGCGGCGGACGCGGGTTGGGCGGGGGTCATCGACCAGGTGCAGGTGAAGGGAATGCCGAAGCTGGACGAGTTCGTGTTCTTCCACCGGCCCACTGGCACGGTGCTGCTCACGGACCTGGCGTTCAACTTTCACCAGACGGGCTCGTGGCTCACGCGCACGTATCTGAAGCTCTGTGGCGCGTGGCAGCGGCTTGCGCCCACGTTCATCACCAAGGCGGTGGTGAAGGACCGGGCGGCGGTGAAGGCGTCGCTGGAGCGGGTGCTCGCGTGGGACGTGAAGCAGGTGGTGGTGTGCCACGGTGATGTGCAGGAGCAGGGCGCGCGCGAGGCACTGCGCGAGGCGTTCCACCGGCTCGCGGGCTGAGGGCTCACACGGTGTTGGCGATACACGGGCAACGCGAGGGCCTTGGCGCGGGTCGCCGCCGACCCTTTTTGATACCGGCTATCTGGAGTCCTCTCGCGTGGATGCAACGCGAGCGTCACACCCTGACGGATGCTGGGAAGCGTTGGCGCGTCGCGCTATGAAGTGCTCTCCATTTTTCATGGTTTTCCACCTGGAGGCTTCATGCGGTCGTTTCTTCCGTCTCTCGGAGTGGCTGGCGCGCTGACGGCGTGCCTCGTCTCCGGCTCCGCCCTCGCCTATGCCACCGGCCAGACGGGCCACAGCGGCAAGGACAGCTCGCTGACGTGCGCGAGCTCGATGTGCCACTCGACCACGGGTACCAAGCCCACCGTGACCCTCGAGGGACCCGCGTCCCTCGAGCCCGGCCAGACGGGCACCTACGCCCTCGTCATCACCGGCGGCCCCGGCGTTCGCGGCGGCTTCAACGTGGCCACGGATGGCTCCGCCACCCTCACCGCCGGCTCCGGCTCCAAGAAGGTCTCCGGCGAGCTCACCCACACCCAGCCCAAGGCCTTCACCAGCGGCACGGTGCGCTTCGACTTCACCCTCGTCGCCCCGTCCACCGGCGCCACGCTCACCCTGTTCGGCGCGGGCAACTCGACCAACGGCAACAACGAGGACACCGGTGACGCGTCCAACACCGCCACGCTCAAGGTGAAGGTCGGCGACGGCGGCGGCGACGGCGGTGGTGAGGACGACGGCGGTGGCTGCGCCGCGGCCGGTGGCGTGCCCCTCCTGGGCGCAGCCCTGCTGCTGCTCGGCGCACGTCTGCGCCGCCGCGACGCGTAAGCGGCTGGCTGCTCCTCAATCAGGCACCTGGGGGGCGGGGAGACAGTGAGCGACGGCGCGGCCTAACATCCCGCCCTCGCTCTCCATGCACCTCCGCCTCCTCTCCCTGCTGCTCATGCTGGGGCCGCTCGCGTGTGCGACAGGCCCCGGTCTTCTCCCCCCGGAAGTCCCGCTCGCCGCCGTACACCGCGAGCCTGGGACGCTGCGGGTGATGACCTTCAACATCCAGTCCGGTGCCCGTGGACTCGATGGCGTGGCCCGCGTCATCCGCGCCTCCGTGCCGGACCTCGTCGCGCTCCAGGAGGTCGACGTCGGCTCCAGGCGCGCCGGCGGCATCGACCAGGTGGAGGCCCTCTCCCGCCTCACCGGCCTGCCTCACCGCGCCCACTTCCGCACCACGGACCTGCATGGCGGCGCCTACGGCATCGCCATCCTGTCGCGCTTCCCACTGGAGTCGCTCGCGCAGTACCCGCTGCCCGTGCCCTCGGGCGCGGAGCCGCGCACGCTCGCGCACGCCGTCGTGTCCGTGGATGGCCGCGAGGTGAGCGTCTACCTCACGCATCTCATCCGCCGCCCCTTCAACAACGCCACGCGCCTGCGCCAGAGCGGCTACGTGGCCCGACTGCTCGCCCAGGACTCCCGGCCTCGCCTGCTCCTGGGTGACCTCAACGACGACCCGGACTCGCAATCGGTGCGTCTGCTGCGCCGCGATTTGCGCGACGTCGTCGCCGCCACCGGCGGAGCCAGGGGCACCTACCCGATGCCCCTGTTCCTGCCCACGCTGCGCATCGACTACGTGCTGGCCTGTGATGCCTTCACGCCCGTGGCCAGCCGCGTGCTGCGGGTCGCCGCGTCGGACCACTACCCCGTCGTCGCGGACCTGCGGCTGGACGTGCTTCCTCCCACGGACGCGGAAGGTCAGCTCACGTTGAAGCGGTAGAGCACGTCCGGGTCTCCCCGGCTGTAGCCCTTGATGACCTCGTGCTTCAGGTCCTTCGCGCCGAGCACCGTCAGGCCGCCCCACGCGAAGCCCATCACCGACAGCTCGAAGTACACGTGCGGCTTGGGCACCTTGATGATGTGCAGGTCCGTGTGGCCCGCGCCCGGCAACACCTCCAACTCGCCCTCGGTGAAGTAGCCCTTCCAGATGCCGGGCGTGAAGAAGAGGAAGCGGCGGAAGTCACCCGGGCTGAACATCGCCTTGAGCTGCCCCTGGCCCAGCGCGTACTCGGCGGACTTGATGCCGAACTGCCACCACGCGTTGGGGTCTCCTCCGTAGAAGCGCTGGAGCAGCTCCTCGTTGAGCCGCAGGAACGCATCCACCGGGATGCGCGTCACCGGGAGGACGGGCTGCGCGAAGACGGGCTCCTTCTTCTTGATGTCCGCGATGAAGTCCTTCCACGCCTTCTCGCCGTGGGACTGCATCGCCATCTGCTGTCGCGCCAGGAACGCCACGCCTTTGACTTCCATCCGTGTGCCTCCACTGCCTGACCCCGCGCGGGGCCGCGCTCGGGGGAGTCCGTCCCGGCTTCCACGGGAAGGATAGGGTGCGACAACGTCGCGCGCAGGCGACGCCTGCCTGCTACTCGAGCTGAAGACCGCAGTCGGCGCAGGCTCCGGCGACCAGGGGCGCCACGGTGCCGCAGGCCGGACACGGCGGCTCACCGTCCTCCGTCGCGGGCAATGCGAAGGGCGAGGCGCCGTCCGCCAGCACGCCCTCGCGCTGGATGCTGTCCATCCAACGTTGCTGGAGCAGCGTCGCCACGCGCAGGCCGTCCTCGGGGCGCACCAGCACCTGGAACTTCGGGCTGCACCCGGGCTTCGCGCACGCCTCGCGGTGTACCAGCGCGGGGACGTCCGCCTCCAGACAGGCCTCCACCAGCCGCCGGGCGTCCGCCAGCGCCATCTCCGCGCACGGCACCAACTCCACGTCCGACAGCACCTTCGTCACTTCATCCTGGGTCATCACCTGTCGGATTGGAGCCCACGCATGGGCCCTCCGTCCAGCGGCGAGCCGTCTTCTCGGACTCGAGGGCACCTCGCGCCCGCCAGGTCGCATCCCCACCCTGCCCGTCACTTCTTCGAGATTCCACGGGCCTGTACGGGGCGGGTGGGGGCACGACGCAATGC
>NZ_VIFM01000393.1 GCF_006636215.1 Myxococcus llanfairpwllgwyngyllgogerychwyrndrobwllllantysiliogogogochensis | reverse complement strand
GGGTGGGGTGGGGCGCGTCGATGCCGACCCCGGAAGCAGGCAAGCCGGAGACGCTGCTGGGCTCGTACTACGAGCACACCGCGCAGGTGGGGGTCGGCTACCGCAACCACCTGCCCCACGGCCTTCACTGGGGCTTCCAGGTGACGGGCGGACCCGTCTTCTACGGCGCCCACTTCGACGGCGGCGCCCCCGCGGACAAGAACACCGTGGGCATCATCGAGGGCCGCCTCCAGGCGGGCTACCAGTTCGACACGTTCGCGCTGGGACTCGCCGTGGGCTACGGGGAACCCTTCGGCCTGAAGCGGCGCTACCTGGGCCGGAGCTTCGTGGGTGGCCCGCTGCTCGGGTTGTTCGTGGATTGGCGGTGAAGTCCGCGTAGACTGGGTTTCGCGGGAATCTCCCCCCTCCCGCGCCCCCTGTATGCCCGAGCTGCTGAGCGCCCATGTTTCGCGGTACCTGCGCAACCGGGGCGACCTCGAGCGGCACCTGCCGCCCGGGCTGCTCGTCTTTTCGCCTCCGGCGGTGGTGGAGAGCCTGGCGGATCAGGAGGAGTACCGGTTGAAGACGGTGACCAACGCGGGGCCGCCGACGCTGGGGGCCCACGAGCCGGTGGTGTTTCCGGTGGTGAAGTGCCGGACGAATGCGTTCGGCCGGGGCGTCACCGTGGGCCGCACGGGGAACAACGACGTGGTGCTGGATGACGGCAGTGTGTCGCGATTCCACGCCTGGTTGGCCCGTGATGAAGCCCAGGCGGGTTTCCTGCTGACCGATGCGGGCTCCAAGAATGGCTCGTGGCTGAGCGGGGTTCGGCTCACCCCTCGCAAGCCCGTCCTTTTGGAGGATGGCGTCCGGTTGCGCTTCGGACAGGTGGAGCTGGCGTTCTACACGGCAAGCGGCTTTGTCAGGATGCTCGCGGTTCGGATGGCTCCCTGAGCCTTGCCACGTCTCAAGCGGCCTGCATAACGTGCGGAGTCGCCTACAGTCACACACGGGAGTGTTCGCGGTGGCCTTGACCACAGAAGCCTTCGGACTGACCGACGTCGGCCGCAAGCGGCAGCACAACGAAGACGCGATGTTGGTGGACGTGCCGCTCGGCCTGTACGTGGTCGCCGACGGCATGGGCGGGCACGCGGCGGGAGAGGTGGCGAGCAATCGGGCCACCGAGGTGGTCAAGCAGCACATCACCGCGAACCGGCATCTGCTGAAGGACCTGGGCAACAACCCCACGGCGGACAGTCGTTCGGCGGCGGCGGCGTTGGTGGAAGTGGCCGTCCAGCGGGCGTGCGCGGACATCTACCGCACGGCGATGACGGACTCGACCAAGCGAGGCATGGGGACGACCTTCGTGTGCCTGGCGGTGGGTGGCAACAAGGCCGTCATCGGCCACGTGGGCGACAGCCGCGTCTATCTGGTGCGGCACGGGCAGTGTCACCGGCTCACCGAGGACCACACGCTCGTCGCCGCCCAGCTCAAGGCGGGCACCATCACCAAGGAGCAGGCGGCGACGTCGCAGTACCGCAACGTGATTACGCGTGCGGTGGGCATCCAGGAGTCCGTCCAGGTCGACACGCTCATCGTGGACCTGGTGCCCGGCGACATGTTCGTCCTCTGCTCGGACGGCCTGCACGGCTACGTCGAGGATGAGGAGATGCTGCCGCTGGTGTCGGGGCTTCAGCCGGCGGACCTGCCCAAGCGGCTCATCGACATCGCGAACGAGCGCGGTGGCAAGGACAACATCACCGCGGTCGTGGTGAAGGTGGCCGGCGACAGCGCCGCCATGGCCAACGAGGAGACGAGCGAAGCGCAGTCGCGCATGGAGGCGCTGCGCAAGATTCCGCTCTTCCGTCACCTCACGTACAAGGAGCAGACGGCGGTGTTGTCCATCGCCACCACGCGCACGTATCCCGCGGGCCGGGAGATCGTGGTGGAGGGGCAGCCGGGCGAGGAGCTCTTCGTCGTCATCCGGGGCCGGGTGGCCATCGAGAAGAACGGCGTGGAGATCGCCGAGCTGCGCTCTGGCGGCCACTTCGGAGAGATGGGCCTCATCGACAACGCGCCGCGTTCGGCGACGGTGCGCGCGACGGAGCCCACGCGCACCATGGTCATCTCCCGTCCGGACCTGATGGGGCTGATGAAGCGCGAGTCCATCCTCGCGGTGAAGATGCTCTGGAGCTTCGTGCAGGTGCTGAGTGACCGGCTGCGCGCGACCAACTCGGAGTTGAGCGAGGCCCGACAGGAGCTCGCCGTGGCGCAGGCCATCCAGCCCTTCGCTGAAGAGTGAGGAGACCGACCATGAGCCAGCGCACCCGTCGTGGTTCCGTTGTCTCGTCCGGTCCGCGTCAGACCCGCCATGTAGCTTCCCGCCAAACCATGGTGGGAGGTCGGATGGCGAGGGCGGTGGGGCGGGATGTCATGGTGCGGTTGATGGGCGAGGTCGCGGAGCTCCGGGAGGAGATGCAGACCACGCGGACGCATACGCGAGTCATGGCCTCGAGCATGGGCTTCGTGCTGAAGAGCATGGGGGTGATGCGCGAGGACATGGGCGTGATGCAGGCCAACATGGGCGCGATGCAGGCGAACATCGAATCGCTTCGCGCGAACGTGGACTCCCTGAGCGCGAGCACGGACTCCCTGCGCGCGAACATGGACGTCATGATGACGCACATGGAGACGGTGGCGGGTGAGCTTCGTGGCCTGTCCGGTGGACTCCAGCGGATGGAGACGCACGCTGGCCGCATGGCTCGGCTGCTCGGCTCGTTGGCGGATACGACGAACGCGCGCTTCGAGCGGGTGGAGAAGCGACTGGACGCACTCGAGGACGACACGAAGCAGTGACCAACGCATGACGGTGTTTCCCCGGTGGCAACGCAGGCCACCGGGTGGGAACGCGTCATGGGGGGAGCGTCCGGGAGAGGACGGGGTCCGGAATTTCCGGAGGGAATCACCCGTTCCGGGCCCGGCCGCGGGCTAAGGTCCGAGTGACGTGCGCATGCGCAACTGGATTCTCATAGGGGTGATTTCCGCCCTGGTGGTGGCCGGGGCAGCCTGGCTCTGGTCCCATTCCGAGAGTGGGCCTCGGAGCCCTGCGTCCGCCGCGTCTCTGGATTCCACGCCGAAGTCGCTGCCCGAGTTCTCCGCGGTGGAGGTCTCCTCGGGAGGCCAGGAGGGCCTGGCGCTCACCGGCCGCGTGCTGGATGCGTCGGGCAAGCCCGTGTCGGGGGCGGAGGTGTTCCTCGCGGCCAGCTCCGAGCGGACGCTGGCGGACGTGCGCTGCGACGAATGCGACCAGGCGCTCCTGTCCTGCCCGGCCCGCGAGTCCGCGTTGCACACGCTCGCCTTCTTCGAGCAGCAGCGAGGCTTTCTCAGTCCACGCGCGACGGTGCGCACGGACGAGCAAGGGCGCTTCCGTTTCGAGCACCTCGTCGGTGTGTCCTTCTCCGTGTGGGCGCGCGCTTCGGGGTTGGGGGTGGCGCTGAGGGACAGGGCGGCCCCGGGAGACCCGGTGGAGCTGTACCTCCCGCCCTTGCGCTCCATTCGAGGCCAGGTGGTGGACGAAGCGGGGCAGCCGCTCAAGGGGGCTCGCGTACACGCCGTCTCCCGTCGCGTGCCGCTGCCCTTCGAGGCGGAGTCCGGCGCGGAAGGTGCCTTCTCGCTGGATGGCCTGGGCGAAGGGCCTTTCTACGTGTTGGCGATGGCGGAGGGCTACCTGCCCGCCGTGGAGGCTCACGTCGAGGCGGGGCCGCAGCCGGTGCGGTTGCAGCTGACTCCCGCGCGCACGCTCGAGGTTCGCGTCATGCGACAGGGCCAGCCCGCGGCCGCGACGGTGCGCCTTCGTGCCGACCATCTGTCGCGTGAGCTGCGCACCGAAGGCGAGGTGGTGCGTTTCACCGGCCTGTATCCGGACGAACTGGTGGTGACGGCGGAGGCCCCGGGCCTGGGCTCGGCCCCGCGCACGCTGACGCTCGACGCGCGTGTGACGCAGGTGACGCTGGAGTTGGAGGAGGCGGGCAAGCTGCTCGTCACGGTGGTCGACGAGGCCGGACAGCCCGTCCCCACTCCGGAGCTGATGCTGCGCACCTCGCGGGGCGAACTCGTCCGGCGTGAGCGCGCGGCCACGGGCGCATTGGTGGAGCTGGGGCCACTGGCCGTGGGCGAGTACCTGCTGGAGGGCAAGGCGGAAGGCTTCCGCGACGTCCAGCTCCCCGCTCGCGTGGGCAAGGGCGAGACGACCCTGGAGCTGGAGCTGGAGCGCGCCACGCTCATCACCGGACGGGTGATGGACGAGTATGGACGTCCCGCGCCCCGCGTGTCGGTGCTGGTGCAGCCCACGGGCGAGTCGGTGCTGGCGGATGGGGAAGGGCGCTTCGCGGCGCAGGTGCCTACGCCGGGCCTGTATGAACTGCACGCGCACCACTCGGAGTGGGGCGGTGGTCAGGTGAAGGTGACGGCGCCGGCTTCCGGTGTGGAGCTTCCGCTGGAGCCCCATGCCGCGCTGGAGGTGACGGTGTCATCCGGCGGGCGCCGTGTGGAAGGCGCGGACGTGGTGCTGTGGGTGGATCAGGAGGGCATCTTCCGGAGTGACCGTCCCTCCGGCCCCGATGGCGTCGTGCCCATGCGCGGGCTTCCGGAAGGGTCCTACTCGATGGTGGCCTCGCATCCGGACTACCAGCCGTCCGAGCGGCGGCAGGTGACGGTGGTGGAGGGTCAGACGCTCAAGCTGGAGGCGGAGCTGAAGCCCGGTGCGCCCCTGACGGGCGACGTGGTGGACACGCAAGGCACGCCCGTGGCGGGTGCCTCGCTGTCGGTGGTGCCGCGGGGCGCGGAGCCTGTCATCAGCGACGCGCGGGGCCACTTCGAGTTCCGCTCGCTGCGCCCGGACCGGGGCTACCGCCTGGAGGTGAAGCACTCCGGCTATGACCAGACGGAGCGCGCGGAAGGCAAGGCGGGCGGGCCGCCGGTGAAGGTGGTGCTCAAGAAGCGCGATGTCTTCCGGGGGCGCGTCGTTGGCGATGACGGCGCTCCGGTGCGCCGCTTCCGGATGGACGAGCATCAGGTGGACAGCCCGGATGGCCGCTTCGAACTGGCGCTGCCCACCGCGGGTGACCGTGTCATCGTCGCGGTGGATGCCTCCGGTTACGAGCCGCTCATGGTGGACCGCCCGGTGTCACCCGAACTGGGCGACCTGGTGCTGGAGAAGCTGCCGAGCATCAGTGGCCTGGTGAGGGACGCGAGCGGAGGGCCGGTGGCCGACGCGGTGGTTTCCTGTGAGGTGTGCGACGAGTCGGTGCTCTCGGGACCGGACGGCCGCTTCACGCTGGCGAGCCCCCCTTATGTCGCGCGCTACACCGTCTCCGCGCGCAAGGGCCGGCTGAGCGGAACGCAGGCGGTGGAGCGCGGGAATCGCGCGGCGCTGGAGCTGACGCTGAAGCAGGCCACGCGCCTGAGTGGTCGCGTGTTCCGTCCGGGAGGACAGCCGGCGGCGGGCATCGAAGTCGAGGCGGTGAATGGCGACCGAGGCGAGCCGCTTACCATCGTCACCGGTCCTGACGGGGGCTACTCCGTGGACGTGGCGCCGGGCAGCTACCGGTTCATGCTGGGCTCGGGACTCGAGTACTCGGGAGAGCCCGCGCTGGTGGTCCAGGTGGGCGGCGCGGAGATGCACCTGGACCTGGGCCCCTCGCCCGGGAGCGCTTCGCTCACGGTGCAGCTCAAGCCCGAGCGGGGCAAGGCGCTCTGGGTCGTGGCCGGAGAAGTCCCGGTGTCGAGCAACCCGCCCGCACAGGAGTTGATGCGCTCGCGGTGGGCGCACCTCGTCTATCAGCCGCGCACCGAGCAGGTCATCGTGTCGGGCCTGCCTCCCGGCCGCTACACGGTGGTGTGGGGCGCGTTCCATGTGGAGACCCCCGGTGGCCCGGAAGTGCGCGTGGTGGATGTGCCCTCGCGGGGCGAATTGACACTGGGGCGTTGACGCGTCGGTGGCTTGGGCACTGCTTCGGTTGCGAGCCGACGGGCCGGCGCATTAGGAAGCCGCATGGACGTATCGGCACTGAAGGGCCGTCGCATCGTGGTGGGCGTGGCCGGTGGCATCGCCGCGTACAAGGCTTGCGAGCTGGTGCGCGAGCTGGGTCGGGCGGGCGCCGAGGTGCGGGTGGCCATGACGGAGTCCGCTCGCCAGTTCGTCACCCCGCTCACCTTCCAGGCGCTCAGCGGGCATCCGGTGCTCACCGACTACTTCGACCCCTCGCAGGAGGGGAACTTCGGGCACCTGGACCTGGCGCGCTGGGCGGAGGCCTTCGTGGTGGCTCCCGCGACGGCGGACCTGCTGGCGCGAGTGCGCGCGGGCATGGCCAACGACGCGGTGACGACGTCGCTGCTGGCCTTCCGAGGGCCGGTGGTGCTGGCCCCGGCGATGAACGTGGCCATGTGGGACAACGCGATGACGCAGGAGAACGTGGCGGCGCTGCTGGCACATGCGCGCTTCTCCTTCGTCGGCCCTGGCGCGGGCCTGCTGGCCTGTGGCGACGTGGGTGAGGGGAGGCTGGCGGAGGTGCCGGCCATCGTCGCGGGAGTGGCCGCGCGCTTCGCCCCGGGGCCGCTCGCGGGCAAGCGGGTGTTGCTGACGGCGGGCCCCACGCGCGAGTTCCTGGACCCGGTGCGGTTCATCTCCAACCCCTCCACGGGGAAGATGGGACTGGCGCTGGCGCATGCGGCGCGTGCGCTGGGTGCCTCGGTGACGGTGGTGTTGGGGCCCGTGGGCGCGGTGGACCGCGCGGGGCTGGAAGTCGTCGACGTCGTGTCCGCGGAGGACATGGCGCGCGAGGTCCTGGGGAGGGTTGGAGAGGCGGACGTATTCATCGCCACGGCGGCGGTGAGTGACTGGCGCCCGGAGACTCGGGCCGCGCAGAAGGTGAAGAAGGGCGCCGCCTCCGGGCCGGAGACGTTGAAGCTGGTGCGCACGCCGGATGTGCTGGCGGAGGCCTCGCGGAAGGTGGCGGGGCAGGCGCGTCGTCCGGTGCTGGTGGGCTTCGCCGCGGAGACAGAGCGGGTGCTGGAGCACGCACGCGAGAAGCTGGAGCGCAAGGGGCTGGACGCGATTGTCGCCAACGACGTGACGGCGCCCGGCGCGGGCTTCGGCACCGACACCAACCGGGTGACGGTGTTGACGCGCGCCGGCTCGCCACGAGAGCTCCAGGGCACCAAGGACGCGGTGGCCCGGGGAATCCTCGAACTGCTGCTGGTGGAGCAACGCCCGGCGAACGGCTGAGCGCCGGGTCCTGGAACCGACGGACAGGGCTGTGTGCCGCTCCAGGACGTCCGAGCGACAGGTCTGTGACGCGATGTGTGGGCCCAACGAGGACTTGACCCGGTGGGTGCCGGTGGGCCCGCCGTGGCGAGAGGCGTACGGTCGCGAAGGATGACCGCTTCCTTGCGCTCGGTCCCGTCGTCCGATACCGATCCACCACCGTGAACGACGACTCGCCCGATGCCTCGCAGGAACTGAGCGCCGTGCTCGAGGACGTGCGCCGTCACCTGCTCTGGCAGGAGGACGGTGCTGGCCGGTTGCTGATGATCGACGCAAAGGCGGCGGCCGAGCTTCAGCGCCTCGCCCCCTCCATGCGTTCGCGATTTGCTCGGCCCGGTGGTGCGGCCGAGCCCACGGCTGCCGCGCCCGAGCGCCGACCTGGCCCCGTGCAGGGCTCGCCCGGTGCGACGCCCCCCGTCGCTCCCCCGATGGCCGAGCGCCGACCCGGCCCCGCGCAGGTGCCGCCGGTGGTGGGCGTGTTCCCGGATGGCTGGACGTCCCTGGGCGGCAGCCAGTGGATCAACAGCGACGCCATCGGCCGTTACCGGGACTACCTGGCCAAGGACATCGTCGGCTTCGTGGAC
>NZ_VIFM01000392.1 GCF_006636215.1 Myxococcus llanfairpwllgwyngyllgogerychwyrndrobwllllantysiliogogogochensis | reverse complement strand
CTCTTTGGCGCCCCCCGCTCCGACACGTGTCTGGAAGCAGGCGCGCGCGGTGGTGGTCCGTCATGCCACGGTGATGCCCGCCACCGGCCCGGCCATCGAGGATGGCGCGGTGGCCTGGGTGGACGGCAAGCTGACGGCGGTGGGGCGTAACGCGGAGGTGACGACACCTCCGGGCGCGGAGGAGGTGGATGGCACCGGCCTCTACGTCACCCCGGGCATCATCGACGCCCACAGCCACCTGGGCGTCTACGCGACGCCGGAGACGTTCTCCACGGGCGATGGCAACGAGGCCACGGCGCCGGTGACGGCCGAGGTCTCCGCCGAACACTCGTTCTGGCCGCAGGACCCGGGCCTGCGGCGCGCGGCGGCGGGTGGAGTCACGGCGCTGCTGGTGCTACCAGGTAGCGCCAACCTGATTGGTGGCCGGGGCTTCCCGGTGAAGCTGCACTTCGGACGGTCGGCGGCGGAAGTCCGCTTCCCGGGTGCGAGGGACGCGCTGAAGATGGCGTGTGGTGAGAACCCCCGGCGCGTCTACGGCGAGGGCCGCAACGTGGCGCCGTCCACCCGCATGGCCAACGTGGCGGGCTACCGGCAGGCGTTCGCCCAGGCCCGCGAGTACATGTCCAAGCTGGAGGAGTGGGCGAAGAAGAAGGAGAAGGCGCCGGACGACGCGGGCCCCGCGCCGCTGCGCGACTTGAAGCTGGAGACGCTGGCGGAGGTGCTGCGCGGCAACATCCTGGTGCAGAACCACTGCTACCGCGCGGACGAGATGGAGGTGATGCTCCAGGTGGCGGAGGAAGCCGGCTATTCGATTCGGGCCTTCCACCACGCGCTGGAGGCCTACAAGGTCCGCGACAGTCTGGCCGCGAAGGGTGTCGCCGTCGCGACCTGGGCGGACTGGTGGGGCTTCAAGCTGGAGGCATGGGACGGAATCCCCGAGAACGCCGGGCTGGTGTCGCAGGCGGGGGGCAAGGCCGTCATCCACTCGGACTCGGGCTTTGGCATCCAGCGGCTGAACCAGGAGGCCGGCAAGGCGATGTGGCGGGCGAGGGAGTCCGGCGTCCCCATTCCCGAGGAAGAGGCGCTGCGCTGGGTGACGCTGAACGCCGCGTGGGTGATGGGCGTGGAGGGCGTCACTGGCTCGCTGGAGCCGGGGAAGATGGCGGACGTGGTGCTGTGGAAGAACCACCCGCTGAGCGTCTATGCGAGGGCGCAGCGCGTGTGGGCGGATGGCGTGGTGACGTTCGACGCGGGCGCGGGCGCGGTGGAGGCGAGCGACTTCGAGGTGGGGGAGCTGGCGGCGAGCGCCGCGAAGCTGGTGGCCGCTCCCGCGCCGACGCCGTCCCTGGCCGACCTGGGCCTCGTCGCGCGCTGTGATGTCTCGAAGGAGCGCGCGTGCGCGGAGCTGGTGCCGCAGGGGCAGGAAGCCTGCACGGTGTTCCAGGGCGTGACGGCCTTCACGGGCTCGGCCTGGGTGAAGGTCGCCACGGTGGTGCTGGAGGGCGGCAAGGTGTCGAGCGTGCGCTCGCAGGGCGAGGGCGGCGCGCTCCCCGCGGGTTGCCGGACGGTGGACGGCAAGGGGCGGTTGTTGACGCCGGGCCTGGTGGACCCTCTCACCTCGCTGGGGTTGGTGGAGGTGGGCGCGGAGGTGTCGACGCAGGACGACGGGCTGCGCGGAGACGCGGCGAAGCGGGACGTGCGCGCGGCGCTGGTGTCGGCGGACAGCTTCAATCCGGCCTCGGCGGTGTTCCCGGTGACGCGGTTGGGCGGCGTCACCAGCGCGGTGACGGTGCAGCACGGAGGGCTGGTGGCCGGGCAGAGCGCCTTCGTGGCGACGGACGGCTCGGTGCGCCGCGCCTCGCTGGCGATGCACGTCAACCTGGGCATGGGCGGACGGGATGCCGTATCGGGCTCGCGCGCGCTGGTGCTGGAGCGGCTGCGCGAGGTCTTCTCCGACGCGCGTGAGTACGGCCGCCGCAAGGGTGACTTCGAGCAGCGGCGCATGCGGGACGTGGCGGCGAGCCGGCTGGATTTGGAGGCGCTCCAGCCGGTGCTCGCGGGCACGTTGCCGGTGGTGGTGACGGCGCAGAAGGCGTCGGACATCCGGGCGGCGCTGGCGCTTTCGCGCGAGTACAACCTCAAGCTCGTCATCGCCGGAGGCAGCGAGGCGTGGATGGTGGCGTCGGAGCTGGCCGCGGCGAAGGTGCCGGTGATTCTCCAGCCCACGCAGAACCTGCCCATGGACTTCGACCGGCTCAACAGCCGGCTGGACTCCGCGGCGCTCCTGAACAGCGCGGGCGTGAGGGTGCTGTTCTCCGTGCTGGGCGAGCCCGCGATGGTGCGCACGCTGGCGCAGGAGGCGGGCAACGCGGTGGCCTGGGGCCTGCCGCACACGGACGCGCTGCGCGCGATGACCTCCAGCGTGGCGGATGCGTTCGGCCTGCCGGTGGGGAAGCTTTCTCCCGGCGCGGTGGCGGACGTGGTGCTGTGGAACGGCGACCCGCTGGAGTCCGCGTCGCGGCCCGTGGGCATGTGGCTGGCCGGACGGCAGGTGCCGCTCGTCAGCCGTCAGCAGGCCCTGTTCGAGAAGCACCGCGTGCTGCCCGCGAAGTAGCGCGGGCCTGGACGTACGACGGCGGCCGCCCCCAGGTGAGGACGGCCGCCGCGTTCAAATCCATGGACCCGGGGGGCGCTAGTTGCCCTCGAAGACCCCGATGGCGCCCGCCACCCACTTCTTCGTGGTGGTGTCCTGGTAGCCCATGAAGCCCACCAGCATCCGCCGGCCGTCTCCCGAGGCATCTCCCTGGATGTCGCTGATGCGGGACATGCCGTACTTGCGGCCGAAGTCCGTCAGGCCGTAGTTGATGATGCTCCCGCCCTTGAGTCGCGACAGGCCACCGCCCCACGACGCGCCCACCCAGATGCTGCCGTCGGACGGGTCCAGGCCGATGGCGGACAGGTGCTTGTCCACCAGCCCCGAGCCCGCGCCCATGTGGCCCAGCACGGTGCCATTCGCGTCGATGTGCACCAGGCCGTTGCCGAACGAGCTCAGCCACGCCGTGCCGTCACGCGCCACCACCGCGCCGGAGATGTTGTCAGGCACGCGCTCATTGGGCTTCGAGTACTCGGGCTTGGCGTCCGGCCACAGGTCCAGCTTGTTGCTGCTGTCGTTCTCCGAACCCGTCTGCGAGCGCCAGAAGTTGCCGCCGTTGGTGCCGTAGCGGAAGCGCGTGGTGCGGTCCGAGCCGCCGAACCAGACGTCGCCGCTCGGGTCCACCGCGACGCCGTAGTAGGCGTCCGTCAGCAGAATCACGCCGCCCTGCGCGTTGTACGCGTTGATGTGCGGGTGCACGTGCTCGAAGACGCCGGAGCAGTTGAGCTGGCCGTTGCACATGGGCGCGCCGTCGAACTCCGCGTTGCCGCGCGCGAAGCCGTGGTTGCCGCCGAACCACACGCTCGCCTTGTTGTTGCCCAGCGCGTGCTTGTCGTAGCGGATGCGCAGCACGTTGCAGATCTTCTCGCGCCCTCGGGGCTCGGCCGCCACCACGTTGGGGCCGGAGAAGATGTCGTAGTGCACCACGTCCAGCGTGCCGTCCGAGTTCAGCATCACCTTGTCCGCGTCACCGCTCTTGTAGCGCGCCGGGTCCGGGCTCGGCCCGTCCCAGTTGTTCTCGCAGTGCTCGAAGCCCTTGCCCGGCATGCCCTCGTAGCCCACGAAGACGGTGCCCGACTTGCCGCCCGCCACGGAGATGACCTTCAGGTACTTGGCCCCCGGGGGCGTGCTGCCATCCGCCATGAAGCCGTAGGGGCGCAGGCCGTTCTCCATGCCGTAGCGCACGAGCCTCTCCGCGCCGCGCTTGAGCAGGAACAGGCCCTCCTCGCCGCCGGCCACCCAGACGTTGCCGCCCTCGTCGGCCGTCACGCCGTAGACGGTGACGGGGCCGCCCTGGTCCGCGCCGTAGAAGCGCCAGCCCGCGGGCGTCGGCAGCGGCGGAATCTCCACGTCCTGGCGAGGGTCCGTCGGACTCCCGCCGTCCGTGGGAGTGCCGCCGTCCGTCGGAGTCCCCGAGTCCGGCGTCTCCGTGGGCGTGCCCGAGTCGGGAGGCTCCGTGGGCGTACCCGAGTCTGGCGTCCCCGCGTCGGGGATCTCCTCCGGAGGGCCCGGGCGTCCAGGCGGAGGGCCCGGGTCATCCATGCCCGGGTTGTCCTGCTCCGAATCGTCGCCGCTCTTGCTGGAGCCGCAGCCCACCACGGTCCACATCGCGCCCGCCATGACGAGCGCTCCTGCCCAGCGCCATCCCCGCGTCATCCGAACTCACCCCACGAAAACCTGGGCCGCCCCGGATGGGCAGCCTTCCAGGGCCTCTGCATCGCAAGGCCGATGCCAGGGTTGGCTGCCGTTCCAAGCGGGACTCCGTCCGGTCCCGGACAGCCAGTGGGAAGCACAATCCCCAGTCTGGGAAAGTCGCTGTCCCGAAGACCCCCTCATTCGTGCTAGTGCCTTCCGGAAATGGGTGGGAACGACGCACGCGGTCGCACACCGTTGTCCTTGGTGGGGCAGGAGCCGGACCTCCTGTTCTACACACGCCAGGCGACCGAGCACGGTGCGCCCGTGTTGGTATTGGGCGCCGCCAACGGCCGGGTGGTCTGGGCATTGGCCGAGCATGGCTTCACCGCCGTGGGAGTGGACCCCTCGGAGGTGATGATTCGCTCCGCCGAGGAGCGCCGCGCCTCGGAGCCTCCGGAGGTCGCCAGCCGCGCCCGCTTCCTCGTCGCGGACCTGCGCTCCATCCGCCTTCAGGAACACTTCCCACTGGTGCTCGCCCCGCAGCACGCGCTGGGGCTGATGCCTGGCAATGATGACCTGGAGGCGTTCCTCTCCACGGTGCGCCACCACCTCACCCCGGGGGGCACCTTCGTGTACGACGTGCTCAACACGCCCCGCGAGCCGGTGCTGCCGCGCGATGACGAGGAGCCCAACGCGGGCCTGGAGCCGCGCCGGCCCCTGTTCGCCCTCCACCTGCGCGAGCGCAAGCAGCCGGGCGTGCCCAGCCCCATCCGCCGCCTCAAGCTGCGGCACTTCTCGCCAGAGGAGCTGGACGCGGCCCTCACCGGCGCGGGCTTCATCCCGCGCGAGCGCTACGGCCGCTTCGACGGCAAGCCCTTCGACCTGGAAGACTCGCGCCACATCGGCGTCGCCGGCCCGTGAGCACGGGCCGGAGTGCTCACTTCTCGAAGCGGTAGCCCAGGCCCCGCACGGTGACGAAGTGGCGGGGCTCCTCCGGGTTCGGCTCGAACTTGAGGCGCAGCTGGCGCATGAAGTTGTCCACCGTGCGCGCGCTGCCTTCGTAGTGGTAGCCCCACGCGCCGGACAACAGCTCCTCGCGGGTGAAGGTCCGCTCCGGGTGCGCGAGGAAGTGCGCCAGGAGCTTGAACTCCTGCGCCGTCAGCTCCACCGGCGTGCCGGCCTTGGCCACCGTGCGCGCGTTCATGTCCACGCTGACGTCGCCGAACGTCACCGGCGGCGCGGCCCCGAGCGTCGGGTAGCGCCGGCGCAGCACGGCCTTGATTCGCGCCAGCAGCTCCTGGAGCCCGAAGGGCTTCACCACATAGTCATCCGCGCCCAGGTTGAGGCCCAGAATCTTGTCCGTCTCCATGCCCTTGGCGGACAGCACGACGACGGGGGTGTCCCGGCCGCGCTGGCGCAGCTCCTTGAGCAGCTCGAAGCCGTTGAGCTCCGGCAGCATCAAGTCGAGCACGACGAGGTCCGGGGCCTCGTCCAGCGCGCGCTGGAGCCCCGTGCGCCCGTCCTGGGCCTGGAGCACCTCGTAGCCCTCGAAGCGCAGGTTCATGGACAGGCCGGCGAGGATGGACAGGTCATCCTCCACCACCAGGATGCGGCGGGTCGTCTCGCTCATGCCTTCTGCACCGGCAGGTGGATGGTGAACCGGCTGCCGCGGCCGGGCTCGCTCTTCACGGCGATGCGTCCGCCGTGAGCCTCGATGATACGCCGGGCGATGGCCAGCCCCAGCCCACTTCCCTCCGTCTTCCGGGTCAGCAGATTGTCCACCCGGTAGAAGCGCTCGAAGATGCGCTTGCGTTCCTTCGGAGCGATTCCCACGCCGTTGTCCTCCACCGCCAGGTCCACCCATCGGCCCGAGCGGCGTGCGCTCAGCTCGATGCGTCGGTTCGTTGGCCCGCTGTACTTGTAGGCATTCTGGAGCAGGTTGAGCAGCGCTCCCGCGACGGCTTCCTTGTCCACGTCCACGCGCGGCAGCCCCTCGGACACGTCGACCTTCAGGTCCACGCCGCCCTCCAGGCGCTGCGCGCGGAAGGCCGCCACCGCCGTGTCCACCACGTCCATGACGGGCATCGGCTCGCGCTGGTACACCTTGCGACCGCCTTCGATGCGGGACCAGTCCAGCACCCGCTCGATGAAGACGGACAGCCGCTCCGTCTCTCGCGTCAGCAGGGTGAGCACCTCCTGCATCTGCGCCGGGTCCTTCAGCCGCCCCAGGGCGAGCGTCTCGATGAACATGCGGATGGAGGTGAGCGGCGTGCGCAGTTCGTGGCTCACCAGCGACACGAAGTCCGTCTTCATGCGCGACAGCCGCGCCTCGCGGTAGAGCACGCGGCCCGTGTAGACGACTCCGAACGTCAGCGTCAGGTAGAACAACCCCAGCAGCACGCCGTACACGGCGCGGTTGCGCGCGGAGGCCCGGGCGACGGGGTCCTCGCCGGTGGGCAGCACCACCAGACGGAAGTCTTGAAGCGGAGGTGACAGCACGCGCTCGGCCAGCACTTGCGGCCCCAGCGCGCTGGCGCGAGCCTGCGCCACCTCCGACACCAGCTTGCCCATCAATCCGCCGCCCTCGCTGCTCTCGCGGGGCACGGGCATCAGCGCGAAGCGCACCGGCTCGCTGGACACCGCGCGGGGCTCCACGCGCTCCGTCAGCAGCAGCTCCAGGGCGCGCACGGACAGGCGCACGCCGCGCACGATGTCGCCCTTGCGCTCGGCCACCACGACGACGGAGCGGCCTCCGGCGGACAGCGAGAAGACGGTGGGTACCTCGGGCAGCGAGCCGACCTCTGGCATGACCGCGCCCAGGGCCTCCATCAGCAGCGGGTCCTCCGTGAAGGTGCGGCCTCCCTCGAGCTGGAAGGTGCCGTCGGGCTCCGACAGGATGCGTCCATCCGGCGCAAGCAACTGGAGCCTGCCGCCTTCCTCCGCGAGCTTCGCGGCGGACAGCTCCTTGGGCAGCTCCTGGGACAGTGACTCCAGCGTGCCCCGCCACGCGGACTCCAGGCGCTTCTCCACCGCGGCGCGCTCATTGATGATGGCCACCACGCCGAAGCCGGACAGGCCCGCGGACGGCAGCACCACCAGGATGATGAGCAGCGCGAAGGTGCGTCGGAAGCTGAGGATGACGGAGGGGGAGCGGGACACGCCCCTCTCCTTTACTCCCACCCGGCGCTACACGCTCGTGGCGTTTCGCCCGGGCGGAGGGGCTCGACTGTTCGCCACCCGCACCCAGGGAGGGGAAGGAATCGACTTTGGCGGCCTTCTGATGCAAGCATGGCCGGCTCGTGGGGGCGGCGAGCGACCAGGGCCGGGCGCCATTTCCCCTCCACGACACGGCGCGGCATTTCCCAGCGATGAGAGCAGTGGGCGGCATTCTCGTCGGGAACCGCGAGGAGGACACTTCATGAGACGGCACGTTCTGGCCGGTGTGGTGGCGGCGCTCGGGCTGATGGCTTGCGAGGACTCGTCGACGGGTGGCGGGTGGAGCAACGCGTCGGGCTCGGTGGCGCTCAGCCGGGATGATGCCTTCCTGTACGTGGTGGACGCGGACACCGGGGTGCTCGCGGTGGTGGAGACCGCGCGTGGGGAGAAGGTGGGCGAGGTGAAGGTGGGGGCGGGCC
>NZ_VIFM01000391.1 GCF_006636215.1 Myxococcus llanfairpwllgwyngyllgogerychwyrndrobwllllantysiliogogogochensis | reverse complement strand
CTCACCGACGGCCTCCCGCCGTCCGTCCCCACCCAGGATTCCGCTCCGACGCCGGGCGCCACGCCGACGCTGGGCTCAACGCCCTCCACCCCCTCCGCGCCAGGTGAGCGCTACCCCGTGCCGTACATCAATCAGATCTCCTCCGAGGGCACCGAGGACGACTGGAACCGCTTCTCCAACTGCGGCCCCACGACGATGGCGATGATTCTCAAGGGCTACGGGCTCGGCGAGGGCCTGTCCGACGGCGCCTTCATCAATCAGCTCGCCAACTCCATCGGCATGGGAGCCGAAGGCACCGGTTACGTCGGCATCGAGCAGATGGCCGCGAACCAGGGACTCACATCGGAGACCCACGCCGGCTCCGATACGGCCTGGATTCAGCAACAGCTCGAAGCGGGCAACCTCGTCGCCGTCAACGGTGAGAGCAGCGTGATGCTCGCCAACGAGCAGCCACCCAACGCCTCCGGCAACTTCTCCGGAGGCCACTGGATTGCGGTGACGGGCATGACGCCCGAGGGCAACTTCATCGTCCACGACCCGTCCAGCACCTGCCGCGAACTCACCCCGGACCAGCTCTCCCGCTTCCTCGCCGAGCACCACGCCGGAGGCTTCGCCACCGCCATCCACCCGCCAAGGGAATGACTCGGCGCGGTACGAGCACTCGGCCCCGGCGCGTGCCCTCGGGCTGGAACAGGAGCCAGCGTTGTACACTCCCAACCGCATGGACCCACCCCGCCCCGATGAGGACGCGTACCTCAGGGCCCGCGCCGCCTGGCCCGGCGTGGTGCTCGAACGCGGCGTCTTCCTCGCGCACCTGAGCGCACGCGGCGGGACGGACCCGGTCCGCCACGTGGAGGACCTGTACCTCGCCTGTGCTTGCGCACGGGGCCTTCCGGCGGCGCTCGCGCTCTTCGAGCGTCGCCTCCTCCCCGCCGCGCGCCAGGCCCTGGCTCGAAGGAACATGGCCCCCGACGTGGTGGACGAAGCCATGCAACGGCTGCGCGAACGCCTGCTGCTGCCCCGCGAGAATGCCCCACCCCGTCTTGCCGAATACGACGGTCGCGGTCCCCTGGAGACCTGGGTCCGCACCGTGGCCCTTCGGCTCGCGCTCACGGAGCTGCGTGAGCGCGCCGCCCGCCCCATCGCCCTGGAGGAAGCGCTGCTGCCTGTCCAGGACGCCTCCTTCGCCGCGCTGAAGCATCGCCACCACGCGGACATCGAAGCGTCCATCGCCTCCGCGCTCGCTTCGATGGAGCTTCGCGAGCGCGCCTTCCTCCGGCTGCACCTCGTGGAGAACGTGGGCGTGGAGGACATTGGCCGGGTGCATGGCGTGAGTCGCGCCACCATGACGCGATGGCTCAAAGCCGCCAGGGACACGCTCACCGAGCGCACCCACGCGGAGCTGCGACGACGACTGAAGGTCGACGCATCCGAGCTGGAAAGCCTGGCCCGCACGCTCCTGAGCGGACTGGACTTGAGCGTGAGGCACCTGCTGCGCTGAGTGAGGCCATGGACTGCCCCGACGAAAACACCCTCCTGGCGTACTGCGAGCGGGCCCTGGAACCGTCCCAGGCCCAGGCCGTGGAGGCCCACGTGGACCGTTGCTCGGCGTGCCTCGCGCTGGTGGGTGAGGCGGCTCGGGGCGCCGCGCGCACCACGCTGATGGACGCGTCCGGAGAAAAACCAGGCACCGACAAGCCGGCGACCGCCCCTTCGTCCTCACCCGGGCGAGGCACCCAGTTGGGCCGCTACGTGGTCCTGGACCGCGTGGGCGCCGGAGGCATGGGGGTGGTGCTGAGCGCGTATGACCCTCGGCTGGACCGCAGGGTCGCCCTCAAGTTGGTGCGCGCGCTCGACGGGGACGGCGCCAGGGAGCTGGAGCAGCGCCTGCTCCGCGAGGCCCAGGCCGTGGCCCGCCTCTCCCATCCCCACGTCATCACCGTCTTCGACGTGGGCACCGTGGACGGCCGACTCTTCATGGCCATGGAGTTCGTCGAGGGCCCCACCCTGCGCCAGTGGCTCAAGGCCAGCCCTCGCTCGTGGCGAGAGGTGCTGCACCTGTTCAAGCAGGCGGGCCAGGGGCTCGCGGCCGCGCATGCCGCGCAGCTCATCCACCGCGACTTCAAGCCAGACAACGTGCTCGTCGATGGCCAGGGCCGCGCGCGTGTGACGGACTTCGGACTCGCGCGCCTCCAGGACACCACCCCCGCCCTGCCCACGCCTCCGCGCGCGAACGTGCCCGATGACGACGCCGCGCCCCTGACGCGCACGGGCTCCCTGGTGGGAACCCCGGCCTACATGCCGCCCGAGCAATGGAGCGGCGAACCCATGGATGCCCGGGGGGACCAGTTCAGCTTCTGCGTCGCGTTGTACGAAGCCCTCTTCCGCATCCGCCCCTTCGCCAGGGGCCAGCCTCCTGACTTCGAGCACCTCCAGGCCCCCGCGCACGACACGGACGTGCCCGCCTGGGTGCGTCGCGTGGTGCTGCGCGGCCTCGGCATCAAGCCCGCGGACCGCTACGCCTCCATGACCGCGCTCCTGGAGGACCTCGGGAAGGACCCGGCCCGCCGGCGCGCGCGGCTGCTCGCCACCGGGTGCGCTGTCGCCGGGGTGTCCGCCCTCGCCCTCCTGCCATGGCTGCGCGCCGAGCCCGCGCCCTGCACCGGTGCCGCCGCGCGCCTCGCTCCGGTGTGGAGCGCCCCCCGCGAGGCCAGGGTGCGCGCCGCCATGCTCGCCACCGGTGCTTCCCTGGCGGGGTCCACCATGGACGCGGTATCCCGACACCTCTCCGACTACGCGCGGGCCTGGGAGGCGGGCTACACCGAGACGTGCGAGGCCACCCACGTGCGCCACGAGCAACCGGAGAACGTGCTCGCGCTGCGCATGGCCTGCCTGGAATCCCGGCGCCAATCCCTTGACGTGCTCGCTGACACGTTGGAGCGCGCCGATTCGGCCCTGGTGCAGAAAGCCGCCGAGGCCTCCCTGCGCCTCCCCTCGGTCTCCGACTGCTCACGCGTGGAGTCCATCCTCTCCCTCGCGCCCGAACCCCAGGACCCCGCCGTGCGCGCCCGGATGGAGCAGGCGCGGCTGCGGCTGTCGCGCGCCCAGGTGCTGCTGGAGACGGGGCGCTACGCGCAGGGGAAAACGGAGGTCACGGCGGCGCTGGAGGAGGCCCGCGCGCTCGGCTACCGCCCGCTGGAGGCGGAGGTGCTCCATGTCGCGGGCTGGCTGGAGCATCGGCTCGCCCGGAACGAAGAGGCCGAGCGCGCCTGGACCGAGGCCATGCGGGCCGCGCTCGCCGGACGTCATGACGTGCTGGCCCTGCGTGCGAGCACGGACCTGGTCTTCGTCATCGGCTACGAGTTGGAGGACATGAAGCGCGGGCTGGAGCACGCCGCCCAGGCGCGGGCGCTGATGGAGCGCGTGGGCTCGGCGGACGAGAGCGCGGCCCGGCTGGAGAACAACCTGGGCCTGGTGTACTTCGGCGAAGGCCAGCTCCCCCAATCCCTGGAGCACTACCAACGCGCCCTCGCCTTGCGCGAGCGAACCCTCGGGCCCGAGCACCTCGACACGGCCAAGGTCCTCACCAACCTCGCCCTCGTGCGCACGCGGCAGGGGAGCCCGCTCGACGCCGTCTCGCTCTACGAGCGGGCGCTCGCCATCCAGCGACGCGAGCTGGGAGCAGGACACCCCCTGGTCGCCAACACCCTCATCCTCCTGGGAGACGCACGCCGCTGGGTGGAGGGCCCCGAGGCCGCGGTCGCCTTCTACGAGCAAGCCCTCGCGCTGCGCGAAGCCACGCTCGGCGAAACGCACCTGGACACCATCCGCCTCCACAACGACCTGGGCCGCCTGCACGAGCAACTCGAGCGCTTCGATTCAGCCCGGGTGCACCACGAGAAGGCCCTGGCGCTGACGGCCCACGCCTTCGGCGAGGAGCATGCGGAGTACGCCCAGTCCCTGCTGGCCCTGGCAGCGCTCGAGAACCGTCAGGGCCACTTCGCCGCGGCGCTGAAGGGGTATGACCGGACGCTGGCCCTCCAGGCGCGGCTGCTCGGGGCGAAGGACTCCTCCACGTTGCGCACGCGGGAGGAGCGCGCGGCCGTGCTGCGCAAGGCGGGCCGGCCGCGTGAAGCCCTGGCGGAGTTGGAGGAGGTGCTCGCGCGAAAGGAGGCGGACGGTGGCCCGCGTCAGCCCCGCCTCGTCACGTCGCTCGTCGAGCTGGCTCGCACCTGGCTGGAGTTGAAGCAGCCCGAGCGCGCCCGCGTCGCCGCACAGCGCGCGCTCGATATCATCCAGCCGCTGGGGTGGAGCCCCACGCGCAGGGCGGAGCTCCAGTTCACCCTGGCCCAGGCCCTCTGGGACGCGAAGTCATCACGAGGCCAGGCGCTCGCGCTCGTCGACGAGGCCCTCGCGGCCTTCACCTCCGCGGGCAAAGCCAAACAGGCCCAGGCCCGCGAGGTGGCCCTCTGGAAGCAAACTCATTCCAGGCCTTGAGCGCTCATCGGCAACTCCGCCCTTGGTTTCCTGGAGAATGAAGCAAGCCTGAATTCAGAAGTCAGGAGCTCCCTCATGTTGCCTCCCTTGCGTCACGCGACGGTCGCGCTGCGGCGTCTCGCCGCTCAGCCACGCCCGAAGTCTTCCCAGCCCACCGGAGACCGGGAGCACGGGTCCGCCCCGCTCCACCAGGCCCTGAAGGGTCGCTCGACGTTCGCCGCTTCCGCGCGCGTCGCTCGGGGTGGAGACCCCAGCACGGATGGCGACAGCCCCACCAGTACGCGCCCCATGGGGGGGCCCCTGCTTCCGCCCATCATCCGGGCGTTCTTCGTGCGGGTGTTCCCGAACCTCTTCCCGCCCTCGGGGCAGGTTCGCTCCGATCCCAGCGCGGACCCCGACAGCCCCAGCAGCAGCCGGGGCACGGCGCATGGGAACGATGACACCACCGTGTAGGCCATCAGCACGCGGCCCAGGGGAGACGGTCACCCCCGAAGGTGTCTCCCTGGCGCCACACTCCGCCTGCGATTGTCCGAGCCCAGGTCTTGCTATGGGGTCTGGATATGTGGCCCCCCAGCCTCGCCGCGTCCCTGGTGCTGTCCGTCCTGGAAGCTTCCGCACCTTCGTCACCTCCACCCGCGCAGGGGAAGGTGACGGTCATGACCTACAACGTCCTCTACTCCGCGCCGCCAGAGGATGTGGCGAAGTCGCTGGACCTCATCGAGAAGGAGGCGCCGGACATCCTCTGTCTGCGCGAGTTGACGCCAGGGTTCGCCAGCGCCTTCCGGAAACGGCTCGGGAAGAAGTATCCCCATGTCCGGCTCGTCCCCCGGAAGGGGACCTGGGGCGTGGGCATCGCGAGTCGCCATCCGATGACTCGCACGGAGCACTTCTCCCAGGAGCCACACCGCATGCCGGCCCTGGAGGCGGACGTGCGCCTCGCGGGGCGGACCTTGAAGGTCTCCTGTGTGCACCTGATGGCGCCGGGGGCCACGCATCGCAAGGACGACGACCTGGTTGAGTCCATGGCGAAGAACGCGGTGCTCCGAAAGAAGCAGGCCGACGCCCTGATGAAGCGCTATTCGAAGGAGCAGGGTCCGCTGCTGCTGCTCGGGGACATGAACGAAGGCCGCTCGGGTGATGCGATGAAGGCCTTCGCCTCGGCGGACTTCCAGCACGCATGTGAAGGGCCGGGCGAGAGCTGCGGCTCCACCTGGCCGGGCGCGGCCTCCGTCCTTCCGGCCATCGTGGAGATCGACCACATCCTCGGCCGGCGAATCACGCTGTCCGAGGCCAAGGTGCTGCGCAACGGGGGCTCGGACCACGACGCGGTCCGTGCTTCCCTCGAGTTCCCACCGTGACGTCCCGCGCCGCGAGGGAATGCGAAACGCCGTGCTCCACCCGAAGGTGAAGCGCGGCGCCGTCACTGCCTCGCGAGCAATCCCTAGTTGCAGCCCAGCGGGTACGTCACCTCCACCAACGAGCCGGGCGCGGGGGCCGCGTCACGGTCGAAGATGATGGTGTTGGTCCGCGCGTCGTAGTGCCAACCCGTGGTGACCTGCACCCCGTCCACCTCGACGACGATGCGCGTCGAGTCGGCGGGCACCTCGGTCAGCGGGAAGTTGCGGTTGGGACCGAAGGCGCTGTTGGAGAGCTTCTCCAGCGACGCGGCCCAGTTCGGCGTGCAGATGCTCTCCACCACGCCGCCCGTCGCGCTCGCGAGCTGGAGGTAGCGGCTGCCGGAGCTGCTCGACGTGGGGCAGGTGGCCAGGTCCATGGGGCCGACAATCGCGTTGATGCTGAGCTTGGACTTGTCGTTGCCCTTCAGCGCCAGGAAGTACGTCTCGTAGAAGGACACCGGCTGCGAGCTGAAGTCCTCCTCGTCCGAGAGGAAGATGATGGCCAGCTTCGCCTCCTCGCGCAGGAACCCGCCGTTGCCGTCGTTGGCCAGAGGGGTGCGGACGTCATCCAGGTTGTAGAGCAGCGGGTCCGACAGGGCGCGGTGCGCCGCGTCCAGGCCCTGCTCGTTCCAATGACACACACCCACCTGCGTGTTGGCGGCGAAGACCCCCGCCGCGTTCGGCGTGTCCGGGGTGATGATGCGGGGCCGCGAGCCATCCACCGGGAACAGACGCCCGTTCTCTCCGCCCTGCGCGCCACCGGGGCACTCGGACCAGCCCCCTGGAGACGGGTCCAACCCCGTGGTGGTGACGCCGATGCGGTAGTCCACCGCCGCCGCGCTCGCCGCGCTCAGGAAGGCCGCGAAGTTCTGCCCCAGGCTCTGCTGCTCCTCCATCATCGAGCCCGAGTTATCCACCACGAAGAGGACGTCCACCTTCGCCTTCGACTCCTGGAAGAAGCGGTCCGTCTGCTCCGCCTTCGTCACGCCCCGGCCCACCAGGCCCGCCGTGTACTCGCCCCCATCCTCCAGCCGGAAGCGCAGCGCCGCCGCGTCATCCCCGTCGTCCGTCGGCGTGTAGCGCGCCGTCAGCTTCACCCGCGCGCCCGGGGCAATCGTCGCCGGGAAGGGGTTGGCCGACGCCACCTCGAACTCGCTGCCCGTCTGCTCCAACTCCATGCCCGCGACCTTCACCGGGCCAATGCACTCGTTGATGGCCAGCAGCTCCCGCGTGCGCGGGCCGCAGGACAGCTTGGTGATGCCGAAGTCCACCGTGGTGGGCTGCACCGCGAAGCAGCCCTTCACGCCCTCGCCCACCAGCGTCACCAGCGGGTGTCCCAGCGACGGGTGGTTCACCCACGCCTCCGCGAGCCCCTCGAAGGCACCCTCGGCCTCCGGCTTGAAGCGCACGACGAGCGTGGCCTTCTGGCCGGGCTGGAGCACGCCATTGGGCACCGCCGCGGCGACGAAGGACGGGTCCGAGCCCGCCACCAGTTGCATGGAGGCCAGGTAGCACGCCTCCGCGCCGGTGTTGCGCAGCGACACGCCCAACGCCACCTCCGCGCCCACCGGCACCTTGCCGAAGCGCAGCTGCTGCGGCAGCGCGTACTGGCACGGCTTGAACGCGCGGCCCTCACCCTTCAGCTCCACCGCCTCCGTCGACGTCGTGCTCCCCGCCCGCACCGTGACGGCGAGCTGTCCCTCGCTGGCACCCGCCGCGCCCACGCGAGGGCTGAACGTCACGCCCACGAAGGCCGACTGACCCGAGGGCACCGTCACGCTGGCCGGCGCCTGCGCCAGGGTGAAGTAGCCCCCCTGCGCCGTGTCCAGCCGCAGGTTGTTGACGAGCACGCTGTCGCGGCAGCGGTTGACGACCTCCACCGCGCGCGTCGCCGTCATCCCCTCCGCCACCACGCCGAAGTCCACCTTGCGCGGCAGCACCGCCACGCAGGACGTGCCACCCTCGCCCGTCAGCGACACCTTGGGGCCCGGCGCGGAGGAGCCCTGCTCCCGCACCCCCACCTCTTTCTCTTATACACATGT
>NZ_VIFM01000390.1 GCF_006636215.1 Myxococcus llanfairpwllgwyngyllgogerychwyrndrobwllllantysiliogogogochensis | reverse complement strand
ACTCGGGGCTGGGCGCGGAGGGGGCGTCGCTGGAGGCTCGGCTTCGTCCGGTGCTGCGTCCGGCGGACTTCGAGGCGAAGGCGGTGGGCGCGCTGCACCGCCAGGGGCCGGCGAGGCTGGAGGTCTTCTATGTGCTGGAGGACGCGGACTTCGTGCGCTACCTGCCCGAGTCCGCCCTGGGGCCGGCTGGGTTGACGCGGGAGGCGGTGGACGCGGCGGCGTGGCGGAACCTGGAGGCGCATCCGGCGCCCGTGCGGCCCGTCGTCATCGACCGGGGCGAGGTCCGTCTCGCGGAGAGCTTCTCTGGGCTGTGGGCGGTGGCCGCGGGAGACGGGCTCGACGGTGCGCGGTTGCTCACCGCGTCCCAGCGGCGCCTGCTGGCGGAGCAGGCGGGAGACGAGCCTCTCTATGGCTCCCTGGTGCGGCGTGAGATGGCGCTCGTGGCCCGAGTCTCCGACCCCTCGGCCTGGGAAGTGCTGGCGGACCTGGAGCCGACTCCGGAGGGAATCGCCGGCTTGTACTTCCTGTCGGACGAAGGGCTCACCCGGGACCAGGCTGCTGGGGACTGATACAGGTCGCTCTGGAGGTGGCCATGACCAGGGCAACAGTCCTGTCATACGAGGAATGGGCGCTCGGACCCCGCGCCAGGCATCCTGGATGGGATGCGGTCGAGAAGTTCATGTCGAGTGAGGCCTTCAGGAGGACTGCTTCGGGGGTGCTCATCTTCGACAGACCCACTGAGCGCGGCGAATTCGTCGTGTCGATGAGGGTGGCTGTTCCCCTGGGAGGGGATTCGGGGCGCGGCGACGTGGTCCAGGCGATGAGGCGAGACGCGCTCTCGGTCTTGCTCCTGGATGACGAGCTCGCGGTCCCGGAGCATTTCCCCGCCTACGACAGGGTCGCCATCGGGGCCCTCACGGACCCGGAACATCCGAACCTGTTTGGCGGGCATGTCGCGGGGCTCGCGAGCGCCGTGGCGTCATCCCGGTCCGCGCTCGTGATTTCACATGATGGCGACCCGGTCATCCTGCTCCATCATGGTGCGCCACCGGAGTGAAGGCTCCAACGGTGGGAAACGTAGGAGGCATACCCGTGTCAGCAGCCGAGTGGTCCGCCGCGGTAAAGGAGATGAGGAGGCTTTTTGACCATGACCCCACGGACAAGAAGAGCCTCAAGGAGTGGGTGGACGCGTCCATCGCGCTGTGCCTGCGACTTCGCACTGTTCCAGAGAGCTCCGATGTGGAGGAAATCGTCTGGCATTTCCTCTTCGACGCGGACATCCGGGTGAAGGCCCCCGAGTACGCCCAGGCCCAGCGCGAGGCGTTCGAGAGCTGGCTCCAGGACGCTGAACGCGCCTTGTTGTCAGAGCCGTGAACATCCGTGAGACCGGCTCACCCCGCCGTGCCGGTGGGCAGCCGGTCCACGAACACCACCTCGCGGTAGCCCAGCGTGAGGAGCAGCGCACGCAGGGCCCTTTCGGCGGAGTCCCGGGCGCGCTGCTGGAGTCTCGTGTCGGCGCGCACGTCGTGCTCGAAGGCCAGGCGCGCCTTCTCCAACAACTGCGCCGTCTGCGCGCTGTCCAGGTTGGAGTCGATGATTTCCGTCTCCCCGGGCCGCAGCGCCACGCGCACGTCGATGGGGGGCAGCACGACGTGGACCTTCGTGCCGGCGACGTGGAGGCTCGAAGGTCCCAGGCGCTGGAAGTCGAAGCCCAGATGCGCGTCCGCGAAGACGATGGCGCGGCCGTGCGGGTTCTGGAGGGTGTACGCCGCCCAGTTCACCACGTCCTTCCACAGCGCATCCGTGGCCTTGGGTTCGGGGGAAAACGTCACCTTCTTGTAGAGGGCGACGTCGAGCGTCTCCAGCCGCGCCACCTCGCGCATCTGCTGCACCACGGAGGCGGTGTCCGGCAGGGCGGGGGAGGTGGGCCTCAAGAGCCAGCCCGCGCCCAGGGCTCCGGCGACGATGCCCAGCAGGACCGCGAGGATTCGCGAGAGGTGCGCCATGGGCCCAGTGTATCTCCTTCCTCGCGGCACGCGTCTGGGGCACGGTGCGCGCGTGTGGGCGGCACGTTGCTGGAAGGAGCACGTGTGGAGCTGACCGATGTAGAGGTGGAGGCACTGGGGACGCGTGGCTATTTCACGCGCCCTGATTTCCTCGGGGATGTGGCCGCCCTCGCCGCGCGGGCTGAAGCGCTGGCGAGGGCTGAATCTGGAGTGCTGCATGCCGCGGGCATCCGCCGGGGCGCCGAGCGGACCCTGGACTCCCGCGTGAGAGGAGACCTCATCGGCTGGGTGGAGCCGGAAGCAGGAACAGGACTCGGCGTCCTGTGGGAACACTTCGCCAGGCTCGGTCAGGCGCTCTCGTCGGCGGCCTATCTCGGCCTGGGACGCTTCGACCTCCAGCTCGCCTGCTACCCCGGCGGCGGAGCGCGCTACGCGCGTCACTTCGACTCATTTCCCGGACAGTCCAACCGCCGCGCCACCGCCATCTGGTACGCCAACGAGGGCTGGGTGCCCGAGCACGGAGGCGTGTTGCGGCTGCATCCGGAGGGCTCGGCGCCGGTGGACGTGGCCCCCATGCTCGACACGCTCGTCGTCTTCCTGAGCGAGCGCATCGAGCACGAGGTGCTGCCCGCCCACGCCTCGCGCCTGGCCCTCACCGCCTGGTACTACGGCCGCGACGCGGGCTGAGCCGTCATCACAGCGGGGGCGCGAGCAGGACGACGGAGTAGCCGACCGCCGTGCGCGTCCCTGGATTCTCATACGAGTGCTTCTGGTCCCCCCGGAAGACGACGACGTCTCCGGGCTTGAGGACGAAGCGCTCACCGCTGGCGACGAGGGCCATCTCCCCGGACTCGCAGGCCAGGTATTCGCGGGTGCCGGGCGTGTGGGGCACGCCGGTGATGCGCACGCCGGAGGGCAGCTCCACGCGGTCGAACTCCATGCCGGGCAGCGGGTCCGGCAGCAGCTTGCGCAACTGCCCCGCACCTCGCATGCGCGTCGTCAGGCTGTCGCGCGGGTAGTGCCGCGCACTGGCCCGAGGCCTCGCCACCAGTTCCTCCAGCGACACCTGGAGCGCCGCCGCCACGCGGTGCAGCACCGACAGCGTGGGGTTGGCGGTGCCCGACTCGAGATTCGCCCACGTCGCCCGGGGCACCCCCGCGAGCTTGGAGAGCTGGGCCTGCGTGGCGCCCCGCGTCTCCCGCAGGGTCCGGATGTTGCGCGCCAGTCTGCTCGGCAGGTCCTCTTCGTCGATGGCCATGGGTTGGCAATCTGCCAAAGGATTGTCCGAGACGCCATTTCATCAACGCGACGGACGTATCCCTCCAGGCAAGGAGGACATTCCAATGACGCTGACCGGAAAAGCGGTCCTGGTGACGGGAGCGAGTCGGGGGCTGGGGCGGGCCCTCATGGAAGGGTTCGCGAGGCGAGGCGCGCGGGTGGTGGGCGTGGCCCGACACGCCCCGGAGATGGAGGCCGCCGCCGAGGCCCTGAGAGCCGAGGGGCTGGAGGCGCACGGCGTGGCCTACGACGTGGGGGACAAGGAGTCCATCTACCGGCTGGTGGGCGTGGCCACGTCGCTGGTGGGCCCGCTGGACGTGCTGGTGCACAACGCCAGCATCCTGGGCCCCACGCCGCTGCCCCTGCTGCTCGACACCGCGTGCGAGGACTTCCAGCACGTGCTGGAGGTCAACGTGGTGGGCCCCTTCCGGCTCACCAAGGCGGTGGTGGGCAACATGGTGGTGCGAGGGGGCGGGCTGGTGCTGAACATCAGCTCGGACGCGGCCCTCTCCGCGTATCCGCGCTGGGGCTCCTACAGCGTGTCCAAGGGCGCGCTGGAGCACCTGGGCCGCCTCTGGGCCGCGGAGCTGGAGGGCACGGGCGTGCGCTTCCTCAACGTGGACCCGGGGGAGATGGACACGCGCATGCACGCGGACGCCATGCCGGAGGCGGACCGCTCGACGCTGGCCCGGCCGGAGGACGTGGCGGCCCGCATCGTCGCGATGGTGGAGCGCCGCGCGGAGTCGCTGCCCTCGGGCTCCCGCCTGGTGGCGGAGAGTCTGGAGGCCGCATGAAGCCCGCGCGCTGGCCCGTGGACCATCCCGAGGAGGGACGGCTCCTGCACATCGAGCCCCGAGGACGCCGCTTCTCCGACGCCCGCGTGGCGGACCTGCCGTCGCTCCTGCGCGACGGAGACCTGCTGGTGGTGAACGACGCCGCCACGTTCCCCGCCTCGCTCCTGGGGCGCACGGCCTCGGGAGAGCGAGTCGAGCTGCGGCTGGTGTCGCGCGAGGAGGACGGCACCTGGACGGCTGTCCTCTTTGGCGCGGGAGACTGGCGCAAGCGCACCGAGGACCGTCCGCCGCCGCCCGTGCTGCCGGTGGGCACGCGCTTCACCGTCGTCGGGTTGCCGGTCCAGGTCGTCGAGGTGCTGCCGCCCTCGCCCCGCCTCCTGCGCGTGGCCTTCGACGAGGACGGCGCCGCGCTCTGGTCCGCGCTGTACCAGGGAGGCCGTCCCGTGCAGTACGCGTACACCGTGGCCCCGCTGTCGCTGTGGCACGTGCAGACGGGCTACGGCGCGCGGCCCTGGGCCACGGAGGCGCCCTCGGCGGGACTGCCCCTCACCTGGAACGTGCTGCTGGCCCTGCGTCGCCGGGGCGTGCGGCTGGCGTCGCTCACGCACGCGGCGGGGTTGTCATCCACCGGGGACGCGGTGCTGGACGCGGCGCTGCCCCGGCCCGAGCGCTCGGACATCCCCGTGGCCACGGTGGCGCAGGTGGAGGCGACCCGCGCGGCGGGAGGGCGGGTGGTGGCGGTAGGCACCACGGTGGTGCGGGCGTTGGAGGGTCGGGCGGCGATGAACGGCGGGCGACTGGTGGCGGGCGAAGCGGTGACGGACCTCCTGTTGGGGCCGGGCTTCGTGCCCCGCGTGGTGCACGGGCTCCTCACCGGCATGCACGAGCCGGGCAGCAGCCACCACGCGCTGCTCCAGGCCTTCGCGCCGTCACTGCTGTTGAAGGAGGCGGCCGCGCACGCGGAGGCGCGCGGCTACCTGGGGCACGAGTTCGGGGACTCGAGCCTGGTGCTGGACGCGTGAGGGCTCACTGGAGCTGATTGGGCTCCAGCTCCACCTTCACCCAGCCCGGCTTGCGCAGGTCGAAGTTGCGGTAGGCGTCCAGCGCGCCGCTCATGGGCTCCACGTGCGAGAGGATGGCGGTGGGGTCCACCTCTCCGGTGCGCACCAGCTCCAGCAGCCGGGGGATGTACTTGCGGTGGTTGCAGTTGCCCATCTTCAGCGTGAGGTTCTTGTTCATCGCCATGCCGATGGGGAACGTGCGCACCTGCTCCGGGTAGACGCCGATGATGGACAGCGTGCCCGCCTTGGCGAGCGCCTCCACCGCCCAGGACAGCACCTGCGCGGGCGCGTCGCCGGGCACCCAGTTGTCGCCGTCCGGCTTCGTCTTCGGCGCGGCCTCCTTCGCCTCGCGCTTGAGCTCCGCCTTCTGCGCGCTGGCCTGCTTCGCCGCGGGGCCCGCGTGCGCGTGCTCGGCGTCCACGCCCACCGCGTCGATGGCGCGGTCCACGCCGATGCCGTTGGTGAGGCGCAGGAGCGTCTTCACCGGGTCTTCCTGGTCGAAGTCGATGATTTCCGCGCCCTGGCTGCGCGCCAGCTCCAGCCGGTCCTCATGGCAGTCGATGGCGAAGACGCGGCCGGCGCCGAGCAGCTTCGCGCTGACGATGGCGAACAGCCCCACCGGCCCGCAGCCGAACACCGCCACGGTGTCGCCCGGTTTGATTTCCGCCAGCTCCGCTCCGAAGTAGCCGGTGGGGAAGATGTCGGAGACGAGGATGGCCTGCTCGTCGCTCACGCCCTCCGGAATCTTCACCAGCCCCGCGTGTGCGAAGGGGACGCGCACCTTCTCCGCCTGCATGCCGTGGAAGGGGCCCGTCTGCTCCGGCCCGCCGAAGAAGGCCGTGCCCGCGGAGGCGCCGTGGGGGTTCGCGTCGTTGCACTGCGAATGGTAGCCGGCGCGGCAGTAGACACAGTTGCCGCAGGCGATGGTGGAGGGGATGACGACGCGGTCGCCCACGTTGAAGTTGCGCACGTCGTCGCCGAGCGCCTCGATGTAGCCCACGCCCTCGTGCCCGAGAATGGTGCCCGGCTTCATCCCCGGCATCGTCCCGCGAATCATGTGCAGGTCCGTGCCACAGATGGCGCTCGCCGACAGCTTGACGATGGCATCCGTCGGCTTCTCGATGCGCGGCTCCGCCACGTCGTCGAGCCGGATGTCCCCAATCCCATGGAATACGACGGCCTTCATCGCGCGCTCCTTTCCCCTTGAGGGGCCCTTGCGTCCAAAGTCGAAGAGGCCCGTCTGGTGACGACGGACCCGTGGACCTTGAGCGTGGGCATCTGGAGCAACGCGGGCAGGGCGCGACGTCTCCTCTGCCGGCCAGCAGGCGGAGCGCCGGGCGGCTAGCGGCCGGCGGCCTGGTGGACGTGGAAGGAGAGCTTCTTGCCGAAGACGCGGCGGAAGGAGGCCACCTCGTGCTCCGCGTTCCACAGTTCCAGGTCCACCGGCTGGCGCGCGTGCAGGTGCAGGGCCACTCCGTCGCGGCCGTTGGTGGCCTTGAAGTCCTTGATGGGCTGGTGGTGGCTGTGGTCCAGCGAGTTGGCCACGCGCAGCAGGGTGGCGAGCTTGCGCACGGTGCGGGCCTCGGCGGGAGTCAGCCCCGCCATGCCCGAGTGGGCCAGCTCCGGAGGACTGCGCCGGTGGTAGCGGGCGACGCGGGCCACCAGCTCGCGCTCGCGGTCCGCGAGGCCGGGGAGGTCCGCGTGGCGGATGAGGTAGTACGTGTGCTTGTGGTGCCGCTCGTAGTTCACCGCGTGGCCGATGTCGTGGAGCAGCGCGGCGACTTCCAGGTACGGGCGCACCGACAGCGGCAGCTGGTGCAGGGCGGCCAGGTCGTCGAAGAGCGTCAGCGCGAGGCGTGACACCTGACGCGCGTGCTTCTCGTCGAAGAAGAAGCGCTGGCCCATGGCGATGGCGGCGTCCGCGAGGCTGTGGTCGTCGGGCTGGTGGTGGGCATCCTGTCGGTAGAGCAGGTCCACGAGGATGCCGTCGCGCAGGCCCCGGTTGACGACGCTGACGGACTCGATGCCCAGGTACTTCGCCACGCCCTCCAGGATGACGGCGCCGGAGACGATGATGTCCGCGCGCTTGGGGTCGAAGCGCTTGCGCCGCCGGTCCGCGGGCATCTGCGCCAGCGTCTCCACCGTCTGGGTGAGCTGGCGCACGGTGGCGTTGCCGCTGCTCTCGCTGGAGGCGAAGGACACCACGGCGTTGATGGTGCCGGACGAGCCGAGCGCCACCCGGGGCAGGAGCGGCAGCTTCTCCGGCAGCGTCTTGCCCAGCACCTCCTGGACGAACCCGCGCATGATGCGCAGCTGCTTCGTCGTCACGGTGCGCGACGCCTCGAAGACCTCGGTGAGCCGCACCGAGCCCAGCCCCAGGCTCCACAGGTTGTCGGGCTTCTCGCCCACGGCGGTGGCCACCTCGGTGCTGCCTCCGCCAATGTCGATGAGCAGCGAGCGCGTGCCGGGGGGCTTGCGGTGCAGCACGCCCAGGCAGATGAGGCGCGCCTCCTCCTTGCCGCTGACGACCTCCAGGTTGAGGCCGGACTCCTCGCGCACGCGCCGGACGATGTCCGGGCTGTTGCGGGCCTCGCGCAGGGCGCTGGTGGCCACCGCGCGCACCTGGGCCTTGTGGCGACGGCAGAGGGCGGAGTAGCGCCGGAGCGTGGACAAGAGCCGCTCCGCCGTGGCCTCCGGCATGGTGCCGGTGGCGAAGACGCCCTCACCGGGGCGGATGGGGTCTCGCTCCTGGTGGAGTGTCTCGAGCGCCCCGTCGGCGTCCGGCCGGGCGAGCTCCAGTCGCACGGCGTTGGTCCCCACATCGATGGCTGCGAGGACTGTCTCTTATA
>NZ_VIFM01000038.1 GCF_006636215.1 Myxococcus llanfairpwllgwyngyllgogerychwyrndrobwllllantysiliogogogochensis | reverse complement strand
CGTGTCGGGGGGTGGCGCGGGAGATGAGGTGCGTCGCGGAGCGGCAGGTGTTGCTGGAGCGCGCGTATGAACGCGAGAAGCAGGAGCGCGAGCGGGTGACGGAGCGCAGTGGCTGGGAGCTGGAGGACTCGCGTGAGCGGATGGCTCGCCTGGAGAAGCTGGCGGCGGTGGGGCAGTTGACTGCGACGGTGAGCCACGAGCTGCGCAATCCGCTGGCGGCCGCGCGCACGGCGAACGCGGCGGTGGCGCGGAGGCTGCGCAACGTGGAGGGGGCGCTGGAGGACCCCCGGCTGCAGCGCTTCCTCGCCATCGTCGACCGGGAGCTGGGCGTCTGCGCCAGCCTCACGTCGGAGATGCTGGAGTTCGTGCGGGAGCGTCCGCTGGTGCTCCAGCCGTGCTCGTTGCACGGGCTGATGGAAGAGGTCATCGACGTGGTGCCCTCGCGCGAGGGCGTGGCGGTGGTGAACCACGTGCCCACGGCGCTCGAGCCCCCCTGGGTGGACCGGGAGATGCTGCGCAAGGTCCTCATCAACCTGGTGCAGAACGCGGTGGAGGCGATGCCCCTGGGCCGCCAGGGAGTCGTGGAGGTCTCCGCGGAGCTGGGCGTCGGGCGGGCCTTCCACATCCGGGTCTCCGACAACGGTGGAGGGATTCCGGCGGGTGTGCTGGACCACATCTTCGACCCGCTCTTCACCACCAAGGAGCACGGCACGGGCCTGGGATTGACGGTGGTGTCCAGCACCGTGCGGCAGCACGGTGGGACGTTGCGGGTGGAGAGCCGCGAGGGGGAGGGCAGTGTCTTCACCATCTGCCTGCCCCGAGCGCGCTCGGTGACCGGGGTCGCCTGCTCGTCGTGAGGCGCGAAGGCCCGCTCCTCAGAACAGGCGCGTGAGGCGGAGGGTGCTCGGGCCCGACAGCGCCGTCAGGCCGGAGGGATACAGGCACGGCGTGAGGTCCAGGGGACTCATCGCCTGGGTCATCATCACGGCGTCTCCCTGGAAGCGGCCTCCCGTCACCAGCCCGACGGAGACGAAGACGCGGGCGCCGTTGATGACATCCACTCCGGCGCCCTTGAGGGCGAAGGTCGAGACGGAGCCGTCATCCCAGGTGACGGTCGTCTCGCTGGGGCCCAGGTTGCCGCCGCAACTGGTGGACAGCTCCGTCGTGGCCACGAGCACGCCCGAGGTGACGAGCGTGTCGTTCGAGGTGCACGTGTCGTAGCTCGTGTAGTTCGTGGCGGTGACGCGTCGGTTGGACAGCCTGAGTCCGGGCTCCCAGGTCTGATAGGCGCCGCCGGAGCACGTCAGGTCCGTCGTGCCCACCTGCGCCGACGCGGGCGTGGCTTGGAGGAGGAGTGCGCCGAGCAGCGCGGGCAGGGCGGACAGGAGGACTCTCGACGACATGAAGGGCTCCGTGGGCGGCTGGGATGTGAGTCGCTGGAAGGCTCGGAGCGCCCGAGCCGTCCACCCCGCACCCATGAAAGCCAGTTGCGCGGGGCCGGATGAGTGAGGCCCGTGAAGCAACCTCACCAGTCCGACCGTCAGTCGCACGGCCCTGTCGGGAACCAGCGGCCCACGTCCGCCGCGCGGCGCTTCAGAGCAGCCGGGTGATGACGAGGGGGCTCGTGCCCTCCAGCGACATGAGAACTCCGTGGACGAAGACTCCCAGACGCCTTGGGACTCCAGGGCAGCCACTCGCACACGGACTCGACAGTCTTTGTGCGGAAGGCTGGAATGAATGCCTCCCGACGGGACGAGACACCCGTTGGCTTCTCGTCCCATATGTCTGTCTGAAACATCGCCCCCGACCGCGGGCCCGTCAGCTTCGGAAGGCCTCGCGCACGCCGTCGCGGCGCAAGGTGAAGAGCATCCAGACAGCCACCGGCACTCCCACGACGCAGCCGGGGGACAGGATGTACAGCGCGGTGATGCCGCCCACCGTGGCCAGGCCGTAGCCCTTGAGGTTGAGCGCGCTCAGCGCGCCCCACGCGGACAGCACGCCGCAGAGGATGCCCACCAGCAGCATCAGCGCCAGCGAGCCCGACAGCTCCAGCGGAGCCCCGCCCGGGCCCGCGAACGGCGACGTCACATTCAACGCGGCGAGCACGAAGCCCAGGATGTTGAAGATGACGTTCAGCACGCCCGTGCACAGCAGGAAGAAGGCCGGGGCGCGGACAATCTCGATGACCTTCGCGCGCGGGTCCTCCGGAGGAAGTTGGATACCAGGACCGCTCATGTACGGGCTCTCAGTGCGCTCACGATCATCCGCGTCGCCGGGGACTTGTTGAGCGTGTAGAAGTGGATGCCGGGCACGCCGCGTGACAGCAGCTCCATGCACTGCACCGTGGCGTGCGCCACGCCCAGCTGCACCACCGCGTCCGGCTGGTCCTTCACCCGCTCCAACTGCAGGCCCAGCCGCATGGGCACCGTCGCTCCGCACATCCGCGTGAAGCGCTGCACCTGCTCGAAGTTGGTGATGGGCATGATGCCGGGGACGATGGGGACGTTGATGCCCGCGCGACGGGCCCGCTCCACGAAGTCGAAGTAGAACGCGTTGTCGAAGAAGAGCTGCGTCACCACGAAGTCCAGCCCCGCATCGACCTTGGCCTTGAGATGACGCAGGTCGTCGTCACGGGAGGCCGTCTCCACGTGGCCCTCCGGATAGCACGCGCCTCCCAGGCAGAAGTTGAAATCCTCTTCTCGGATGAATCGCACCAGCTCCGTGGCGTAGGTGAAGCCACCCTCGGCGGTGACGAAGGACTTTTGTCCCTGCGGCGGATCTCCACGGAGGATGAGGACGTTGTCCATCTTCGCGTCCGCCAGCCGCTGGAGCAGCTCCCGCAGCTCCTGCCGCGTGTGGCCCACACACGTCAGGTGGGCCATGGCCTCGATTCCCGTCTCCGCCTTGATGCGCGTGACGAGCTCCAGCGTCCTGTCCCGCGTGCTGCCCCCGGCCCCGTACGTCACGGAGACGAACCCGGGCTCCAGCGGCGCCAGGTCCTCCAGCGTCTTGAGCAGGTTGGCCACCCCTTCGTCGGTCTTCGGGGGGAAGAACTCGAAGGAGAAGCAGGGGTTGGACGGATTCAATCGATTACGAATCTTCATGTTGGTCCCAGTGTAGACGGTCCCCGTCGGCCTTGATCGGCGAAGGTGCGCGGCTATAGTCCGCGCCGTTTTCACTCCCCCTTCATCAGGAGAAGCCAATGGCCCGGCGTACGCCGCTCAACGACGCCCACCGCGCGCTGGGCGCTCGGATGGTCGACTTCGCGGGTTGGGACATGCCCGTTCAGTACACCTCCGTCATCGCCGAGCACGAGGCGGTGCGCAACCACGTTGGACTCTTCGACGTGTCGCACATGGGTGAGGTGGAGTTCGCGGGGCCAGGCGCGCTGGAGACCGTCAACGCCCTCATCTCCAATGACCTCGCTCGCATCGCGGACGGGCAGGCCGTCTATGCGGGCTTGCTCAACGAGCAGGGAGGCTTCGTCGACGACGTCGTCGCCTACCGCTTCAGCCCCGAGCGCATCCTCATCTGCGTCAACGCGAGCAACCGCGACAAGGACTTCGCGTGGATGAAGGAGCATGCGCGCGGTGTCACGCCCGTGGACCGGGGTGAGGACTACGCGCAGATCGCCGTGCAGGGCCCCAAGGCCGCCGGCCTGGTGCAGCGGCTGACGAAGACGGACACGTCCAAGGTGGGCACCTACCGCTTCGCGGAGGGCGAGGTGGCGGGCGTGCGCGCCATCATCTCGCGCACCGGCTACACGGGTGAGGATGGCTTCGAGCTGTACTGCGCCCCGGGAGACGCGGTGGCGCTCTGGAACGCGCTGCTCACCGAGGGCCAGCAGGACGGCGTGAAGCCGTGCGGCCTGGCGTCGCGCGACAGCCTGCGCACGGAGATGAAGTACGCGCTCTACGGCAATGACATCGACGACTCGCACACCGCGCTGGAGGCGGGGCTGGGGTGGATCGTCAAGCTGGACAAGGCGGGCTTCATCGGCAAGGACGCGCTGGTGGCGCAGAAGGCCGCGGGCGTGAAGCGCAAGCTGGTGGGCTTCGAGCTGACCGGCGCGGGCATCCCCCGTCACGGCTACCCCATCCACAAGGACGGCAAGCCGGTGGGCGAGGTGACGAGCGGCACCATGGGCCCCACGGTGAAGAAGCCCATCGGTATTGGCTACGTGCCCGCGGAGCTGGCCGCGGAGGGCTCCACCTTCGACGTCGAGATTCGCGGTCGCGCCGTTCCCGCCGTGGTGGTGAAGACGCCGTTCCACAAGAAGCCCTGAGTTCCTTCTAGCCCTGTCGAGGAGCACCCCATGTCCGATCCGAACATCCCCGAAAACCTCAAGTACACCAACGAGCACGAGTGGGCCCGCGTCGAGGGCAACAAGGTGACGGTGGGCATCACCTTCCATGCCCAGTCCACGCTCGGCGACGTCGTCTATGTGGAGCTGCCCAAGGTGGGCACCACCATCGACCAGGGGGAGCCGTTCGGCACCGTCGAGTCCGTGAAGGCCGTCTCCGAACTCTTCTCGCCCGTCTCTGGCAAGGTCGTGAAGGTGAACGAGGAACTCACCTCCGCCCCGGAGACGCTGAACACCGACCCCTATGGCGACGGGTGGATCGTCGAAATCGAGCTCTCGGACACCAGCCAGCTGAGCGAGCTCCTGGACGCCGCCGCCTACGCCAAGCTGCTCAAAGAAGCCTGAGAGTGAAGCGCCGCAGGGCCGTTGTTAGTGACGGTCCTCGAATTTTCCGACTCCGCCGTCGTGAGTCGCACGCGAGCCACCACCGCCATGTCCCTGAACTGGAAGTACCAGGAGTCGTTCGCCGGCCGGCACATCGGTCCGGATGAGCAGGAGCTGAAGCAGATGTTGTCCGCGCTGGGCGTGGACTCGCTCGATGCTTTCATCGACCAGACCGTGCCTCCGGCCATCCGCTCCAAGGAGCCGCTGCGGCTGGGGCCGGCGCGTGGGGAGCATGACCTGCTCGCTCAGCTGGAGGCCATCGCCGCGAAGAACCAGGTGTTCCGGTCCTTCATCGGCATGGGCTACCACGACACGCACACGCCCAACGTCATCCTCCGCAACATCTTCCAGAACCCGGGCTGGTACACGCAGTACACGCCCTATCAGGCGGAGATTGCCCAGGGCCGGCTGGAGGCGCTGCTCAACTTCCAGACGCTGGTGATGGACCTGACGGGCTTGGAGGTCGCCAACGCGTCGCTGCTCGACGAGGGCACGGCCGCCGCCGAGGCGATGGCGCTGGCGCTGCACGTGAAGGGCGACGACGCCAATGCCGCCTTCTTCGTCTCCGAGGGCTGCCACCCGCAGACGGTGGATGTGGTGCGCACGCGCGCCGAGCCGCTGGGCGTGGAGGTCGTCGTGGGTGACCACCGCACGGTGGACCTGGGCGCGAAGAAGTACGTGGGCGCGCTGGTGCAGTACCCGGCCACGGATGGGGCGGTGCTGGACTACCGCGCGTTCGGCGAGAAGGTTCACGCGGCGGGGGGCCTGTTCATCGTCGCCGCGGACCTCTTGAGCCTCACGCTGCTGACGCCTCCGGGCGAGTTCGGCGCGGACGTGGCGGTGGGCAGCGCGCAGCGCTTCGGCGTGCCCATGGGGTACGGCGGTCCGCACGCGGGCTATTTCGCGACGAAGAACGCGTACACCCGCGTGATGCCGGGCCGCCTCATCGGCGTCTCCGAGGACGCGCAGGGCCGGCGCGCGCTGCGCATGGCGCTGCAGACGCGCGAGCAGCACATCCGCCGCGAGAAGGCGACGAGCAACATCTGCACCGCGCAGGTGCTGCTGGCCGTCATCGCCAGCATGTACGCCGTCTACCATGGGCCCCAGGGCCTGAAGGCCATCGCCGAGCGCGTACACGGGCTCACCGTGTTGCTGGCGCGGGGGCTGGCGAAGCTGGGCCTGAAGGTCCGGCACGAGCAGTACTTCGACACGCTGCGCGTGGAGCTGACGACGCCGCAGGTGCGCGCGGTGCTCGGGGCGGCGGAGTCGGCGCGGATGAACTTCCGCCGCATCGACGAGAAGACGCTGGGTGTGTCGCTGGACGAGACCTCCCGCGTGTCCGACGTGGAGGCCATCCTCACCGCGTTCGCCACGGGCGCGGGCAAGGCGGCGGCTCCGTCGTTGGAGGACGTGGGCGCCAACGTGGAGACGCCGGTGGTGCCGGAGCTGCGCCGCACGAGCGCGTTCCTCACGCACGCCGTCTTCAACAGCTACCACTCCGAGACGGAGATGCTGCGCTACATCCGGCGGCTCGAGGCGAAGGACCTGTCCTTGACGCACTCGATGATTCCGCTGGGCAGCTGCACGATGAAGCTCAACGCCACCGCGGAGATGATTCCGGTGACGTGGCCGCAGTTCGGCCGGCTGCATCCCTTCGCGCCCACCTCGCAGGCGGCCGGCTACAAGGTCATCTTCGAGCAGCTCGAGCAGATGCTCTCGCAAATCACGGGCTTCGCGGGCTGCTCGCTGCAGCCGAACGCCGGCAGCCAGGGCGAGTACGCGGGCCTGCTCGTCATCCGCGCGTACCACCAGGGGCGAGGGCAGGGGCACCGCGACGTGTGCCTCATCCCGTCCTCGGCGCACGGCACCAACCCGGCCTCCGCCGTCATGGCGGGCTACAAGGTCGTCGTCACCAAGTGCGATGAGAACGGCAACATCGACCTGACCGACTTGCGTGCCCGCGCGGAGGAGCACAAGGACAAGCTCGCCGCGCTGATGGTGACGTACCCGTCCACGCACGGCGTGTTCGAGGAGGAGATCAAGGAGATCTGCTCCATCATCCACGAGCGCGGTGGGCAGGTGTACATGGATGGCGCGAACCTGAACGCGCAGGTGGGCCTCACGGCGCCCGGGCTGGTCGGCGCGGATGTCTGCCACATCAACCTGCACAAGACGTTCTGCATCCCGCACGGCGGTGGTGGCCCGGGCATGGGTCCCATCTGCGTGGCGAGCCACCTGGTGAAGTACCTGCCGGGACACCCGGTCATCCAGACGGGCGGGGCGGACGCCATCGGCGCCATCTCCGCGGCCCCGTGGGGCAGCGCGAGCATCCTGCTCATCTCCTGGATGTACATCGCGATGATGGGCGGGGAGGGTCTGACAAAGGCGACGAAGCTGGCCATCCTCAACGCCAACTACATCGCCGAGCGGCTCCAGCCCCACTACCCGGTGCTGTACCGGGGCAAGCGGGGCAGGGTGGCGCACGAGTGCATCGTCGACCTGCGCCCGCTGAAGAAGACGTCGGGTGTCGAGGTCGAGGACGTGGCCAAGCGGCTGATGGACTACGGGTTCCATGCGCCGACGGTGTCGTTCCCCGTCGCGGGCACGCTGATGATCGAGCCGACGGAGAGCGAGTCCCGCGCGGAGCTGGACCGTTTCTGCGACGCGATGATCGCCATTCGTCAGGAGATTCGTGAGGTCGAGGAGGGCCGCATGCCGAAGGACAACAACGTCCTGAAGAACGCGCCCCACACGGTCCGCACGATTACGAATCCGGAGTGGAACCGTCCGTACTCGCGAGAGCTGGCGGTGTTCCCGGCGCCGTGGGTGCGCGACAACAAGTTCTGGCCGTCCGTGGGACGCCTGAACAACGTGCTCGGGGACCGCAAGCTCGTGTGCTCGTGCCCGCCCATCGAGGACTACATGACGCCGGAGCCGAAGCCCGCCGTCGCCTGACGGGCCGTATAGGCCGGGTGCTTCCTGGGGCCGTCTTCCCGTACGTAGGGAGGCGGCCCTTGTCGTTACGCGGGGCCTTTGCCTCGGCCCACGAGAGCATGCGGCTCTTGTCTCTCGCGGGGCCGTCGCGCTCCCACGCGTCACGCGGGGGCGCCGACTCAGCTCACGTGCGGCGTGGCACCTTGCGCGCGGTCCGCGCCGTCGTGCTCCGGCTCCACGTGGACGACGACGTCCACCACCTGCGGATAGGCGGCGTGGAGTGTGCGCTCCACCCGGTCCGCCACCTCGTGGGCCTGCGCGGTGGTGAGGTTCGGGTCCACCTCGATTTTCAGGTCCACGTAGACGCTCTCCTCCATGCCCCGGCTGCGCACGTCTCGGCAACTGCGCACGCCGGCCACGCCCACGGTGTGCTGCGCCACCTGCGCGGGGTCCAACCTCGCCGTGTCGGAGAGGATGCCCACGGCCTGCCGGACGATGCCGTAGGCCACCCAGGCCACGAAGACCATGACGCCCAGCGCGATGATGCCGTCCGCCTTGGGGTAGCCCATCGCCACCAGTCCCAACGATGCAAGCACCGCCAGCGTGACGAAGACGTCCGACATCGTGTGGCTCGCGTCCGCCAGCAGCAGGCTGCTCTTGTACTTGCGCCCGTAGTGCCCCTCCACGCGCGTCACCACCAGATTGACGCAGAGGGTGAGCACCATCACCACCGCCATGGCCGGCGTCACCTGCGCGTGACGGTCATGCATCAGGGAGTCGAGCGCCATGCGCCCCAACTCCAACATGCCGATGCCAATCATCGCGCCGATGCCCAGCGACGCGAGCGCCTCGAACTTGCCGTGCCCGTAGGGGTGGTCCTCGTCCGCGGGCCGCGAGGCCACGCCCATGGCCACCAGTCCCAGCACGTTGGAGCCACCGTCGATGAACGAGTGGAGTCCATCCGCCGTCACGGCGGCGGACTGGCTGATGAGTCCGAAGATGAGCTTCGCGCCGGCCACCACCCAGTTGGCCAGGAGGATGGCGAGCAACACGAAGCGGATGCGTTTGCTGCGCTGCTGGAGCGCGACGCTTCTCTCGGCGGGGGAGGTGTCCACGGCGCGGCACCGTAGTGGGAACCGCGTCCGGCCGCGAGGACCTCGCACGCCACGCGTGGTGAAGCGAACGTCAGTTGGGCTGACGGAACAGCCGCATGCGCGGGCCGCCACCCATCTCCAGGAAGAAGCCGAACGAGAAGCGCACCTTCGAGTCGTCGTTCAACAACCCTGGCGGTGGGTTGGGGAAGGGCTGCGCGCGCTGGAACGAGGACACGGCCTCCATGTCCAGGAAGTCCAGGCCGCTGCTCTTCTCCACCTCAATGTTCGTCACGCGGCCCTTCTCGTCCAGCGTGATCTCCAGCATCGTGTGCCGGTCCTTCCCGGTGAACATGTTGCCGGTGGGGTCTCTGCGGCGCAGCGTCTCGTTGGGCTTCCAGTGCATGCCCACGCTCTGCTTCACGCGGTTGAAGAAGCTGGCGTACTTCCACTCGCGAGAGTTGAGCAGCGTGCCGTCGCCTTCGTCCACGTCGCGCAGGTGGTCATTGGGCGCCGCGCCCACCACCTTGTCCATCACCGCGCGCGACGGCATCAACGCGGCGATGCCCGGCGAGCCCACGCGTCCGGCGGAGCCTTCTTCCTCGCCTCCGGTGTCGCCCGGCTGGATTCGCAGCCGCTTCGCGTTGCCCGACAGCTCGTCGCTCTCGTTCTGGTTGTTCACCGCCACGCCCCCGGGCGTGTTCGGGTCCGTCTTCACCTTCACTTCGTTCTTGCGGTGGATGTCGGGGATCTCGAAGGCGAACTTCTGGCCACCCTCGGCGAGCGGCCGGTCATCGTTGCCCATGCCGTTGTTGCCGGCGATGCGCGGCGCCTGTGGCTCCACGTCCGCGCCCTTCTGCTCCTGGGGCGCGGTGCGCTGCGGCATGGCGTTCCGGTAGAAGGGCGTCTGCTCCCGGGCCCGCGTCTCCTTGTCCACGCGGTTGTTGTGCTCCGCGAGGTACTTCGCGTCGGGGGCTTCCTGCTCGTTGCCCGGCGCCAGGTCCACCACCTGCCCATTGGGCCGGGTCTCCGGCTTCTTCTCTTCGGGCTTCTTGTCCTGGACGCGGGGCTTCTGGGTCGTCTGCGTCTTCGAGTCCGTCTTGCCCCGGTTCCGGGACCACTGGTCCTCCGTCAGGGGCCGCACGGCCACGGACGTGGGAGGACGCGTGACGGGCTTGCGCTCACGCCCCGTGGGGGGAAGCGTTCCCGTGAAGAGCACGACCGACAGGTAGGCGACATGGACCGCCAGGGCAAGCAGCACCGCGGCGACCACTCGCCACGGGGATTGCCGCCGCCTCTTGCGGCGCCAGTCTGTCTTCGGAGAGGAACCCGTGCTCACGGCGCGATGATAAACCTCCGGGCCCGCTGCCTAGTCCCGTCCCGTTCGCGGCAGAACAGGTGGGCAGGGGAGGACATTCACGAGACGTGCACTGTTCCGCAGGCGCGCCCCCTCTTCACGTCAGTAAATAGGGGCGACTTCAGCACCATTGAAGTAGTGACGGAGGATATCCTGGTAGCGCTGCCCGGCCTCCGCTCGGCCGATGGCGCCCGTCTGACACATCCCTACTCCGTGGCCCCAGCCTCCGCCACGGAAAAGCCAGTGGGTGGGCCGGCCCTCGGCGTTCCGCTCGGCTTCCACCACCGCCATGCTGCTGTTCAACATCCCGAAGAGCCGCCGGATGTTCAGTTCGCCACGCACCTGGGTGGCCCCCAGGTCCCCGGATAACGCGAGCACCCGGGCCCGCCCGGACACGCCCCGCTCCTGGAAGCTCATGGCCTGGACTCGGCCCACGCCCAGCCGGGCGACGAGCGCGTCCACCTGCGCCGCCGTGAAGCGCTTCTCCCAGCGGAACTTGCTGGGCTGGGCGAAGCTGGACAGCCGGCAGGCGGCCCCCACGTCGGGCGTGGCCAGCCAGGCCTCCAGCCGCGAGGGGGAAGGGGAGGCCTCCGAGGGCTCCAGGATGTCCGGGCGTCCGCGCAGGCTCGGGTCCGGTGGGCCGCCCCAGACGATGTCGTTGTCCTCGGTGTGGCCGCCGCACACCGCGCTGTAGACGGAGTCCACCAGCCGACCGTCCGCGCTGAACAGCGCCTCGCCCCGGGTCGCCTCCACCGCCGCGGAGGTGCTGGCCGCCTCGCCCGTGCGGCCGCGGTACACCGCGCAGTGCTGCTCCGAGCACAGCAGATACGGGTCCGCCAGGTGCTTGATGCCCACCTTCGCGAGCACCTCGCCGCGCGCGGTGACGGCCTGGGCCTTGAGCGCCTCCGAGTGGGCCCGCGCGAAGATCTCCGCCGGCACCAGGCCCTTGAGCAGGTCCTCGAGCGGCACCACGTTCACCACGGCCAGCAGGCCCGCGCGGTCCACGGAGAACTGGAGCGCGCCCCGGAAGGTCCGGTCCTCGAAGCCGTGGAAGTCGTAGCCGACGCCGAACTCCACCTGACGCACGTCGAAGCCCGCGCCGTCCGGTGAGTCCGCGTCCAGTCGGTCCTGCGCCAGGCCCACCACCGCGCCGGACTCGTCGCGCACCTCGAGGATGGCGCGCGCCGGGGTGCGGACCTCCTCGAAGAGTGTCGTCCTGGCGCCGAACTGGTGCAGCAGCTCCGCCTGTCGCGTCGCCGCGTCCTCGGGGGTGAGCACTTCATCGACGAGGAGCAGCGAGCGCCGGTTGTCGATGACCTTGCCGGCGATGCCGTACACCGCGCCCAGCACCTGCGCGCGCACCGCGAGGCCCCGCGCCTTCCACTCTTCCTGCGCGGCGGCGAGACCCTCCCGGTCCGCGAACCGGTGCTCGCCCAACTGCACGCGCGCGGCGAGCACCGCCGGCTCGCCCTGTGTCACGCGCACCGTCCACCGCGTTCCCGCCGCGGCGTCCAGCACCTTGTCCACCGCCCCACCGAAGCGCATCCGCATCCGGCCTCGGGGGGAGAACGTCGCCTCGCGCCGTCCTTCCATGAGCTTGATGGGGAGCCGGGGCTCTCCGCCTCGGAAGTCCAGGCGCTTGAGCTCGCCGGGCCCCGGAATGCCCTGGGCCAGCGGGTCTTCTCCGGGCGTGCTCACGGCCGTGGAGGGCTCCACGCCCGCGTCGGTCGTCCCGGCGTCCTCGACGGGTAGCGGCGCCACGGAGCCCCCATCCGTTCCGGCGTCCTGGCGCTCGCTGGCCGGGCTGTCCATCGAGGCGCCGGCCAGGTTCGGTGGTGGCTTGGGGCTCGCGCAGGAGGCGAACAGCACGACGGAGAGCAGGAGCAGGACGGCGGTGCGCACGGGGGGCGACACCGTACCCGCCGGGGCGGGGCCTGTCACGGACCGGACGCCCGTTGGCTCGTTCGGGTGGGCTTGGCACGTGGCGAATAGAACGCGGCGCGTCTCGCGTTGGTCCTGCTCATGCGAATTTTCAAAGGCAACTACCTGAAGCTGAAGACTCCCGTGGCCACCCTGGCCGCCAGCCTGCTCATGCTCGGTTCGACCGCTCACGCAGCGGGCCTGGGTGCCTTCCTTCCCACTCCGAACATCCCCGGTGCTCCGGTGACTCGGACGCCCTCCAATCCTTCGACGCCCGCCAATCCGTCGACGCCCGGCGCCCCGACGGCGACCGGCAGCCTGCCTCCCATCGGTGTCCAGGCCGTCCCCAACACGCCCGTGGCCGCGCTGCCGTCGCATCCGGACCACTCCAACATCGCCACGCCTTCGCCCCAGCCGGGCATCCAGGCGAATGCGCTGTCGCCCGCGTCAGCGAAGTCCTTTACCCGCGAGTGGGTGGTGAGCCCCTCTGGAAATGACGCCGGTGACGGCAGCGCCGCGCAGCCCTTGCGCACCATCAACAAGGCCATCAGCCAGGCGGGCCCTGGCGAGGTCATCCGCGTGCAGGCTGGGACGTACGCCGAGCGCGTCATCATCGGCGCCAACGCGAAGCCGGGCACCGAGGGCGGGAAGATCACCCTCCAGGGCGAGGGCAGCCCGCGCATCATCCCTGGTGCTGGCAGTGGCGCGATGGTGCAGGTGCGTCAGCCGCACTGGGTCATCGACGGCTTCGAACTGGACGTGCAGCGTCAGCCCATCTTCGGCGTCACCTTCGAGGGCAACGTCGCCGGCTCCACGCTGGTGAACTCGGAGCTGCACCACGGCGGTGGTGGCGCGGGCGTGACGACCTACAACAAGGCCACTGGCGCCATCATCGAGAACAACCACATCCACGACTTCCTGAAGACGACGGGCAACCAGGACTCGCACGGCGTCGTCGTGCAGCCCACGTCCAAGGACATCACCGTCCGCAACAACGACATCCACGACAACTCGGGTGACTCCGTGCAGTGCCTGGGGCCCGAGGGCTTCAGCTCGTTGCCGCCCGCGGACGGGGTGCTGGTGGAGAACAACCACTTCTACAACAACCGTGAGAACGCGGTGGACATCAAGACCTGCTACGGCGTGGTCATCCGCAACAACCGCATGCACCAGTTCCGCCCGTCGAGCACCGCCAAGGGCGACGTGGTGGTGGTGCACTACTCCGCCAACAACGTGATGGTGGAGGACAATGAAATCTACGACGGCGCCAAGGGCATCTCCGTGGGTGGGAATCACGAGGGACCCGTGCCCTCCGGCATCGTCGTGCGCCGCAACCGCGTGCATGACATCACCGCGGCGGGCGGCGGGGAGGGCACGGGCATCCGCCTGGAGAACTCCAAGGGCACCGTGGTGGTGAACAACACCGTCACCAACGTGTCCACCGGCCTCGTCATTGGCCACGGCACGGGCGGCCCCACCCAGTCCCCGGTGGTGCGCAACAACATCCTGGACGGTGCCATCTCCGTGGACGTGGGCGGACAGGCGCCGGGCATGAAGCTGGGCAACAACCTCTTCGCCGCCAGTGGTCAGTTCAAGAGCAACGGCGCGGTGGTGAGCGTGGACCAGTTCAAGTCCACGACGGGTGACGCGTCGTCCGCCAGCGGCTCCGCGGACCTGGGCGAGGGCTTCGGCCCGGGTGCCCTGGCCGTGGACAAGGGCACCGACGTGGGCCTGCCGTTCTGCGGCGGTGCTCCCGACATCGGCGCCGTGGAACTGGGCTGCTGATCCGCTGAACCGTCTCCAGGGGGAGTGCCGGGCCTCCGTACGACCGGCCTGCCACTGGGCCCGCGGAAAATGAAAAGGCCCGATGCGGAGTGACTTCCGCATCGGGCCTTTTTTCATTGAGGCGCCACCCGGATTCGAACCGGGGAATGAAGGTTTTGCAGACCTTTGCCTTACCACTTGGCTATGGCGCCAACGGCTGGGGCCGGGTTTATACGCAGCCCTCCGCCGCCCGGTCAAGATTCAACGGAAGCCGTGGGCGGCTCCGGCCGGTACGATTCGCGTCAGAAGCGGTGCCCGTCGCTGGGCTTCGCGCGCTCGAATGGGCCGAGGGGTTTCCAGATGCTGCATGGTCATGGGGTGTACGAGGAAGAGCACGACGCCTTTCGCCGCACGGTGAGGGCGGTGGTGGAGAAGGAGATCCTCCCCCACGTCGCGGGTTGGGAGGAGGCGGAGGAGTTCCCCCGGGAGCTCTTCGCGCGCTTCGGTGAGCTGGGCTTCCTGGGGTTGAAGTACCCCGTCGAGTACGGCGGCACGGACGCCGGCCCCCTCTACGAGGCGGTGCTGCTGGAGGAACTGGGGCGGTGTGGCTCGGGCGGAGTGTCCGCGGGCCTGGGGGCGCAGTTCACCATCGCCACCGGCCCCCTCCACCTGTTCGGCACGGACGAGCAGAAGCGCCGCTGGCTGGCCCCGGCGATTCGGGGCGAGAAGATTGGCGCGCTGGGAATCACCGAGCCGGATGCCGGCTCGGACGTGGCGGGCCTGCGCACCACGGCGCGGCGCGATGGCGCCCACTACGTCGTCAACGGCTCCAAGACGTACATCACCAACGGCGTGCGCGCGGACTTCGTCGTCATGGCGGTGAAGACGGACACCTCCGCGGGGCACAAGGGGCTGTCCATGCTGGTGGTGGAGAAGGACACGCCCGGCTTCACGGTGAGCCGCAAGCTGAAGAAGCTGGGGTGGCGGGCCTCGGACACCGCCGAGCTGTTCCTGGAGGACTGCCGCATCCCCGTGGAGAACCTGCTGGGGGTGGAGAACCAGGGCTTCTCGCAGATCATGGGCAACTTCCAGTGGGAGCGCCTGTCGCTCGCGCTGGGGGCCGTGGGCGCCATGGAGGACATGCTGGAGCGCGTCGTCGAGCACGTGAAGTCGCGCCGCGCCTTTGGCCAGTCGCTCAGTCAGCTCCAGGTGGTGCGCCACAAGCTCGCGGACCTGTTCACCGCCCGCGAGTGCGCCCGTCAGCTGACCTACCACGCCCTGCGCCTTCACGCGGCGGGGGAGTGGGCCGTGGCGCAGACCTCCATGGCGAAGAAGGTCGCCACGGAGACCGCGTGCCGCGTCGCCGACGAGTGCCTCCAGCTCCACGGGGGCGCGGGCTACATGATGGAGTACGACATCCAGCGTCATTGGCGGGATGCCCGCCTGGGTCCCATCGGTGGCGGGGCCAGCGAGGTGATGAACGAGATCATCGCCAAGCAGCTCGGCCTGTAGGCCCGCCGGCCCCGGTGCGACCGGGGAGGGGCAGGCGACCAGGCGGGATGGAAGAGGTCCGCGGGGTCCCGGGTTGAGCCCCGAGAGCCCCCCGCGGAGGTCCTCGTGGAGCCCAGCATCCTGTGTACCGAGCTGTATCTGCGCCTGGGAGATGACGAGGTCCTCGTCATCGACTGTCGCGCTTCGTCCGAATGGGAGCATCATGATCTGCACATCCCCGGCGCCTTGAGGATGACCCCCATGGAGGTGGCCCGGGACCACCGCATGCTTCCCGACGACGAGCTCATCGTCCTGTGCGGTGGCACGCACGACGGGTCCGAGGTGCGCCGGGTCTGCCGCCTGCTGCGCATGCATGGGCGTGAGGCGGTGTGTCTCGACGGAGGCCTCTCGGGCTGGATTCGGGGGGGCTACCCTACCGAGCGCCATGTCCGTGCCCAGGTGGCGCTGCCCCGCTGAGGTTCGGTGGATGCGGTGCGTCGTCAAAGGGTGTATGGAGCGGCGGACTTCCTCCTTTGGAGAACCGTCCCCATGGCCAAGCTTCGTGCCGCCCTCGTTGGCGCCACCGGACTCGCGGGGCAGCAGTTCATCGCTGCCCTCAGGAATCACCCGTTCATCGAGCTGACCGGCCTGGCCGCGTCGCCTCGCTCGGCGGGTAAATCCTATGGGGACGCCCTGCGCACGGCCAACGGCATGACGGCGTGGTTCGTCTCGGAGCCGCTGTCGCCCGAGACGGCCCGCATGCAGGTCATCAGCGGCGATGCGCTCCAGGCCAGGGACTACGACCTCGTCTTCTCCGCCGTGGAGGCGGACGTTGCGCGTGAGCTGGAGCCGCGGCTGGCCAGGGACATCCCCGTCTTCTCCGCCGCCAGCGCCTTCCGCTACGACGACGACGTCCCGCTGCTCATCCCTCCCGTCAACGCCGCGCACGCGCCGCTCGTGCGCGAGCAGCAGCGCAAGAGGGGCTGGAAGGGCTTCATCGTCCCCAGCCCCAACTGCACGACGACGGGCCTCGCCGTCACGCTGGCCCCGCTCGTCGAGCGCTTCGGGGTGAAGGCCGTGCTGATGACCAGCCTGCAGGCCATGTCCGGCGCTGGACGTTCTCCGGGTGTCATCGGCATGGACATCATCGACAACGTCATCCCCTACATCCCGAAGGAGGAGCACAAGGTCGAGGTGGAGACGAAGAAGATCCTCGGTGCCCTGGACGCGGGTGGCGCGGCCCTCACTCCCCACGACATTCGGGTGTCCTGCACCTGCACCCGCGTGGCGGTGATGGAGGGGCATACCGAGTCCGTCTTCGTCTCGCTCGGCTCCAAGGCCACGGTGGCGGAGGTCACCCAGGCGATGCGCGAGTGGCGCGGCGCCGAGGTGGCCCGGGACCTGCCTTCCTCGCCTGTTCGCTGGATTGAGGTGATGGACGACCCCTTCCGTCCTCAGCCGAGGCTGGACCGGGAGACGCATGGCGGCATGGCCACCACGGTGGGCCGCGTGCGCGAGGATGGTGTGCTGGAGAACGGCTTCAAGTACGTGCTCGTCTCCCACAACACCAAGATGGGGGCCGCGCGCGGGTCCATCCTCGTGGCCGAACAGCTGCGGGCCCAGGGGTTGCTCGGCTGACAGCGACACGCGTCGGACAGGTGTCACAAATTCAGGGTGCCATCCCTGGAACGAACCATTAGTCTGCGCGCCCACGGACGCGCTGAAGATATTTAGAGGAGAGCTTTCATGGCCTACGTCGTCGCGGACCCTTGCATCAAGTGCAAGTACACTGACTGTGTCGAGGTCTGCCCGGTCAATTGTTTCTACGAGGGTGCGAACTTCCTGGTCATCCACCCGGACGAGTGCATCGACTGTGGCGCCTGTGAGCCCGTGTGCCCCACCAAGGCCATCTTCCCGGAGACCGAGCTCCCCGCGAAGTGGGCGGAGTACAAGGCGCTGAACGCCGACTTCTCCAACAATAAGTGGCCGAACATCGCGGAGAAGAAGGCGCCGCTCGCCGAGGCCGAGGAGTACAAGGAGAAGGACGGCAAGCGCGCGATGCTGGAGACCGCGCCCGGCAAGTAGGCCACTGGCGCCGTTCGCGCCCGTGAGTCTCGTGGAGGCCCTCCCGCCCGTCGCTGGCGAGAGGGCCTTTGTCGTTCCGGGCCCGCTCATCCAGCACGCAGCGAGCGGAGCTTCAGCCCGCGTGCCTCCAGGGCATCCCGCAGCCGAGCGACATCCCGGGTGGGCACCGGCCCGTGGTGTCCCTGGATGCGCAGCACCACTTCGCGAGGGCCCGTCCGCTCCACCTCCACCGTCGCGTCGAGGGTTCCCCGGACGCTGATGCTCAGCGCGGGACGCTGTGACTTCACGAAGACCTCGATGCGCTCGATGAGCTCCAGCGCTGAATCGACGCGGGAGGTGGGGGACGCCTCGCTCCGTGCCGCGCTGCCTGCGCCTGTCGCTGGCATGCGTCCTTCTGTCCCCGTGCTCTCTGGCGAAGCGGCGAGCCGAGGGGCCTCGGGTGGCGCGAGCACCGACTCCGTCTTGAGGGGGGGGCTCGTGGGCACCCGGGGCTCGCGCGAAAGCTCTCGGGCGAGGAGGTCCGTGAGTCGGTGCTCGGTGCGCTCCTGGTTTGAGGCCTGGGCTTCACCGCGAACGCTGCCCAGGCGGGAGGACTCGGCATGCATCGCCTGGCGTGTCACCGCGAGGCGCTCTGGACTGGCCAGTGCGCCCCGAGTGGTCGCGAGGACGGGCGACGTGGCGCGCGCGGCGATGAGTGCCTCCGCGCGGGGCGGGGCGCGAAGCGTGGGGGCCGGCGCACGGACGGGAGCGAGCGTGGCCGGCGGCCTGGACGCGGGCAGCGCGGCGCTTCGCTGAGGTGCTTCCTGGAGTGCCCGTTGGAACCGCTCCGCGTCGGGGCGTTGCTTCGTCGGAGTGCTGTCGGCTGGGGCCTCGGCGTCGACCTTCATGTCATCCCTCGCTGGCGTTGGCGCGAGGGACGAAGCAGCCGTCATGCCAGGGATGCGACGCCAGGGAACGACGTGTCGAAGGCCGACGTCACCATCCCACCTCGCGGAGGTGGGGCTCCCGCGAGGGACGGGGGCTCAGCGCGGTCTGCTGTTGAATGCGCCGGGTTGGACAGGAGCGATGCCGGACAGGTCGTTGACGGCCAGGGGACAGGTGGCCAGCGCCATCGGCTCGACGAGGGCTCCCACGCGTGCCCAGTCCCGCTCCTGGAAGAGCAGGGCGTCGCGCAGTTCGACGGACGACAGGCCCTTCTTGTATTCCCAGAAGCGCCCCCGCACGAGCACGCGGTTGCCCTTGAGCAGCTTGTTGAGGTCGACGTACTGCTTGTCCTGGAGGATGGCGACGATGTCCACGCGCTCGCGCTTGCGCGGCTTGCCGAACTGGAACTCGTAGGTCGCCGTCGCGGGAGGCTCGGGCTCCACCCAGACGAGGCGGGCCACCATGCGCTCCGGCTCGGGCTCTTCGCCCTTCTTGAGCTTCTTCTTCTTGGGCTTCTCCAGCTTGACGTCCACCAGCTCCATGCCGCTGAAGGCCACGTCGTGGTCCAGGTAGTTGTCGCGGAACAGGGCCTCGGCGGTGGAGACGGCCACCGAGTTGACGCGGCTGACTTCCTCCGCATAGCGCTCACGCAACACGGGCAGGGTGAGCAGGAAGCTGTCCACCGGCTTCACGCCATCGGCGAGGAAGCGCATCCGCGCCATGTCGATGGCGGGATAGAAGGGGACGAGTGACTCGGCCGTCTGGAGCCAGTCGGTGCGCAGCTGCTTGTCGATGAGCACCCGGCGCACCATGGCCACGAAGAAGCTGTTGCCCGGGAAGCGGTCCGTCACCAACTGAGTGCTCAGCGCCTGCACCAGCGCGGGGTCCAGCATGAAGTTCTCGTCGCGCTTGTGGAACTGGGTGCCCACCTCGCCGAGCAGCGTCAGGTACGCGCCCAGCACCTGTGCGCAGGCGGCATCCGCTGTGCCCTGGTTCAGGGCCTGGAACAGGCGCGTGCGGAGGAAGCGCTTGTCCACGGCTTCCTCGCGGAAGGTGGGGGCTTCACCCGTGCCGAAGAAGAACTCCGGCTGAGCGGTGGCGGGGCCGGCCAGCAGGCCCAGGGCGAGTGCGAGCAGTCGGGCGATACGCATGAGGCCCCCAGCCTATCACCCCGAGACCCCCGCGGAGAGGGGTCCCGACGCAGGCTCCGCGGGCAGGATGGAGGCCCTCAGGACCAGGCCGGCCGCGACGAGCTCCAGCACCCCGGCGACGGCGAAGAGTCGGTGTCCTCCCAGCCAGTCGTAGCCGGCCCCCGCGGACAGGTAGCCCACCAGGCCGCCCAGGCCGAACGTGAAGGCGGCGAACAGGGCTTGTCCGGAGGCCCGCAGCTCCGGGGGCACGCGTCGCGACAGGAAGGCCACGCTGCCCACGTAGAAGGCGCCGAACGTCAGGCCGTGCAGGGGCGCGAGCAGCACCATGCCAGTGGGAGACGACACCAGGGCCATGCCGCCCCAGCGCAGCGCGCTCGCGGCGAAGGCGACCGCGAGGACGAGGCGCGGCGCCAGCCCGCCGGCCACGCGAGGGTAGAGCGCCATCACTCCCACTTCCGCGAGGACACCGAGGCCCGCCACGACTCCGACCACCGCGGGGGACAAGCCCAGCGCCATGACGTGGATGGAGAAGGTCCCGTGAAAGGGCGCGCACGCCATCCAGTGCAGGCTGGTGGCGGCGAGCAGCCAGCGCACGTCGCGGTGACGCAGCAGCTTCAGTCCCGCGAAGGGGCTCAGCCCCCGGCTCGGAGCCGCGGTGTCGCGCAGGGCGAGGCTCCAGGGGACGAGCATGGCCAGCAGCGCGAGTGGAACGAGGACCACGGTCCGGTCCACATCCGTGGCGAGCAGTCCGAAGAGAACGGACGACACGATGAAGCCCACGGAGCCGAAGAGCCGCACGTGCGCGAAGCTGTCACCGGTGCGCGCGACGTGGTGCAGGGCGAGGCTGTCCACGAGCGGCGTGAACGCGGAGGCGAAGCAGGCGTACAGCGCCATGGCGGGGACGAGTGTCTCGAAGGTGCGAGCGCTGGCCACCAGTCCGAAGGCGAGCGTCGCGCCGAGCGCCAGCACGGTGAGGACGCGGGACGTACGGCCGGTGCGGTCGGCGAGGTGCCCCCACAACGAGGGGACGAGCAGCGAGATGCACGGGCTGAGACACAGCAGGAGCCCCACCTGCGTCGCGGAGAGGGAAAGGGACTTGAACCAGGCGGGCAGGAACGGAAGGACGATGCCCACGGTGGCGAAGTACAAGAAGTAGAAGCCCGCCAGCGGCAGACGGCTGGCGACGGGGCGGGGGTTCATGGACGGTTGGGACCTTGACATGTCCGGGTGCTTTTCCGCCTGTTGACCTCGCGTCCTTTTGTGTACCTTGCCCGCGACATGGCCAGTCCCACGGATACTTCCGCGCCCGTCTCCATCACTCAGATCAAGAGTGAGGCGGAGCTCATGCAGGCGCTCGCCATCCGCGAGGTGGTGTTCATCGAGGAGCAGCACGTCCCCGAGGGCATCGAGCGGGATGCAGAAGACGCGCACGCCTACCACATCATCGCCAACCAGGGAGGCCACGCCATCGGCACGGGGCGGCTGGTGATGTTGCCTCAGCCTCCCGTGGGTGAGCAGGGCCTGTGGGGCCAGGTAGGGCGCATGGCGGTGCTCCAGGCGCATCGCAAGGCACGCGTGGGCTCGCTGCTGTTGACGTCGCTGGAGGAGGAAGCCCGGCGACGAGGCGTCAAGGGCATCATGCTGCACGCGCAGCTCTACGCCCTCGAGTTCTACAAGAAGCACGGCTACACCGAGATGGGCACCGTCTTCCTCGAAGGCGGCATCGACCACCTGGAGATGCGCAAGCGTTTCTAGTCAGCGGCGCGGAGGGCGGGGCGCGGGCGGTTGCGCGTGCCTCGGGTCCTCGGGCCACGAGTGACGCGGGTACTTGCGTCCCAGCTCCTTGCGGAGCGCCGGGTAGTGCCGCTCCCAGAAACCCGCCAGGTCGGTCGTCACTTGCACGGCGCGCATGTTGGGCGCGAGCAGGTGGAGCACGAGCGACACGCGGCCGGCGCACACGCTGGGGCCCTGGGCCATCCCGAAGAAATCCTGCAGGCGTGACTCCACCCAGGGTGGTTTGCCCGGCTCGTAGTTCACCTTGACGCCGCGGCCTCCGGGCAGCGTGACGCGCTCGGGGGCGTGGGTGGCGAGCAGGCGTTGTTGCTCGGAGGTGAGTCGCGCGTAGAGCGCGTCGAGGAGCGACACGCCTTCCAGGTCCTTGAAGCTGCGCGCGTCCGAGCACAGGGATGCGAGCGCATCGCGCAGGAAGGCGTCATCCACGGTGGGGAACTTCGCCTCGGGGAAGGCCTGCGTGAGCAGGGCCACGCGCGTGCGCCACTGTTGCAGGGCCTCGGGGTCCGCGAACCGTCCGGGGCCCGCCGCGAGCGCCGCTTCGACGAGCACCCGCGCGGTCTGTTCCGAGGCGGGTGCGGGGGCGCGGGTCTCCTCGAGCATGAGGTTGCCGTAGGAGAGGCGCGTGAGGCGTTCCACGCGTCGTGCCTCGGCGTTCCACTGGAGTGTGTCCACCTCTTCGAGTGTCTCGGGGTAGAGGTCCAGCAGCCACTCGGGTTCGACGGAGCTGGCCAGTCGCACCACGGCGCCTTTGCCAGGGCGCTCCTCGGCGTCCACGGCCACCATCAAGTCCGCGTCCTGCACGACGCTCAGCTCGGAGAGGGACGCGGTGCCGCCGCCGAAGAGCAGCAGCTCGGGAGAGCGAGGCCTGCGTCTGCGCGCGACGCGGTCCGGATAGCCGGCGAGGACGCTGAGCATGAGGGCCTGCTCGATGTCCTCCGCGCGGTGGGGTTTCTCGCCCTGGCTGCGCACCGTGCGTCGGAGCTGCTTCTGGACGCGGTCCACGGACTGCACCGCGCCCTGTTCGAGGGAGAGCGAGTGCAGTCGACCGGACGCGAAGCCCGCGCGTTCGGCCTCGCGGAAGCGCTCCAGCAATTCGAGCAGGTCCGAGGGTCCACTGACGACGGCGGCGGCGCGGCCTCCTCCGCCCAGATTGGCGCGGGCCTCTCGACGGATGTCCCGCTCGCCCATGAGCGCGGCGAGCGTGGCTGCTTCGGCGCCGACTCCCCGGCGCTCACCTTCGACGATGACCCGGCCCTGGCGGGGGTGGACGGGGAAGCGCAGCAGGCGCTGTCCGACGTCCGTGACGATGCCCTTCGGGTCGACGGCACCCAGACGGCGAAGCAGCGTCTCGGCCGCGTCGAGTGACGCCGCGGGAGGTGGCTCGAAGAAAGGGAAGGCACCGAGGTCGACGACGCCGGAGGCGCGCAGCGAGAGCACGGTCTCCGCCAGGTCCATGCGGCGGATTTCAGGGGCCTCCTGTTCCGGACGGCCATCGAAGTCGTGCTGCGTGTAGAGGCGGATGCAGTGGCCGGCACGGGTGCGTCCGGCGCGTCCGGCGCGCTGGATGGCGGAGGCACGGCTCACCTTGGACAGCTTGAGGGTGGGCAGCCCGGACCACGGCGAATGGCTGGCGACACGTGCGAGGCCGGTGTCGATGACCACGGCGACACCGTCGATGGTGACGGAGGTCTCCGCCACGTTGGTGGAGAGGATGATCTTCCGGCGCGAGCTCCTGCGCACGGCGCGGTCCTGTTCCGCGGGGGACAGGTCTCCGTGGAGCGGGAGGACGTTGGCGTCATGGCGCTCGGCGAACTCCGCACAGGCGTCGCGGGTGCGGCGAATCTCTCCGGCGCCGGGAAGGAAGACGAGCACGTCGCCATCCACGCCGTGGGTGAACAGGCGTTTGATTGCGGAGAGGACCTGCAGGTCCAGGTGCCGGTCGTCCGGAGCGGGGAGATACTCCACGCTGACGTCGAAGCGTCGGCCCTGGGAGCGCAGGGAGGGGCAACCTCCAAGGTATGCCCGGACGGGTTCGGCCTCCAGGGTCGCGGACATGACGACGAGCTTGAGGTCGGGGCGACGAGTCTCTTGCAGGCGGCGCAGCAGCGCGAGAGAGATGTCGGCGGACAGGTGTCGCTCGTGGAACTCGTCGAGCACGACGATGCCCACGTCGCGAAGGGTCGGGTCGGACAGGAGGCGGCGTCCGAGTACGCCCTCGGTGACGAAGGACAGGCGGGTCTTGGCGCTGCGCACGTCCTCGAAGCGGACCTGATAGCCGACGGTGTCGCCCACGCGCTCTCCGATTTCCTCGGACACGCGCTGGGCGGCGAGTCGAGTGGGGAGGCGTCGCGGCTGGAGGACGACGATCTCCTTGCCCCCGCCGAGCCCGGCTTCCAGCAGTGCGCGAGGCACGCGCGTCGTCTTTCCGGCGCCGGGAGGAGCCTCGAGCACGAGCGAGCGCGCACCGCGCAAGGTGGAGACGATTTCCGGAAGGAGCGGGTCGATGGGAAGGGCGGCGTCCGCCATGTCCGGGTTCCTTGAACGCGCGAGCCGAGGCTCGCTCAGGGGGTCTCGGTGCCTGCCGCGCCAGGGGTCGACGTCACGCCCTTCTTCTTGCGCACGGCGGGAGCCTGGGCACGCGAGCCTTCCGGGGTCGCGGTATCGGTGGATGCCGAGGGTGCGCTCGAATCGCGAGCACGTCCGCGGGAACTTTGGGCACGCGAGTCCGCCGATACGTCAGCAGTGTCACCACCAGGGGTGGGGAGCGGACTCGAATCACGCGCACGGCCACGAGTCACCTGTCCGCGCACACCTTCGGGCGCACTGGCTGCGTCGGCAGACGTCGAACCCGGTTCCGTGCCGCGCTTGCGCCCGCGACCCGTGGCGGGACGTGAAGTCCCTGCGATGTCCGCGCCCTCAGCGACTGACGTGGGGGCACCTTCGGCGTCACGCTTGCGTCCACGAGGGCCCGAGGCACGCGGCTCCTCCGTCGTGTCCACGGGCTCATCCATGGGGGCGTGGCCGCCATCGAGTTCGAGAGGCGAATCCCGGCCCGACGGAGCGGGGACGCCCGTTGCGTCAGACCCGGACTCGACGACGGGCGCGAAGGCGTTCGCATCGCGCTTGCGGCCACGAGCTCCGACTTGGACCGGTCCGCCTTCGGACGCAGGGCTCTCGACAGCGGAAGGCGCCGGCTCGCTCGTCCCCAGGTCCTCGGACACGGACGCGTCCTCGACACCCTCGAGAGCGGGGGCAGACTGTGCCTCGTTCTTGCCGCGAGTCGAGTGCACGTCGACGTCCACGGGCTCATCCGTATCGAGCGGTTCGGTCGCCGCCGGGTTGCTCCCAGCCCTGTGCCGTAGGGCGGAAGGCTCCGCGTCGTCGGACGACGAATCCAGGGCAGCGACCTCCGCGAGTTCGGCCTCGGTGGGCTCCATGGAGTCCGAAGGCTCGAGGTCCAGTGCCCCCAAACCATCGTCGGAGGGAGCCAGTCCGCGACCCGCTTTACGCTTGGGCTTGAGGCCGAGCGCGGCGGCTTCATGGACACTGGGCACGGGGACGAGCGCGGCCTCGGAGAGCAGGCGCGCCTGTCGCAGCGCCACTTCGAGCTTGCGCCCCAGGTTCACCAACTCCTCGCGGAGCACGGCCTCCTGTTCGAGCGAGAGGGGCGCGGGCTCATGACTGGCGCGCCACGCGGCATGCGCGGCGGCGACCTGGTCCATCACGGGACGGACGAGCGCGAAGTCCTCGCGAGCGAAGATGCGGGAGACGTAGGAGCTGCGGGTGCGCCGCTCGTAGGACGTGGCGTACTCGAAGATGACTTCGCGAGGCGCGCGTCGGAGCTGGGCGAACTTGAGGTGGGGGAAGAGCGCTTCGATGACGGGAGCGCGGCTGCTGGCGGTGAAGGTGATGCCCGCGTGCAGTTTCTCCAGGGCATCGACCCACAGGCCCTGTTGATGGAAGGCGTATTCCTCGCGAGCTTCATCCAGCTCGGGCAGGTCCTTGACGCGGTCGACCACGCCAGCGGCGGGTGCGCGAGTGGTGCGCACCAACTCGAAGGCGGTGGTCAGCCAGCTCTTCTCGGCTTCCAGGCCGGGGCGGCCAGCGAGCATCTCGCCCGCAGTCGCGATCCGACCTTCGAAGGCCTCGGCGAAGCGGATGAGCTCATAGGACTCGAGCGTGGATGACATGCGACGGGCTCCTCGGAAGGGCGGCGGGAGATACCACAGGCCGGGCTCGGCTCCGAGCGCGGGTGGGAGGCGTCAGCTTCCGCCGAGCAGCGTCGGAAGGGCCGCTCGGTGCGAGAAGTCAGGGAAGGCGGCATGTGCGCCGGCCTGGAGAAGGGCCTCGGCGGTGAAGGTCCCGGTGCCCACGCCGATGCACTCGGCGCCGATGCCGATGGCCGCGTCGACGTCCTTGGGCGTATCTCCGATGACGACCACCCGGCACTGCTCGCGCGGGACACCGAGCGTCGCCGCGCCCGCCTCGGCACCTCGACGGATCAGCTCCACGCGGTTCTCGTGGTCGCAGCCGAAGCCGCCGAAGGCGAACTGGTCATGGATGGCCACGCGCTCCAGCTTCAGGCGCGCGCCGTCGCGGACGTTGCCGGTGCCGAGTCCCACGGCGAATCCGGGGCGGCTTCGCGCCTCGAGTACAGCCTCTCGCATGCCGGGGAACACACGGTAGCGAGGGGCTTCGACCTTCTGGATTTCATCCGCGAGGTGCGCGAGGTAGGCGGCGATGCCGGCATCGATGGCGGCCTCGGTGTCCTCGACGCCGATGATGCGCAGAGCGGTGCGGACGATGGCTCGGTCCGTCATGCCGGACATGTGGAAGGAGTCGCAGGCATCGCGGCGACCATGAAGCTGCTCGAAGGCTCGGTCCATGGCACGGCGTCCCGCTCCACCGGTGGTGACGAGGGTGCCATCGATATCGAACAGGAGGACCGTGGGGCGCATGGCCCCCATCTAACGGAAGCCTCGGGCCGACGCGAGTCCGGAAGTCACGTCACGGGCGCTCAGGGCTCCGCGAGGCTGAGACCTCGCTGGAGGGCTTCGCGCACGAGAGGGCGTTCCTCGATAGGGAGTCGCTCCTCGAGAGCCTGACGGGCCTGCTGTCCACCCAGCCGCCCGAGCGCCAGGGCCACGGCCTCCCGAACGGGGTCCTCACGGTCCATGAGTCGAGCCGCGAGAGGGCGAATGGCCGCGGTCCCCAGGCAGCGTGCCAGGGCACCCGCGGCGCTGGCGCGCACGTCCACGGGAGCACGGGGATCCTCCAGCACTTCCTGGATGGAAGGGGCGCCCTGAGGCGGGTCGATGAGGGCGAGCGATGCCATGGCACGAGCGCGTCGAGTCGAGGGAACCGCCGGGTCCACCACGAGCGAGCGAAGGACTGGCACGGCCTGGGGCCCAAGCTGACGCCACTGCTCCTCTCGAAGAGGTCCCTGGGAGGGGTCGAGCAACATCAGCACCTGCTCCCGCAAATCAGCTGACGGGACCGGAGTTGGGGCGGGTGCGGTGGGCACGGCCGGCGAGGCTTCTCCCGAGGCGTGTGAGTACGCGAGCGCGGTGCCCCCGGAGCTCGCGATCAGCCCCGCTCCGAGCAGGAGGTGCCACCACCGGCGTCCGCGAGAGGGGAGGAGCGCGATGGTGCGAGAAGGTGGCGGCGAGGTCGGTGTTGGCATGGGGGCGCCTCGAGCAGGGGATCGTCCCCGGTTATATGCCGGTTGCCCGCTCGGACTCGAACCCCGTTATGGTGCTGCGTTGATGGCTGGACGCGTCTTCTTCTTTCTGCAGCACGCCACGTATGAGCCGGCGTTCCAGGCGAGTTCCATGGGCATCACCGCCGTGGCCATGGGTGACGAGGTCTACTTCGTCTTCGCCTTCGACGCGCTCCGCTCCTGGGTGGGCGGAACCTTCGGTCAGCCCGAGGGTGAGCGGGAGCGAGAGGAGCACGCCCGAGGCGAGACCCTGGGCGTACCGGCTCCCAGCAAGATGATGGAGGAGGCGAGAGCCTTGGGCGCGAAGTTGATCGCCTGCGACACGACGGTGCGCCTGTGTGGCTTCGAGCCCGAGGCGCTTCAGGGCCCCCTGGACGAGGTGATGGGGCTGGCCTCCCTATGGCGGCTGACGCAGGGGGCGCGCACGCTGACGCTCTAGGTGAGCCGTAGTGAAGAGGGATCAGGCAGGCGCCAATGTCGTCCACGCCACACCAGGTGTGTGCCTGTCGAGGGGAACCCATCGGTTCCTGCTGTAACCTCGCAGTATCAGTTGAACCGGATGCAGCCGTCCATTTGAGGCTGTAGCCTCCGAGGGGAGTCACGCGATACTCTTCACCCAAGCCGTCCCCTGAAGAGCCCGGCCGCGCGGAGCTCCGCGTCCCCCCATGAGAAGCAGAAGGAATTCATTACCTATGCGCGCCAAGTTGCCCCTCCTGAGCGCTCTCGTCCTCGGCGCCCTCTCGGGTGTCGTCGTCGCGGGTTGTCAGTCCTACGACTTCGAGCCGGTGGAGCCGCTCGCCATCGCACAGACGACGGTCGAGGAGACCATCTCCGCCCTGGCGAGCAAGCCCAACATCATGATGCTGGTGGACATCTCCGGCTCGATGACGCTCCCGGTGGACACGTCGCGGCCGTCCTGCCAGGTGCAGGACAAGGACGGCTTGACGGTGCTGTGTGGCAATGAGAACGCGTGCCCCACGGCCACGTGCCCCACTCGGTGGACGGAGCTGCAGGCCGCCGTGCCTCGGTTCCTCGCGAACAGTGGTCCCTACGTGCGCTTCGCGCTCACGACCTATCCCGAGGCCTCGACGGGCTCGAGCATCGAGGCCTGCACTGGTCCCACCGCGACGTCGGTCCGCAAGGACCTGCCGGTCGCCGACGACGACGCGTCGCTGCTGGCCCACGCCAACTCCATCAACGATTTGATCCAGGGCATTCCGAACCACGGCACCGGGCAGCCGGTGGGTGGAACACCGACGAGCGGAAGCCTGAACTTCATCGGGTCCATGCCTGGATTGCAGGACAAGGACCGCAAGAACTTCGTCATCCTGCTGACGGATGGTCTGCCCAACTGCAACCCGGAGAATGAGTACTCCGGCCGAGATCAACCGGAACTGTGCAAGTGCACCATCGCTGGCAATCTCTGCGGTTCGCAGATCTCCACCGCCTTCGAGAAGCGTGGCTGCCTCGACACCAATGCCTCCGTGCGGGCGGTGCAGGCGCTGAGCGACAAGAAGGTCACGACCATCGTCATCGGCTTCGGGGCCGAGACGGCGTCGGGGGATGGTCCGGCGGTGCTCCAGGCGATGGCGGCGGCGGGTGGTTTCGCCCGCACCTGTAACAAGAACCCGGCGGCCTGCGGTCCCAACGACACGTGCATCGCGGCGACGGGTCTGTGCGGCCGGTCCTTCTACCAGGCGGGCAATCAGGAGGAGTTGGCCGCCGCGCTGGAGGAGATCAGCAACGATGTCATCAACCCGGAGCCTTGCCTGATTCCCCTGGATGGTCCTGAGCGTCCTTCGGACCCGAAGCTCATCGTCGTCTACATCGAGGGTGAGCGCACCCTGGCGGGTGACGGAACCTGGTCGCTGACGTCGGACGGCGTTCTCTTCAACGGCGCGGCGTGCGAGCGCATCGAGAACTCCCGACCGGAAGCGCCCATCAAAGTCGAGGTTCGCGCCATCCGTCAGCGCTAGGCAGGCGGCCGGGGGCGGCTTTACCCGGGACGGTGCGGGGATTATAGGTCCCCTCGCCTCCGGCCCGGTTGCCGTCCCCTGCCCATGAAAGTCACCCTCCTCTCGCGGTCCGCTTCCATTCCCTCCACTCGGCGTCTTGTCGAGGCGGGCCGCGCGCGGGGGCACAAGATGCGCGTGCTCAACCCGCTCCGGGTGCAGATGCACCTGGACGGGGGCAGCGCCACGCTCTACTACGACCGCAAGAAGCTCTCGCCCACGGACGTGGTCCTTCCGCGCATCGCCCAATCCATCAACACGTACGGGCTCGCGGTGGTGAATCAGTTCGCACTGGGCGGAGTGCCGCTCGTCAATCACGCCCAGGCCATCGCGCAGTCGCGCAGCAAGATGCGCTCACTGCAGTTGCTGTCCGCGCATGGCATCGACATTCCCGCCACGGTGATGGCGCGGGACGCAGCCCACTTGAAGGAGATGGTGGGGCTGGTGGGTGGGGTGCCCGTGCTCGTGAAGCTGCTCCAGGGGCAGGAGAATCACGGGGTGATGGTGTGCGAGAGCCTCCAGTCGCTGGAGGCCGCGCTCGAGGCGGTGCTTGGCCTCGGCCACAACCTGGTGATGCAGGAGTACGTGAAGAGCACGAGCCAGGACGTGCGTGTGCTCGTCGTGGGTGGCAAGGCGGTGGCCGCGGTGCGCCGCCGCGCGCGTCCGGGTCGGTTCGCTCACACGCTCATCAAGGGAGCTCGACTGGAAGCGATGGAGCTGTCGCCTGGGCAGCGTGCCACGGCGGAGAAGGCCACACGGCTGGTGGGGCTGGAGGTGGCTGCGGTGGACCTGCTGGACGTCCAGGGCCAATCGAAGGTCTTCGAGGTGAACAGCTCGCCCGCCTTGCCTGAGATGGAGGCTGTCACGGGCATGGACCTGGCGACGCCCATCATCATCCGCGCCGAGGAACTGGTCGCGGGCGCGGACCCCGTGTCCGTGCCAGACCTCCTGCCACCTCGAAGTCTTCCCTCGCCGGGGCTGCCAACATCTCCGGCACCGCGCAGGAAGCGCACGAGTCGTACGCCCACGAGCGGAGCAGGGGGCACGTGAAGAGAATGCCGGCGCCCCACGTCGCAGGCATGATAGGCAGCACCCGTTTTCAGGAGACCCGCCATGTCGCACATCCGAAGCTTCACCTCCGTTGCCGCGTTGCTGGTGGCCTGTGTCTGGACGGCCCCGGCGTCCGCCGACGAAGTGGACCCCGCCAGCCTCTATGACGTGTCCACGGACGGCTCCTCCAGCCAGGTCAAGACGGGGGAAAAGGGCGTCTTCGTGGTCTCGGTCAAGACGAAGCCCGGCGCCCATGTCTCCGAGGAAGCCCCGCTGAAGCTCGAGGTGAAGGGCACGCAGGTCTCCGTCGCGAAGGAGAAGCTGGGACGAGAGGACTCGGTCGCGAAGAAGGCCGCGGGCCAGGAGTTCGCGGACCCTCGCTTCGAGATTCCCTTCTCCGCCACGGCCGCGGGCAAGGGCTCGGTGGACGCGAAGCTCGTCTTCTTCATCTGCACGGAGAAGATCTGCGCGCGCCAGCAGAAGACCCTCTCCGTTCCCGTCGAGGTCCTCTAGTTCCCATGCGTGAGCGTCCCCCCAAGGGTGGTCGAGGCGAGCGTGAGGGCGGGGACTCCCCGGCGCGTCACGTCTATGGCGTCAATCCGGTCCTCGAGGCCCTGAGGGCCCGACCGGACGAAGTGGAGCGGCTGTTCATCGTGGAGGGGCAACTGGCCGCCAAGGCCGCGGGTGAGCTGCTCAGCCGCGCCCGGGACGCGGGTGTCCGGGTGGAGAAGGTTTCGCGCGAGCGCCTTGCCGCCATGGCCGACGGCGGGGTCCACCAGGGCGTGGTGCTCGAGCTTCGAGGCTTCACGTACTCGGCTCTGGAGGACATCATCGACGCGGCCAAGGCCAGCAAGCGGCCTCCCCTCGTCGTGGTGCTCGACGGTATCCAGGACCCGCACAACCTGGGCGCCATCATCCGCTCGGCCCACGCGCTGGGAGCGCATGGGGTCGTCATCGCCAAGGACCGCGCCGTACAGGTGACGGGCACGGTGGCCAAGGCGTCAGCAGGCGCGGTGGAGCACTGCCTCATCGCCCGGGTGGTGAACATCTCCCGCGCCCTGGAGGAGCTGAAGGAAGCAGGGCTCTGGGTGGCCGCGGCGGACGTGGACGCGACCGAGCCCATGTGGAGCGCCCGACTGGACGGGCCCCTGGCCCTGGTGGTGGGGGCCGAGGGGGCAGGGGTGAGGGAGGGAGTGCTCAAGCACTGCGACCATCGCCTGCGGATTCCGATGGCGGGTCAGGTCGGTTCACTCAATGCGTCCGTTTCTGCCGGCATTCTGCTATACGAGGTCGCCCGGCAGCGGGGGAGCGCCTCCCGTTAGTCGGCCATCATCTGGGATCAATCCCCTTGACTTGGATGATGGGGACTTCTAAAAGGGCGCGCCTCGCACATCGGAGCCGGGTTGTTGACGGGTTCGGTGGAGGTGGGGTAGGGCGGTGGGCAGGAGCCGGATGAGTGCCGGTGTAGCTCAGTCGGTAGAGCAACTGATTTGTAATCAGTAGGTCGCGGGTTCAAGTCCCGCCGCCGGCCAAGCAGGACGGGGGCCGCGGATGAGGGCCCGAGACGAGCAGTATGGGGTGCAGTACGCAGTCTGAAGTAAAAGTGCGGAGGGATACCCAAGCGGCCAAAGGGAGCAGACTGTAAATCTGCCGGCTCTACGCCTTCGATGGTTCGAATCCATCTCCCTCCACTCGGCAACGCGGGAATAGCTCAGTTGGTAGAGCGTCAGCCTTCCAAGCTGAATGTCGTGGGTTCGAATCCCATTTCCCGCTCCAAACGTTGTAGTTCATAGCATCGCCAAGCCCTGATAGCTCAGTTGGCAGAGCGCATCCTTGGTAAGGATGAGGTCACCAGTTCAATCCTGGTTCAGGGCTCCATTTTTTAGAGGAGTGTCATGGCCAAGGAGAAGTTCGAGCGTAACAAGCCCCACGTGAACATCGGCACGATCGGACACGTGGACCACGGCAAGACGTCGCTGACGGCGGCCATCACGAAGGTGCTGGCGAAGACCGGCGGCGCCACGTTCCTGGCGTACGACCAGATCGACAAGGCGCCGGAAGAGCGTGAGCGCGGCATCACCATCTCCACGGCGCACGTGGAGTACCAGACGAAGAACCGGCACTACGCGCACGTGGATTGCCCGGGTCACGCCGACTACGTGAAGAACATGATCACGGGCGCGGCGCAGATGGACGGCGCCATCCTGGTGGTCTCGGCCGCGGACGGCCCGATGCCCCAGACGCGTGAGCACATCCTGCTGGCGCGCCAGGTCGGTGTTCCGTACATCGTGGTCTTCCTGAACAAGGTCGACCTGCTGGACGACCCCGAGCTGCGCGAGCTCGTGGAGATGGAAGTTCGCGACCTGCTGAAGAAGTACGACTTCCCGGGCGACTCGATTCCCATCGTCCCTGGCTCCGCCATGAAGGCGCTCGAGGGTGACACGAGCGACGTCGGCGAGGGCGCCATCCTGAAGCTGATGGAGGCGGTGGACAGCTACATCCCGACGCCGCAGCGCGCGACGGACAAGCCCTTCCTGATGCCGGTGGAAGACGTGTTCTCCATCGCCGGCCGTGGAACGGTGGCGACGGGTCGCGTCGAGCGCGGCATCATCAAGGTCGGCGAGGAAGTCGAAGTCGTCGGTCTGCGCGACACGCAGAAGACCGTCGTCACGGGCGTGGAGATGTTCCGCAAGCTGCTGGACGAGGGCCGGGCGGGAGACAACATCGGCGCGCTGGTGCGTGGTCTGAAGCGCGAGGACATGGAGCGCGGGCAGGTGCTGGCCAAGCCGGGCAGCATCAAGCCGCACACCAAGTTCAAGGCGCAGATCTACGTGCTGTCGAAGGAAGAGGGTGGTCGCCACACCCCGTTCTTCAAGGGATACCGTCCCCAGTTCTACTTCCGCACGACGGACGTGACGGGAACGGTGAAGCTGCCTGAGAACGTGGAAATGGTGATGCCGGGCGACAACATCGCAATCGAGGTGGAGCTCATCACCCCGGTGGCGATGGACAAGGAGCTGCGCTTCGCTGTTCGCGAGGGTGGCCGCACGGTGGGCGCCGGCGTCGTGGCCGAGGTCATCGAGTAATACGCCTGGGAGGCCGTAGGGTCTCCTGGCTCCACTTTCCGGATTTAGAGGGGAGGGCACCTTCTGGTAGCCTTCCCCTCTCGTGTCTGATGAGGTAGGTCATGCCGAAGGGCAATCGTTCCATTATTTCGCTCGAGTGCACGGTGTGCAAGGAGCGGAACTACACGACCACGAAGAACAAGCGGAAGAGCCAGGACAAGCTCGAATTGAGCAAGTTCTGCTCGAAGTGCCGCAAGCATACGGACCACAAGGAAGGTAAGGTCTAGGTCGGTAGTTCCTGAGAGTTTCTAGGCCAGTAGCTCCAACGGTAGAGCAGCGGTCTCCAAATCCGCGTGTTGGGGGTTCGAATCCCTCCTGGCCTGCCAAGTCTCAGTGGGAGCGGGGCCCCCGGTACCTGGAGGTACCGGGGGTTCCTGTGTTTCCGCAGTTCGTAAAATTTCGCATTCGCAGTACCTCGTGAGGCACCATGGCGACGGCATCAGAGGCCAGCCAGCAGGCTAACCGCTCGGCGATGGATCCGAAGCGGCTCGTGGTCATCTTCTACCTCCTCGCCGGCATCATCCTGGCGCTGTTCCTGGAGCGCCTCTTTGGGGCGTTGTGGGCCAGCTTCGGATGGCCCGACTCGGTTCTCATCGAGGGGTTGGATTGGAAGGTGTCCACCCTCGTGGGCTACCTGGTGGCCGTGGGGCTTGCGCTGGTCGGATTCTTCCATCCAAAGACGCACACGCTCTCCATGGAGGTCGCGTCCGAGTTGATGAAGGTCTCCTGGCCTACCTGGCCGGAGACCCGGACGTCGACCATGGCCGTGGTCGTCGCCTCGCTTGTCGCCGCGGTGCTGCTCTTCTGCATCGACACCGTCGCGTACAACTTGATGGTGGAGTGGCTGCCGGCCCTGTGGGGGAAGCTGTAATGGCCATGAAATGGTACGTGGTCCACACCTACTCGAACTTCGAGAACCAGGCGAAGAAGAGCCTGGAGGAGAAGGTTCGGCTCGAGGGGTTGCAGGACCAGTTCGGTGAAATCCTCATCCCCATGGAGCAGGTCGTGGAGATGGTGAAGGGCGAGAAGAAGACGTCTCGCCGCAAGTTCTTCCCGGGCTACATCTTCGTGCAGATGGAGCTGAACGACCGGACGCTCCACCTGGTGAAGAACACGCCGAAGATCACCGGCTTCCCCGGGACGGTGCAGAACCAGAACCCCCTGCCCATCTCGGACCAGGAGGTCGCGCGGCTCACGTCGCAGATCTCCGAGGGCACGCTCAAGCCCAAGCCCAAGGTGCAGTTCGACGATGGTGACACGGTGCGCGTCATTGACGGGCCCTTCGCCAACTTCAACGGCACGGTGGAAGAGGTCAACGCGGAGAAGGGTCGCGTGAAGGTGCTCGTGAGCATCTTCGGTCGCGCCACTCCCGTGGAGCTGGACTTCATGCAGGTGGAGAAGACCACCGGCTAGTTTTTCGCGGGCGGCTCGGGTAGAGCGCGCCTCGCACACCTTCCGCGCCCTTCGGGGCGCGGTTCCATGGGTGGGAGGGCCTCCCCGTCTGGAGGCCCGTCAGGACCACCCCCTCGAAAGGCAGTAGTCAGCCGATGAAGAAGGTCACAGGTCAGGTCAAGCTGCAGATTCCCGCCGGCAAGGCGAACCCCGCTCCGCCGATCGGCCCCGCGCTCGGTCAGCAGGGCGTGAACATCATGGAGTTCTGCAAGCAGTTCAACGCGAAGACGCAGGCGGAGGCCAAGGAGGGACTGATCATCCCGGTGATCATCACCGTCTATCAGGACCGCTCCTTCACCTTCATCCTCAAGACGCCTCCGGCGGCCGTCCTCATCAAGAAGGCGGCGGGCCTGCACACCGACAAGAAGAAGGGTTCGGGCGCGAAGAAGCCTGGCAAGGAGAAGGTGGGGCAGATCACCCGGAAGCAGCTCGAGGAGATCGCCACGAAGAAGATTCAGGACACCACCGCCGCGTCGCTTGAGGCCTGCATGAACACCATTGCTGGCACCGCGCGCTCCATGGGCATCGAAGTCGTCGGCTAAGCCGCCGCCCCACTCACGGACGAGGATTTCTGTCATGGCTCAGAATGGGAAGAAGTTCCGCGCGGCCGCCACGCTGGTGGATCGCGAGAAGCGCTACAGCATCGCCGAGGGCTTTCAGCTCCTGAAGAAGACGGTGGATGCGCGGGCGTCGAAGTACGACCAGACGGTCGATGTCGCCATCAACCTGGGTGTGGACCCCAAGCACGCGGACCAGATGGTCCGTGGCGCCGTGGTTCTGCCCAACGGCACGGGTGCCACCGTGCGCGTGGCCGTGTTCGCGAAGGGCGAGCGCGCCACCGAGGCTGGCAACGCGGGTGCGGACATCGTCGGCGCGGAGGATCTCCAGAAGCGCATCGAGGAGGGTTTCCTCGACTTCGACACCGTCATCGCGACGCCCGACATGATGGGTATCGTCGGTCGCCTCGGTAAGGTGCTCGGTCCCCGTGGCCTCATGCCGAACCCGAAGGTCGGCACGGTGACCATGGACGTGGCCAAGGCCATCCGCGACGCGAAGGGCGGTAAGGTCGACTTCCGCGCGGAGAAGGCCGGCATCGTCCACGCGAAGATGGGCAAGGCCTCCTTCGCGGTGGACAAGCTCGAGGGCAACTTCAACGCGCTGGTGGACCTGGTGATGAAGCTCAAGCCGGCCACCGCCAAGGGCGTGTACCTGAAGGGCATCGCCATCTCGACGACGATGGGCCCGGGCATCAAGATCGATACCCAGGAGATTCTGGCCCGCCACCGCTAGGCGGACAGCAGGCAGGGCGGCGCTCCCATCCCCGCACAGGGGGTGTCAGAGGCGCCGCTCGCCTGACGTCTCAGGTTCGAAAGTTCTGGATCTTTGCTGAAGCCGGGGGTATAGGCCCCCGGCTTTTGCAATTGGAGCGCCACGTCGTGAGACGGGTGTTCCGACCTGGTTCATGACAGCAGGGACCCGGTCAGAGGAGAAGTGCCCCGTTGGGAACCGGACAACCGGTCGGGGCATGGCTTCCCCTGTCGGGTTCAAACGGCCGAAAGGCCAGCCCTGCCGAGACTGGAGGTGCGTTGTGGTGTCTCTCGGAGACTCCTCTCGCTCTGCCACTTTGGCCCAGGCATCACGCCCGTCGGAAGACGGGCCAGTAAGGAGGTGAGTCAAAGTGCTGAAGAGCGAGAAGGAGGAGATGATCAAGGAACTCCACGAGAAGTTCTCGCGGACCAAGTCGGCCGTCGTTGCCGAGTTCTCCAAGGTGGATGTGGAGACGGTGACGAAGCTGCGCCGGAAGTTCCGTGAGGGCAACGTCGAGTACAAGGTCATCAAGAACACGCTGGCGCGTCGTGCGGCGCAGGGCACGGACGTGGCTGTCATCGCTGATGACTTCACGGGTCCCGTGGCGCTGTGCATCAGCTACGGCGATGTGGTGGCCCCGGCGAAGATCCTGACCGAGTTCACGAAGGACCTCGAGGACAAGATCAAGATCCGCAGCGCCGTGGTCGACGGCCGCAAGGTCGACGCCGCCGGTGTCAAGCAGCTGGCGAAGCTGCCGGGTCTCAACGAACTCCGAGCGCAGTTGCTCGGGATGATCACCCAGCCGGCCACCAAGCTGGTTCGGACGATTGCCGCCCCGGGTACGCAGCTCGCGCGGGTCATTCAGGCCCACGCGGACAAGTCGCAGGGGTAGTTTTCCTCATCTGTCCGAGAAGTTTTTCTACACCCACCTTTTCGGCCGTTCCTCCCTTTGGGAGTAAGGCCGTTAGTCAATCCAAGAAGGACACAGTTCCATGGCTGACCTGAACGCAATCGTTGATTCGCTTTCCTCCCTGACCATCATCGAGGCCGCCAACCTGGTGAAGGCCCTCGAGGAGAAGTGGGGCGTCTCCGCCGCCGCCGCCGCCGTTGTCGCCGGTCCCGCGGCGGCCGCCGCCGCTCCTGTTGAGGAGAAGACGGAGTTCACGGTGGTGCTGGCGAACGCCGGCGCCAACAAGATCAACGTCATCAAGGAGATCCGCGCCATCACCGGCCTGGGCCTGAAGGAGGCCAAGGACCTGGTCGAGGGCGCGCCCAAGACGGTCAAGGAAGGCGTCAACAAGGACGACGCCAAGAAGATCAAGGACCAGCTCGTTGCCGCTGGCGCCACCGTCGACGTCAAGTAAGTCGAACAGGAGCTGCTTGGTTTCCGGGAATTCCCAAGCAGCTTCCTGACCGAATGAGCAGGCCGGCGCTCCCAGTGAGGGGGGCTGCCGGCTTTGCCCATTTGACAGTTGCAAATTTCCCGGCGCCGCCGCGCGTTATTGATGTTTGCCCCGCCCGAGCAGCCGTCCCCGGAGCCAGAATGCCGACGCAGATCCAGAACAATTTCCGCGTGCGGAAGACCTTCGCCAAGATCGCGAAGATCATCGACATTCCCAATCTTATCAACATCCAGAAGCAGTCCTACGAGAAGTTCCTCCAGGCCGATATCGCCCCGGAGAAGCGTGAGGACGTCGGACTTCAGGGTGTCTTCAACTCGGTATTCCCGATTCGGGACTTCAACGAGACGTCGTCCCTGGAGTTTGTCAGCTACCACCTGGAGAAGCCGAAGTACGACGTCGACGAGTGCCACCAGCGCGGGATGACCTATTCCGCCCCCATCAAGGTCGTGGTCCGCCTGGTGGTGTGGGACAAGGATGAGGAGACTGGCGCCCAGTCCATCCGTGACGTGAAGGAGCAGGAGGTCTACTTCGGGGAAATCCCGCTGATGACCCAGAACGGCACCTTCATCATCAACGGAACCGAGCGCGTGGTGGTCAGCCAGCTGCACCGCAGCCCGGGTGCCTTCTTCGACCACGACAAGGGCAAGAGCCACTCGTCTGGCAAGCTGCTCTACAACGCCCGCATCATCCCCTACCGCGGTTCGTGGATCGACTTCGAGTTCGACCACAAGGACCTGCTGTACGTGCGCATCGACCGCCGGCGCAAGCTGCCCGCGACGGTGCTCATCCGCGCCCTGGGCGCCGTCAGCGACACCGCGAAGAAGAACCCGCTGGAGTTCAAGGGCTCCACCGAGGAGATCCTCAACTACTACTACGCCACGGAGACCATCTACCTCCAGAGCGCGACGGACTTCGAGAAGAGCGTCGAGCTGGAGCTGCTCCCGGGCCAGCGAGCCACCCGCGACATCAAGACGAAGACGGGCGAGCTCATCGTCAAGAAGAACCGCAAGTTCACCCGCGCCGCCATCAAGAAGCTCGAAGCGGCGAAGATGAAGACGCTCCCCATCGACGCGGATGAGCTCTTCACGAAGGTGTCCGCCTACGACGTGGTGGACGAGAACACCGGTGAGGTCATCCTCGAGTGCAACGAGGAAGTCTCGCAGGACAAGGTCGACGAGCTCCTGAAGCGCAACATCAAGGAGTTCAAGGTCCTCTTCATCGACAACCTCAACGTGGGTCCGTACCTGCGTGAGACGTTGATGCTGGACAAGCTCGAGACGCCCGAGCAGTCCATCATGGAGATCTACCGCCGCCTGCGTCCTGGCGATCCCCCGACGCCGGAGACGGCGATCAACCTGTTCACCAACCTGTTCTTCAACCCCGAGCGCTACGACCTGTCCAAGGTCGGTCGCCTCAAGTTGAACTTCAAGTTCGGCCTCGAGGAGCCTCTCGACGGGCAGATCCTCACCAAGCGGGACATCCTCGAGGTGATCCGCTACCTGATCGATCTGAAGAACGGCAAGGGCACCATCGACGACATCGACCACCTCGGCAACCGCCGGGTGCGCGCGGTGGGTGAGCTGCTGGAGAACCAGTACCGCATCGGTCTGGTTCGCATGGAGCGGGCGATCAAGGAGCGCATGAGCCTCCAGGAGATCGAGACGCTCATGCCGCACGATCTCATCAACGCCAAGCCCGTCACGGCGGTCATCAAGGAGTTCTTCGGGTCCAGCCAGCTGTCGCAGTTCATGGACCAGACGAACCCCCTGTCCGAGGTGACGCACAAGCGTCGTCTGTCCGCGCTCGGGCCCGGCGGTCTCACCCGCGAGCGCGCCGGCTTCGAGGTGCGCGACGTGCACCCGACGCACTACGGCCGCATCTGCCCCATCGAGACGCCGGAAGGTCCGAACATCGGCCTCATCGCGTCGCTGTCGACCTATGCGCGCGTCAACGAGTTCGGCTTCGTCGAGACCCCGTACCGGAAGGTCGAAGCGGGCATCGTGACGACGGACGTGGCCTTCTACTCGGCGCTTGAGGAGGAGAAGCACACCATCGGTCAGGCGAACGCCGAGACGGACAAGAAGGGCAAGTTCGTCAACGCGCTCGTGTCCAGCCGCCGCGGCGGTGAGTTCGTCCAGGCTCGCGCCGAGGACGTGGACCTGATGGACGTGTCTCCGAACCAGCTGGTGTCGGTGGCCGCGTCGCTCATCCCGTTCCTGGAGAACGACGACGCCAACCGCGCCCTCATGGGCTCCAACATGCAGCGCCAGGCGGTGCCCCTGCTGCGCACCAGCGCTCCGCTGGTGGGTACGGGCATCGAGGCCATCGTCGCGCGCGACTCCGGCGTGACGTGCGTGGCCAAGCGCGACGGCACGGTGGAGAGCGTGGACGCCGGCCGCATCGTGGTGAAGGCGGACGTGCCCGCTTCGCTCAGCGACGTCTCGAGCGAGGTCGACATCTACAACCTGCTCAAGTACCAGCGCTCCAACCAGAACACCTGCCTCAACCAGAAGCCCATCATCAGCAAGGGCGACAAGGTCCGGAAGGGTGACGTCATCGCCGACGGCCCGGCCACCGAGACGGGTGAGCTGGCGCTGGGCCAGAACGTGGTCGTCGCGTTCATGCCGTGGCAGGGCTACAACTTCGAGGACTCCATCCTCATCAGCGAGCGCATCCAGAAGGATGACGTCTTCACGTCGATCCACATCGAAGAGTTCGAGTGCATCGCGCGAGACACCAAGCTGGGCAAGGAAGAGATCACCCGCGACATCCCGAACGTGGGTGAGGAAGCCCTCAAGGACCTCGACGAGAGCGGCATCATCCGCATCGGCGCCGAGGTGAAGCCCGGCGACGTGCTGGTGGGCAAGATCACCCCGAAGGGCGAGACGCAGCTGTCTCCCGAAGAGAAGCTGCTGCGAGCCATCTTCGGCGAGAAGGCCGGCGACGTTCGTGACAGCTCCCTGCGCGTGCCTCCGGGCGTGGTGGGCACCGTCATCAACGCCAAGGTGTTCAGCCGCAAGGGCGTGGAGAAGGACGAACGCGCCAAGCAGATCGAGTCCATGGAGGAGGCGAAGCTCCTCAAGGACCAGAACGACGAGATCAAGGTCCTCCAGGACAGCGCCATCGGCCGCATCCGCGCGCTGGTGCGTGGCAAGGAGGTCCAGGGCAAGCTCGTGGACGACAAGGGGAAGATCCTCCTGAAGAAGGGGGACATCCTCGACGACGCGCTGCTGGCCACCGTGCCCTACAAGTACTGGGGCGAGATCTCCGTCGGCGACCCGCTCGACTCTCGCGTGCGCGACATCCTCCGCAACCTGGAGGAGACGAAGGAGGCCGTGAAGCTGGCCTTCGGCGAGAAGATCGCCCGTATCAAGAAGGGCGACGAGCTGCCTCCTGGCGTCATCAAGATGGTGAAGGTGTACGTCGCCATCAAGCGCAAGCTGGCCGTGGGCGACAAGATGGCCGGCCGCCACGGAAACAAGGGCGTCGTGTCCCGCATCCTCCCCGAGGAGGACATGCCGTACCTGGAGGATGGCCGTCCGGTGGACATCGTCCTCAACCCGCTCGGCGTTCCCAGCCGCATGAACATCGGGCAGATCCTCGAGACGCACCTGGGCTGGGCCGCCAAGGGCACTGGCGAGGCGCTGCAGCGCTACGTGGAGGACAACTGGAGCGCTGACGCCATCAAGGTCCGCCTCAAGGCCATCTACGGTGAGGAGACCGCGTTCGGCGAGTTCCTCGACAAGCTGGATGAGGAGGAGATCAAGCAGCTCTGCCGTCGCTCCAAGCGGGGTATCCACGTGGCCACGCCGGTGTTCGACGGCGCGCACGAGCTGGAGATCCACCAGCTGCTGGACGAGGGGAAGCTGCCCCGCACGGGCCAGATGGTGCTCTTCGACGGGCGCACGGGTGAGCCGTTCGACCAGAACGTCACCGTCGGCGTCATGTACATGCTGAAGCTGCACCACCTGGTGGACGAGAAGATCCACGCCCGGTCCATTGGTCCCTACTCGCTCGTCACCCAGCAGCCGCTGGGCGGCAAGGCGCAGTTCGGCGGTCAGCGACTGGGAGAGATGGAAGTCTGGGCGATGGAGGCCTACGGCGCGGCGTACACGCTGCAGGAGTTCCTCACCGTCAAGTCGGACGACGTGGTGGGCCGCACGCGCATGTACGAGGCCATCGTCAAGGGCGACAACGTCCTGGAGAGCGGCCTGCCCGAGTCGTTCAACGTGCTCCTCAAGGAGCTCCAGTCACTCGCGCTCGACGTCGAGCTGCTGGAGAGCGCACCCCCGGAGCGGCAGCGCAGCTTCGGCGGTGACTTCCTGGGTGGTGGTGGTGACGGCGAAGACCGGAAGACCGGTACCGACGCCTGAGAGAGCCGGAGCGCCCGCCTGACCGGCCGCCCGCCACCCTGAAAAGGGTGGGCGCGGCCGGGTCCGGGGCGGGGGCCCGAATCAGCTGGCGTTCCCCACGGGGGACGCCTCACGAGATTTCGGAGGCAACGTGAAGGACATTTTCAACTTCTTCGAGAAGCCGAAGGACCCGCTGTCGTTCAACGCCATCCGCATCGCGCTGGCGTCGCCCGACAAGATCCGCCAGTGGTCCCATGGCGAGGTGAAGAAGCCGGAGACCATCAACTACCGCACGTTCAAGCCGGAGCGTGACGGCCTGTTCTGCGCCCGCATCTTCGGGCCGGTGAAGGACTACGAGTGCAACTGCGGCAAGTACAAGCGCATGAAGCACCGCGGCGTGGTGTGTGAGAAGTGTGGCGTGGAGGTCATCCAGTCGAAGGTCCGCCGCGAGCGCCTGGGTCACATCACCCTGGCCACGCCGGTGGCTCACATCTGGTTCCTCAAGTCGCTGCCGAGCCGCATCGGCAACCTGCTCGACATCACGCTCAAGGAGCTGGAGAAGGTCCTCTACTGCGAGAGCTACATCGTCCTCGACCCCAAGTCGACGCCGCTGACCAAGGGCGAGCTCATCAGCGAAGAGAAGATGCACCGGCTCTACCAGGAGCACGGTGAGGACTCCTTCACCACGGGCATGGGCGGCGAGGCCGTCCGCGAGATGCTCAAGGCGCTGGACGTTGAGCGGCTGTCCGAGGACCTACGCAAGGACATGCGCGAGACCACCAGCGAGGCGAAGCGGAAGAAGTACGCCAAGCGCCTGAAGGTGGCCGAGGCGTTCCGCGTCTCCGGCAACAAGCCCGAGTGGATGATGCTGGACGTGATTCCGGTGATTCCGCCGGACCTGCGCCCGCTCGTTCCCCTCGACGGTGGCCGCTTCGCGACCTCCGACCTGAACGACCTCTACCGTCGCGTCATCAACCGCAACAACCGCCTCAAGCGCCTCCAGGAGCTCAACGCCCCTGACATCATCATCCGCAACGAGAAGCGGATGCTGCAGGAGGCGGTGGACGCGCTGTTCGACAACGGTCGCCGCGGCAAGACCATCACCGGCCCGAACAAGCGGCCGCTCAAGTCGCTGTCCGACATGCTCAAGGGCAAGCAGGGCCGGTTCCGTCAGAACCTGCTCGGCAAGCGCGTGGACTACTCGGGCCGCTCCGTCATCGTCGTCGGTCCCGAGCTGCGCCTGCACCAGTGCGGCCTGCCGAAGATCATGGCGCTCGAGCTGTTCAAGCCGTTCATCTACAACAAGCTCGAAGAGAAGGGTTACGTCACCACCATCAAGTCGGCGAAGAAGATGGTGGAGAAGGAGCGTCCCGAGGTCTGGGACATCCTCGAGGACGTCATCCGCGAGCACCCGGTGCTCCTCAACCGCGCCCCCACGCTGCACCGCCTGGGCATGCAGGCCTTCGAGCCCGTGCTCATCGAAGGCAAGGCCATCCAGCTGCACCCGCTCGTCTGCGCGGCGTTCAACGCCGACTTCGACGGTGACCAGATGGCCGTGCACGTGCCGCTCTCCATCGAAGCTCAGATGGAAGCCCGCGTGCTGATGATGTCGACGAACAACATCCTCAGCCCCGCGAACGGCAAGCCCATCATCGTCCCGACGCAGGACATGGTGCTCGGCATCTACTACATGACCCGCGCCCGCGAGTTCGCCAACGGCGAGGGTCGCGTGTTCAGCTCGCCCGACGAGGTGCGCGCCGCGCACGACCACGGCGAGGTGCACCTGCAGGCGAAGGTGGTCTGCCGCATCGATGGCGTCCGCAAGGAGACCACCGTCGGCCGCGTCCTCCTGTGGGAAGTGGTGCCGCGCCGCGTGGGCTTCGACGCCATCAACAAGGTGCTCGACAAGAAGTCGCTCGGCGGCCTCATCGACCTCTGCTATCGCCTCACTGGCGAGAAGGAGACGGTGCTGCTCGCGGACCGCATCCGCAGCCTCGGCTACTACAACGCGACCCGCGCCGGCATCTCCATCGCGCTCAAGGACATGATCATCCCTGCGAAGAAGCAGGAGTTCCTGGACTACGCGCGCAAGGAAGTGGCGGAGATCGAGAACCAGTACCTCGAGGGCCTCATCACCGACGGTGAGCGCTACAACAAGGTCATCGATATCTGGGCCGAGGTCACCGAGAAGGTCGCCCAGGAGATGATGCAGCAGATCTCCCAGGAGGAGACCTCCGGGGACAAGGACGGCAAGCGCGAGTCGCGCAAGCAGCCCTCGTTCAACCCCATCTACATCATGGCCGACTCTGGCGCGCGTGGTAGCGCCCAGCAGATTCGCCAGCTGGCCGGTATGCGCGGCCTGATGGCGAAGCCCTCCGGCGAAATCATCGAGACGCCCATCACCGCGAACTTCCGCGAGGGCCTCTCCGTGCTGCAGTACTTCATCTCCACGCACGGCGCTCGTAAGGGTCTGGCGGACACGGCGCTCAAGACGGCCAACTCCGGTTACCTCACCCGCCGTCTCGTCGACGTGGCGCAGGACGCCATCATCAACGAGTACGACTGCGGCACCATGGACGGTCTGTTCATTGGCGCCCTGGTCGAAGGCGGAGAGATCATCGAGCCCCTTGGCGAGCGCATCCTGGGCCGCGTGGCCCTCGATGACATCCTCGACCCCGTCACGGGCGAGGTGCTGGTGCGCGCCAACGAGGAGATCGACGAGGAGCGCGTCCGCCGCATCGAGAACAGCGGTCTGGACAAGGTGAAGATCCGCTCGGTGCTCACGTGCCAGGCCAAGCGCGGCATCTGCGTGGAGTGCTACGGACGTGATCTGGCCCGCGGCCGGAAGGTGTCCGTGGGCGAGGCCGTCGGCGTCATCGCGGCGCAGTCCATCGGTGAGCCGGGTACGCAGCTGACGATGCGCACCTTCCACATCGGTGGCGCGGCGACTCGGCGCGCGGAGCAGTCCAGCCTGGAGAACCGCTACGCCGGTAAGGTGAAGTTCGCGGGTCTCACCACGGTGCAGAAGGTGGATGGCACCCTGGTCGCGATGAACCGCAACGGCGAGCTCGTCGTGGTCGACGACTCCGGCCGTGAGCGCGAGCGCTACCAGATCATCTACGGCGCCCGCATCCTCATCAAGGAAGGGCAGCGCATCGAGCCGGGTACGCTCGTGGCCGAGTGGGATCCGTTCGCGATTCCGCTGCTCACCGAGGTCGGCGGCACCGTCCGGTACGAGGACATCATCGAAGGCGTGACGATGTCCGAGACGCTCGACGAGGTCACCGGTCTGTCCCGGAAGACCATCATCGAGTCCAAGGATCCGGAAGCGCGTCCGCGCGTCTCCATCCGCGACGCCCAGGGCAACACGAAGGACCTGCCCTCGTCCCGCAACCCGGCGAGCTACTTCCTGCCGCAGGGCTCCATCATCACCGTCAACGACGGCGATGAGATCCACCCGGGCGAAGTGCTCGCCAAGGTGCCCCGCGAGACGACGAAGACCAAGGACATCACGGGCGGTCTGCCCCGCGTGGCCGAGCTCTTCGAGGCCCGCAAGCCGAAGGACGCCGCGGCCATCGCGGAGATCGACGGCGTGGTGTCGTTCGGCAAGGACACCAAGGGCAAGCGCAAGCTCATCATCACCCCCGAGGTGAATGGCGAGCAGCGCACGGACCTGGCCAAGGAGTATTTGATCTCCAAGGGCAAGAACATCAGCGTCCACTCTGGCGACCGCGTGAAGGCCGGCGAGGCGATGATGGACGGTGCGGCCAACCCGCACGACATCCTCAAGGTGCTCGGCGAGAAGGAACTCGCTCGCTACCTGGTGGACGAAGTGCAGGAGGTCTACCGACTCCAGGGCGTGAAGATCAACGACAAGCACATCGAGACGATCGTCCGGCAGATGCTCCGCCGCGTGCGCGTCACCGACGTGGGCGACACCAACTTCCTCGTCGACGAGCAGGTCGAGAAGTGGGTGTTCGAGGAGGAGAACGAGAAGATCATGGCCGAGGGCAAGCGCCCGGCCGTGGGTGAGCCGCTGCTGCTCGGCATCACCAAGGCTTCGCTCTCCACCGAGTCGTTCATCTCGGCGTCTTCCTTCCAGGAGACCACCAAGGTGCTTACCGAGGCCGCCATCAACGGCAAGGTGGACTACCTGCGCGGCCTCAAGGAGAACGTCATCATGGGCCGGCTCATCCCCGCCGGCACGGGCCTGCCGAACTACAAGCACCTCGACATCGAGGTGGAGAGCCCGACCGACGAGGTCAACGAGATGGAGGCCGCTCTGGCGGGCGCCCATGGCGACGGAGGCCCCCTGGCCCCGCCGTCCCAGCGCTCGGAAGGCACCCAGACGACCGGCGCCGCCTAGCGCCCACCGGCCGCCCCCCGGGCGTGCCGACCTGCTTCCCTCCGCCGCCCCGGTGTTCGCACCGGGGCGGCGGTTTCATTTTCTGCCCCCAGTAAATCCGGACTTCCCGGACGTTGGCCTTGACGGTGATGGCGCGCTGCGTTAAGTTTTGCGCGAAGACTTTTGACACGCCGGGTGAGCCCCCGGCGACGCCAGGACTGAAAAGGGGAAGACGACATGGCCACGACGAAGCAGGCGGCGACGAAGAACGAGACGACCACGACCGAGGCGAGCGCCGAGGCGGTGAAGAGCGGTCTTTCGAACGTGGAAGTATTCCTGAAGGCCCAGCTCGCTCATGCGCAAAAGCGCATCGAGGAGCTGGAGGGCGAAGCCGGCAAGGTGGTGAAGGCGCTGGACGCCCGCCGCGTGGAGGCCACCAAGGAGGCGCAGTCGCTGTGGACGAAGTTCCAGGCGGGTGAGCTGCTGACGGACCCCCGCGTGAAGGAGCTGGGCACGAAGGTGAACGCGGCCGGCACGGAGCTGCGCAAGCGTCTGGATGGGCTGCAGGCCAGGGTGGTGGAGACGGTGGGCGTGGCCAGCCAGTCCCAGCTTCAGGAAATCAACAAGGAGTTGTCCAAGCTGTCGCGCAAGGTGGACGCGCTGCTCAAGCCCATCCGCCGCAACGGTGCCGCGAAGGGTTCCGAGACCACGCCGCGCGCCTGAGAGCGCCGCGTGGTTGACGGTTGGTGCCCCCTACCTACTCCACGAGTGGACACGGAGCAGGGCAGGGGGCTCGTTCTCGTTTCCTTCACCCCGGGGGTGTGATTACGTGGCAGGTCCGTTCGACTGTTCCAGGCTTGCTTGCCTGGTGCACCCCCTCCCGGAGAGACCCATTGGACAACAAGCCCGAGGCCCCCCGAGAGAAGAACCCTGTCGCGGAAACTTTTGAGCGCATCTGGAGTCAGGCGCTCCTGGCCGTGAACACCGCCGAAGAGGAGGCCTCCCGGGCCGTACAGCGGGTGGCGGCCGTGGCGGGCTGGAGCCAGGACGAGGTGAAGCGTCAGGCCCAGGCGTTCTCGGACCGGCTGGCGGGTCACCGCAAGGACCTGGAGCACAACGTGGAAGACAAGGTCCGTACCGCGCTGACCCGGATGAAGCTGCCCCGCCGCGAGGAACTTCAGGCGTTTGGTTCCCGATTGGACCGCCTGGCCGAGCGCATCCAGGCCCTGGAGCAACGTAAGTGAAGGCCCCCGCCCACACGGGCGGGAGGTCTTTCGGTACGCGGTTCTTCGAATCTCTCCACGCCCTGAGTTCCGGCTGCTCCCGACTCCCCTTGCTGGCAGGGGTGGCGCTCGTCATGTCCGCGCGGCTGGTGCCGCTGCTGGAAGAGCGTCCGGTGCAGCCCGTCGTCCCCGAGCGCGTGGGGGCCGAGAGTGCTTCTCCGGAAGCCTCCCTCATCGACGTCGTGCTGTCCCGCCGCGCGCCGGACCTGGGGCTCACCCTGCGGCGGCAGCTGGGACAGGCCATCGCGGAGGAGGCTCGGACGGCGGGGTATGATCCGCTGCTCGTGCTGGCCCTCATCGACGTGGAGTCCGACTTCGCCGAAGAGGCCGTCTCCGAGAAGGGCGCCCGCGGGCTGATGCAGATCAAGCCCAGCACGCTCCACTTCCTGGCGGAGAAGGAAGGGCTGCGCCTGTCCCGCGAAGAGGTGACGGCGGACACGGCCCTCTGCGTCCGGCTGGGCATCCGCTACCTGCGCTCACTCCAGGACCGCTTCGGTGGCGACCTGGAGCTGGCGCTGATGGCCTACAACGCCGGTCCCACCCGCATCCGCAACGCCATCAAGCAGGGCGAGCTGGAGCGCTTCCGGCGCTACCCGCGGGCGGTGCGACGCGACTTCCGCCGCTTCCGCGAGGGCCATGGCCTGGGTGGAGACTGGGCCCTGGCGCAGCGCGAGGTCCCCAGCGCCGAGCCGACGCCCTGACGCGTCAGTGAATCTCCAGGCCGCACGCCCGCTCCAAGCGGGTACATGTGCGCCTTGTCCCGTTCCCCAGGGTGCGCTAAGCGTTGCAAGTGCCCGGGACTGTTGGAGATTCCGAGGAGTGACTACATGAATCGCCCGTTTTCGAGCGCGGCACTCGCCGCCGCCCTGGTGGCGTTGTCCCCGCTGGGGGCCCTTGCGGGCTCCGTCTACCTCAACGGTGTGTTGATCGACGGCGTCACCAACCAGAAGTTCGAGAAGGCCACCGTCCGCATCGACGAGGCCGGCAACATTCACATCGACGCACCGGGCTACCGCGCGTCGACATCGAGCGTGACGCCTCCTCCGACGGCTCCCGCGCAGGCCGCCGCGCCGCCCGCGACTCCCGGGACGACTCCCGCCGCCGCGCAACCCTCCACGCCGCAGGCCATGGCCGTGCCCGCCGCCGCGCAGGGGACGCCTCCCGCCGCCGCCACCCCCGCCGTGGCCACGACGCCGGGGCGCATCACCCAGCGCTACTGGCTGGTGACGGAGCAGACGGTGCCGGGGATGACGGAGTACGACATCGACGTGTACGTCAACTCGCGCTGGCTCCGGAAGCTGCGTGGCAATGAGGACCAGGTGGTCGTCGATGTCACCAAGCACCTGCAGCCGGGGAGCAACCAGGTGATGTTGATGGCGCGGAAGGTCAGCACGGGCTCGAGGCGCAGCGATTCGCCCAAGCACGTGTTCCGGGTCATCATCGGCGAGGGCAACGAGGGGGGTGGGAACGTGATGATCGACAACCCCCTCATCCGCTTCCAGACAACGGCGGCGGAGTCGAAGGACGTCACACAGGAATTCACCCTCACCACGCGCTGACGGGGGAGGGGCCACGGAGAGACACGTCGTGTTCAACCTGGATGAGCGCTACCGCGGCCTTCCCGCGACGCGCGAACAGATCCTCGCGCTGCACACCTCGCTCAACACGCCGCATGTGGCCATCCCCGGCAAGCAGGCCGGACCGTCACAGGCGTTCGTCGTGGGCCTCCGCGGAGGGCAGGGGGCAGCCGTCTTCGTCTACCTCTACCTCTCCGAGGCCGAGGACTGCGCGGTGTACCTGTCCGGCCGCCGCAACATGACGGCGGACGAGTACCGCGACGACGAGGGCGAGGCGCTCGCCTTCGTCGAGTCGCTCGGCTTCATGATGGATGACGCCAACTGGCGCGCGCAGCCGGCGGAGCAGCAGGACGAAATGCTCAAGGCGCTGCCGGTCTTCTTCAAGGACCCCAAGCTCGTGCCGGCGGTGAAGGCGCGCGCGGAGGAGAAGAAGAACGTCACCACCACCCTGGGCCGGTTCCTCGCGGCCTTCTGAATCCCGTCTCCCACTTCCTTCCCGCCGTCGAGAACCGCTCCCATGCTCCGCCTCGTCTCAGCCTCCTGCTCCCTCGCGCTCGTGCTGGCGCTCTCCGGTTGTGTCCACACCCCCACGGAGAAGGAGCGCCGCAGCGCGGAGATTCACTACGACCTGGCGCTCCAGGCCCAGCAGCAGGGGCACCTCCAGGACGCGCTGCGCGAGCTGCAGGTGTCCCTGGACAACGACCCGGACTACCCCGAGGCCCACAACGCCATGGGCATCCTCCTGCACATGGCCTTCAGCCGTCCGGCCGAGGCGGTGGGGCACTACGAGCACGCGCTGAAGGTGCGGCCCGGCTTCTCCGAGGCCCGGACCAACCTGGCCAACGTCCACCTGGACCAGGCGCGCTACGACGAGGCCATCAAGCTCTACGAGCAGGTCCTCAACGACATGCTCTACGTGACGCCCTACATCGCCCAGGCCAACCTGGGCTGGGCGCTCTACAAGAAGGGCGACACGGCGCGTGGGGTGGGGAGCCTCAAGGCGTCGGTGACGACCAACCCCGGCTTCTGCCTGGGCTACCGCAACCTGGGCATCATCTACGACGAGACGGGCAAGCTGGATGAGTCGTGCCGGCAGTTCTCCCGCTTCCGTGAGAACTGTCCAGAAGCGGCCGAAGCGCACATGCGCGAAGGCGTCTGTCTGGCGAAGCAGGGGCAGGCGGATGCCGCCAAGCAGGCCTTCGAGTTCTGCGAGGCCAAGGCGAAGTCCAGCGAGCAGGAGATGAAGGACGACTGCCGAAGGCTGCTCGAAAAGCTCTAGTCTGCTATCTGGACGTACCGTGGACCACGTCGACTTCGGCAAGTACCTGAGCCAGCAGCGCGACCTCCGGGGCATGTCCCTGGAGGACGTCGCGCGGGAGACCAAGATTCCCCCGACGCTCATCGCCGCCCTGGAATCGGGGCAGGTGGAGCGGCTGCCTTCTCGCATCTTCGTGGTGAACTACATCAAGGCCTACGCCCAGGTCATCGGCCTGTCCCCCGAGGAGGCGGTGCTGCGCTACGAAGAGGTGGACCGCTCGGTGCCCTCTCCGTCGCCCGCGCAGCTCGAGCAGGAGCGCCGCAAGCGGGCCTACGTGGGGCTGTCCGTCCTCCTGGTGGCCCTGGCCCTGGGCATCTACCTGTTCCTCGTGTTGAGCGGGAAGCTTCCTTCTCCGCTCGCGCGTTGAAGGACGCCATGGAGCGCTACGACGACGATGCGCTCGTGCTGTCCACCGTGGACTACGGCGAGGCTGACCGACTCGTCACGCTGCTGACGCGCGAGCATGGGAAGCTGACGGCCTTCGCCGCGGGGGCTCGCAAGAGCAAGCGGCGCTTCGCGGGTGCGCTGGAGCCGTTCATGCGGCTGAGGGTGCACATCGTCGAGACGCGCGGCTCCACCGTGCGGCTGGACACCACGGACATCGTCGCCGGCTACTACGCCGCGCGAGAGGACCTGTCGCTCATCGCCCGCGCCCTGTACGCCGTGGAGCTGTGCCGGGAGCTGACTCGCGACCACGAGCCGCAGCCGGAGCTCTTCTTCCTGCTCGAGAACTACCTGCGCCGCCTGGACGCGAAGGAAGCGGGCCCCACGTCGCTCCTGGCCTTCGAGCTGTCGGCGCTGGCCCACGCAGGCCTGATGCCGCGCTTCGATGCGTGCTCGCTGTGCGGTGGCGAACCCGGAGAGCGTCCCCGGTTCGACCAGGCTCACGGTGGCGCTGTCTGCGAGCCGTGCAGCGTGCGCGCACGGGAAGCCGTCCTCATCCCCGCGGCCCTGCTCTCCGGACTGCGCGCGCTTCAGGAAGGCGAGCGCACACCGCTCCCGGCTGACCTGCGCGCCCGAGCCCGTGGATTGCTCAACGTCTTCATCGCCCACCACCTGGGGCGCCGCCTCAAGAGCGTGGACTTCATGGCCCAGGTGGGCCTGGACTGACGACGGGGCGCGGCGTGCGCCACTCGGGAGAAACCATGAGCGAAGGGCAGGAGTCGCCGCTGGACGTGGTGTGCTTCGGTGAGACGCTGGTGGACTTCCTTCCCTCCGAACAGGGCAAGCGCGTGCGCGAGGTCGGCGCGTGGCATCCCTGTCCGGGTGGCTCGCCCGCCAACGTCGCGGTGGGGCTGGCTCGGCTGGGGCTTCGGTCCGCCATGCTGGGCGTGGTGGGTGCGGACGAGTTCGGCCACTTCCTGCGCGAGCGACTCGCTCACGAGGGCGTGAATGTGAGCCACCTGCGCCAGACACCGGACGCTCGCACGGGGCTGGTGTTCATCTCCCTGGATGCGAAAGGTGAACGCAGCTTCACCTTCTTCCGGACGCGCTCCGCGGAGTTCCTCCTGGGCGACACCGACGTGGACGCGGACTTCCTGCTCAAGGCTCGGGCCGTGCACTGTGGCTCCAACTCCTTGCAGCGCGATGAGGCCCGCTCGGCCACGGTGCGGATGCTCACCCTGGCGCGTGACGCGGACCGCATCGTGAGCTGCGACCCCAACCTTCGCCTGCACGCGTGGGAGGACCCGGAGCAGCTCAAGGGGCTGCTCGCGCGGATGTTGCCCCTGTGCACCGTGGTGAAGCTGTCCGAGGAAGAGATTGGCTTCGTCACGGGCACGGAGTCTCCCGAGGAGGCCCTGACGCGACTGTCGTCCCTCGGCGTGCGGCTGCCGGTGGTGACGCTGGGCGAGCGCGGCGCGCTGTTCCTGTGGCGCGGTGAGCGGGTTCAGGTCCCCGCGCCACGGGCCCGGGTGGTGGACACCACCGGAGCAGGGGATGGCTTCGTCGCGGCGCTGCTCCACGGCCTGGTGCGGTGGTACGGCGGCGCCCGCGCGCTGGAGTCCGCCACGCGCGAGGAACTCGTGGCACTGACAACGTTCGCCTGCGAAGTCGCCGCCCGTGTCGTCGAGAAGCCGGGTGCCGTGGAGGGACTGCCTCGCGCGGAAGAACTCACGTCGGTGTGGCCTTCGCGCCCCGTCGCTCGTTGAGGCGCGACAGGGCAGGGGGCTCGCCTATGGTGGGGTGATTCTCGTCACGAAGCTGTCCGACGAGGACCTCCCCGTCACCGGGCCCGAGCCGAAGTCGAGGGTGCCGACGAGCCGCCCCCACAGGACGACATCTCGCAGCCCCACGCTTCCCACGCGCATCGCGGATTGATTGCCGACGTCGCCGAACGCGCGACCCCAGCGCGTCTCTCCATCGCGGCCCAGCTTCGCCACGAAGATGTCATCGCCGCCCGCGCTCGTCAGAAGCCCTTCGCCGAAGTCGATGGACGTGCTGAACGAGCCCGTCACGACCACGCTCCCCGCGAAGTCGACGTCCACGTCATATCCCCAGTCGAAGCCCGGGCCGCCGAAGCTCCGGCTCCAGCGATGGTGGCCCTCGCCATCCAGCGAGACGACGAACACATCGCCGTCGCCGCTCGAGAGTGGACCTCCTCCGTGGTCCACCGTGCCGATGAACGCGCCCGTCGCCACGACGTTGCCCGACGGGTCCGCGGCCAGCCGCCAGAAGGTCTGGTTTCTCAGCGGGCCGAAGCTCTTCGCCCAGAGGGGCTCGCCATGGGCGTCCAGCTTCAGCACGTAGACGTTGAAGCCCGGCTCGGACAGCCAGGGCACGCCGTGGAACGACAGCGTGTCCACATAGCCGCTGCTGATGAAGAGGTTGCCCTCCGCGTCCACCGCCAGCGACGCGAGGGTGCTCACGGGACCTGCCTCGTAGAGGTTGTTCCACACGGGCGCTCCGCTGCTTCCCGCGAGCCGCACGACGAACTGGTTCAAGGGCCCCTTCGCCGGAATCGGCCCGTCGCCGTAGTCGATGGAGCCCGCGAAGTAGCCGCTCACGTACACGTCTCCGTCGGATGCCACAGCGAGCGTGCCCGTCTGCTGTTGCCCACCATCTCCGAAGCACCGGCTCCAGACATGCTCGCCAGAGGCCGCGAACTTCGCCACGAAGGCGCGGGGGTAGCCGGGCTCGCCACGGCAGGGCAGCGGGCCTCCTCCAAAGTCCAGCAAGCCCCAGTAGTCACCCGTGATGACCAGGTTGCCCTCCGAGTCGACGGTGATGCCCGTGGCCTGTTGGTAGTTCTCGTCGCCAAATCGCCGGCTCCATAAGAGTTGCCCCTGTGGGTCGAACCGCGCGACGAGAATGTCCGAGTTCGCCGTGCCCACGAGCGCGGTGTGGCCATCCGGTTGAACCGCCAGGTCTCCAAACCCGTCGACCCCGCCATGGGTCGCGGTCCATTCGCGGCGATTGAGCTCGAGAGGCTGCATCCGTGCGAGAGGCTCCGCTGGCGTGGCCACTTCCGCCCCGGTGCCGCCATCGCATGCCGCCACCAGGGCCACGAGCCACAGGGCGGATGAAAGCCTGAATATCGAGTTCATGCGGACAGGCTAGAAAGGCCCATCCGTCGGATACAAGGCGCACGGGCCGCTCATGTCGGAGTCGAGGCGCCTGCTCTCGCGGCTGTCGTGTACGAGGACTTCTTGTGACCTGTTCGGGACGCCGGAGAGGAGCCCGCGCATGAGGGCCGTTCATGGTCGCCGACGCACTGGCGCGCGGTGGATTCCTGAAACGGGCCGGTGACGGGGAGGGGCTCGTCCTGGAGGGGGTCGGGATGAAAAGATGGGGCAGCCCATGGCCTTGCCCTCACCGCATGCCTCGCCCGAGGAAGAGGCGTCGCCCCTGGCGCCGTCTCCCGAGTCCCTGACGCTGCTGAGCATCCCGGGGGACTCACCCGAGGCCACGGACTCCTACTGGCTGACCCACGTCTACCAGGGGGACCGACTGCCGCAGTTCACCGCGCGCTCCGTACTGCTAGGCGCGGGCATCGGCGTCATCACCTGTGCCACCAACCTCTACGTCGGACTCAAGACCGGACTCGCCTTCGGTGTCGCCATCACCGCAGCGTTGCTCGCACATGCATCGCATGGGCTCCTGCGCCGCCTCACCCCGGGCCTCGCTGGCGCGCCCCTGTCTCCGCTGGAGACGTGCAATGCGCAGACGGTGGCCTCCGCGGCCGGCTATGCCACGGGCGGCGCGCTCGTCTCCGTGCAGGGCGCCTGGCTCATCGTCACCGGCCAGCATCCCTCCGGTCCGACACTCCTCGCGTGGACGTTCTTCCTGTCCGCGCTCGGGGTCCTCTTCGCCGTGCCCTTCAAGCGGCAGCTCGTCGACCACGAGCAACTTCCCTTCGCCTCCGGAACGGCCGCCGCCACCACCATTCGCGCGCTGCATTCGACGGGGGCTGAAGCGACGCCTCGATTGCGTCTGCTCGGACTGGGAGGCCTGCTCTCAGGGCTCGTCACCGTGGTCCGTGATGGACTGGGACGGCTTCCTCTCTCGATTCCATTTCCGGGCTCGTGGGGTGGCTTGCCCCTGGAGCGGCTTGGCTTCGGGCTGGAGGTGAGCCTGTTGCCCATTGGCGCGGGCGCGCTGCTTGGGCCTCGCACCACGGCGTCGCTCCTGCTGGGCGCGCTGCTGATTCACGGAGTCGTGGCGCCGCGCGTGTTCGCCTCCGGGCTCGTGTCCGTGGAGAAAGGGAACTTCCTCGAGTGGAGTCTGTGGCCTGGCGCCGCCATGCTCGCCACCGCGTCCTTGCTCCATTTCCTGCTCGAAGGCCGTGTCCTCCGGCGGGCCTTCCGCGGGCTGTTCTCCCGCCGCACCTCTCCACCGCATCCCGTGGACGCGCTCCAGGTGCCGCACAGGTGGCTCCTCGCGGGCCTCTGCGTGGTGACGCCCGCGACCCTGCTCGTGGCCCATCGAGGCTTCGGTGTTCCGCTCGCGCACGCGGCGCTCGCCATCGCGCTGTCGTTCGTCCTGTGCCTCATCTCCTGTCGTGTCACCGGCGAGACGGATGCCACTCCGGTGGGCGCGCTCAGCCAGGTGACCCAGCTCACCTACGGCGTCCTGCTGCCGCACAACATCCACGCCAACCTCGCGACCGCGGGCATCACCGTCAACTCGGCGTCCTCGGCCGCGGACCTCCTCACGGACCTGAAGACAGGGCACCTGCTGGGTGCGCATCCCCGACGCCTGTTCCTCGCGCAGTTGCTCGGCTCGGTGGTGGGAGCGCTCGCGGTGGTGCCGCTGTTCTTCCTGCTCGTGCCAGACCGTGAGGCACTTGGAGGCGAGCGCTTCCCCGCACCCGCCGCGTTCATCACCGCGAGCGTCGCGCGAGTCCTGTCCTCCGGGCTGGGAAATCTGGAGCCCGCGACCCGCGCGGCCGTGGGTTGGGCCGCGCTCGCCGCCGTCGTGCTCGTCCTCGCGGAGAGGCTGCTCCCCCAGCGTGCCCGGCGCTGGGTGCCCTCGCCTCTGGGCATGGGGCTCGCGTGTCTGTTGGCACCCTCGTACTCGCTGAGTCTCTTCCTTGGCGGGCTTGTTTCCGCCTTGGTGGGATACGTGAAATCCACGACAGCGGAGGGACGCGTGGCGACACTGGCCGCGGGGACCATCGCGGGCGAGGGACTGGTCGGCGTTGCCATCGTCCTGCTGCAAACGCTCTGGTAGCGTCACGTTCCACCGATGCGCTGCCCGAACTGCTACCGCCGCCTTTTGCCGGGCGCGGCCTGTCCCGTGCACGGCTCGCGAGATGCTGGCGGCCCTGCCAACGAAGGACTGCCGCTCGCGGACGTTCCTGGCGTGCGCGTCGCCGCGCCCCTGGGCAGCGGTGGCTTCTCGCAGGTCTTCACCGCGTATCGGGACTCGGATGGTCGCGAGGTGGCCCTGAAGCTGGGCCATGGACCTCACCACGAGCGCTTCGCTCGCGAGGCCACCGCCCTGCGCCGCGTGGGGCCTCCCACCGTGCCGGAGCTGCTCGAGCACGGCGTGGCTCGCGGGCGTCCCTTCCTGGTGATGGAACACCTGCATGGCCAGACGCTCGCCGCGTGGATGGCCGCGCTGCCCGGCTCCGGCGCCGCGTCGCTGTCGCATGTCCGGGAGATGCTCCGTGGGTTGTGCTCGGCGCTGGAGCGGACGCATGCCGCGGGCGTCGCGCACCGGGACCTCAAGCCGGAGAACGTCTTCCTGCGCGAAGGTGGCGCGCTCAGCCTGCTCGACCTGGGCCTGGCGCGTTTCTATGACGTCGAGGGCGACGACCTGGAGGACGAGCTTCCTCCGGGCGTGACCCCCGCGGGACAGCGGCTGGGCACGCCGCTCTACATGGCTCCAGAGCAGTGTCTCGATGCCAGGCTCGCCAGCACGTCGGCCGACATCTACTCGCTGGGAGTCCTCCTCTTCGAGTTGCTCACGGGCGCCCCCCCCTTTGTCGGCAGCCCCGAGCAGATCCGCCACGGCCACGTCAGCTTGAGACCGCCCCGTGTCTCGGAGCGTTGCGCGCTTCCTCCCGCGCTCGATGAGGTGCTGCGCACGTGTCTGGCCAAGTCCCCGACGGAGCGCTTCGCCCGGGCTCCCGATGTGCTCGCCGCCTTCGATGCGGCCTGTCACGTCGCGGTCTCACCGAGCGTCGTCCAGCCCGGCGAAGTCCCCTCCGCCTCGGCGCTCCAGGTCGTCGGCTCGGGAGTCCGGCACGTGGCGCTGCTGGGCCTGCATGCCTCGCTGTCCGTGGATGCGGTGCTGGCCGCCATCGAACCGCAAGGAGGCATCATCGCGCGTGTGAAGCGCGGTGGCTATGTCATCGCCTTCGCCGAGTCGCTCACCGCCGAAGCGAACGTCCGCGCCGGCGCGCTCACCGCGCGGCGACTGGTGGAAGAGGGCGAGTCCTCGGCGGTCCTCCACCTCGCGGAGCTGCATGTCCTTGTGGGGACCTCCACGCTGCGGATGGCGGGGCACGCCCTCGACGTGACGGGCGACTGGTGGCCCACGGACTGGGTGCCGGGAGAGACACGTGTCACCGCCGCCGCGGCCGCGCGACTGGAGCCAGGGGCCACCGAGGCGGTGGCTTCCTCGGAGGCGAGCGTCGTCGAGTCCACGCCCATCGGCGGACGACTGCGGTTGCTCGACAGCGGGGCCTCCAGCTCCGTGTCGGAGCCGCCTCCGCTCGTGGGGCGCGAGCCGTTGGTCGACCTGCTCGTCCAGGAGGCCACGCGCAGCCTCACCCTCGGCGTACCCGGTTTCTCGGTCCTCACCGGTGACGTGGGGCAAGGCAAGTCGCGGGTCATCGAGGCGCTCGCGACACGGTTGGAGGCCGAGGGCCGTGCCCAGGTCTTCCGTCTGCGCGCGGCGGCTCCGGACGTCTCGGCTCCGGAGGCATTGCTGGACGTGCTGCGAGCCTCTGTCGGCGAGGGCGCATCGCCGCTCCCCGAGACTCCCCGCTCCGGGCCCATTCCCCTCGCCGATGCTCGCCACGCCGCCGCGCGCTGGCTCGCCGAGGCGCTCCGACACCGCGCGCGAGAGACACCTCGCGTGTTGTTGCTGGATGACGCCCATCTGGCCGACCCCACCAGCCTGGATGCGCTGGAAGTGGCCACGCTGGCTGGCGCGTCCGCCCCCCTTTGGGTCTGCGTGGTGGCTCGACCCGCGCTGCTCGGGCTGCGTCCTCACCTGGGCGAACGCAGCGCGCACGCGTCGCGGCATGTCCTGCCGCCCCTGCCGCCCGAGGCCAGTCGCGCCTTGCTCCTGCACCTGCTTCGTCCGGCGGAGCATGTCCCCGAGCCCGTGCTGGCGCGCCTGGAGCAACTGGCCCAGGGCGTGCCCCTGTCCCTGGTGGAGCTGGCGGTCGCACTGAGGACCGCCGGGGCGCTGCGTGCCGCGCCGGGCGGGGGTTGGTACATCGCCCCGGACGCGCTGCTGGACGTGTCGGTGACGCCGCTGTTCCAGCGCCTGGCCACGCGCGTGCTCGCGGGACTGCCCGAGGCCCATGGCGTGCTGGCTCGCCTGTGCGCGGTGCTGGGCTCCGAGCTGGATGTCACGCGCGTGGACGCGGCCCTGCGGTACCTGGAACCGCGCGATGAGCAGGTGGGCGTGGCCACCTCGCTGGACGCGGGCGCGGGCTTGCAACGACTCGCTCGCGCCGGACTGCTGCGACCCATGGGCCTGGGGCGCTTCGCCTTCCGTCATCCGCTTCTGCGCGAGGCGCTCGAAGCGCTCCTTCCTCCCGCGACGCGCCGTGCGCTGCATGCCGCCGCGCGCCAGGCCACCTCGGGCAACTCGCCCGCGGAGCGCCGTCGTCGCGCGCACCATGCCGCGGCCTGTGGCGCGCACGAGGAGGCCGCCATCGCCTTCCTGGTGCTGGCCGAGGAGGCGCGTCGCGCGCACCAGTCGGTGGAGGCGGAGCAGCACTTCACGCGCGCCCTTTCGTTGCTGCTGGAGGAAGACACGGGGCGCCGGGCACTCGCGCTGGCCGGACGCGGCCGTGTGCGGCATCGCCTGCAGCGCTTCCATGAAGGGCTCGGAGACCTGGCCGCGGCGCGAGTCCTCGCGGAGGGGCGCGGCGACATGGCCCTGTCGTTGGACCTGCTGCTGGAGGAGGCCACCGCGCGCGACTGGATGGAGGACGTGGATGGCTCGACGGCGTGCGCGCGCGAGGCGCTGGAGCGAATCGAGCACCTCGATGACCCGCGCCTGTCCCTGCGCTGCTCGCTGGCCCGGGGCCGTCTGCACGTGCGTCAGGGAGAGTGGGGCCCGGCGGCGCGCATCCTCTCCTCCGTCGTCGAGGGCGCCGAGGGCGCGCGCGAGCATGAGACGCTCGTCGTCGCCCTGGCCATGCTGGGCTCCGCGCTGACCTTCCTCCAGCGCACGGAGGAAGCCGCCGCTCGTTTCGAGGAGGCCGTGTCGCGCTGCGAGGCCGCCGGCGATGCGCTGCACCTGGCCGCCACCCTCATCAACCGCGTGTTGTTGTGGCTGGGGCAGGGCGACGTGACGCGAATGGAAGGAGACCTGCGCCGCGCCATGGGCCTGGGCCGCGAGCTGGGCCACGCCCAGGTGGAGCGCTGGTCCACCTTCAACCTCGCGGAGGTGCTCTACATGCAAGGGCGATTGGCGGAGGCCCTGCCGCTGGCGCGTCGCTCGCACGAGCTGGGGGTTCGCTTCTTCCTCGAGCACCCGGTGCCCCTGGATGCGTTGCTGCTCGCGCGCATCGGCGCCGCGCTGGGCGACCTGGGAGAGGCGTCCCGACAACTGCGCTGGATTGAGTCCCATTGTCCTCCGGCGTCCCTGCCTCCCACCGCGGTGATGCGTCGGTTGGTGGAGCTCCAGGTGCGGGAGGCCGAGGCCGGTGCGGGCTCACATGAGTCCCGGGCCTGGCATGCCCTGGAGGAAGAGGCGCGAGAGCTGGCCTCCCCCGACGAGAAGGCGGAGCTGCTCCTCCAGGCCGCGCACTCCGCCTTCGCCGCCCGCAAGCTGGCGGAGGGCCTCATCTGGTTGGCCCAGGCCGAGAGCGCTGTGTCGGCCGCGCCCCTGTGGCGCCCCCGGCTCGTCGCCCTCCAGGACGTAGCGAGGCGGGTGTAGCGCGAGCCGCTACAAAGCCGCGCGGACGTGACCTTCCGCGCTACAGCGGGCGACCTGCCAGGGCGGCTTCGAGACGGCAAGGTGACCGGCGGCGCGCTGGCCTGGAGCGTGCTTCTGTAGGGGGTATTTCGCCAATTCCGTGTTTTTCACTGGAGGAGCGTCCATGGGTGTCACTGTCCGTCGCCCCCCGTCGGGAATCGTGTCCGTGCTGTGCCTGGTCCTGGCCGGCTGTGGTGGAGGAGGAAGTGGGCCCACCACCCCTCCTGCACCCGAGGTCGGAGAGAGCCAGGCGGAGATTCGCATCGCCAACTCCCTGTCCACCGACGCGCTCGTCCTCAATGCCATCGGCACCAACCCCGAAGCCAACGGGCTGCTGGCGACGACGAAGCTGGTGGATCTCTTCAGCGTGTCGGGAGGAGACCCGCGCATCCTCAAGCAGCTGCATGACCCGGACGCGCAGAAGTTCATGGAGTACCTGGTGAGCTGCGCGCTGGGGCCCAACCAGACGCTCTGGTACTACAACCCCCGAGGTTCGAACCCGGGCCCCCGCGTGTGGGGTGGCAAGGCGGGCCTGTGCACGCAGTGGCTCACGTCGGCTCCCTCGCAGGCGTGTCTCAACCGGGTCTCCGCGTGCCTCCTGTCGCGCAACAACGCGCTGGGCCGCCGAGTGGAGTTGTCCATCCGGGGCGAGGTGCCAGGAGACCCGAGCATCTTCTACCTGGAGGCCATGACGAAGCCCGCCGAGTACGAGCCGACCACGGCCGTGAAGCTCGACAGCTTCGCCCCGTGTACCGCGAGCGAGACGGGCGCTCAGCGCGACTGTGGCTGGACGGCCGACGGCATCGGCGTGTGTATCCCGGGGTCGACGGTGTCGTTGGGCGCGGGGGGCGTTGTCTCGTGCCCCGGCCCGGCGGTGGGTTCCAGCTCGGGTGCCCAGATGGTGTTGCGCGTCTGCTCGGGAGTCGTCGGCTGCGATTCGGCCCGCACCACCAATCTGGGCGAAGGGGACTCGAGCTGCGCGGGCTCGGAACCCATTGTCACCTTCACCTGCCCCGCGGAGGGCTACTACAGCGTGATGACGGCGCCGTGGGACAGCGACGACGCGGGCACCGCGAGCGTGGACGTGTCAGCTGACTCGCCCACGCGATATGCGCTGTCCGAGTCGCAAGTGTTCGCGGTGCGCGAGGGCGCCTTCTACGGCAACGTCTTCGACCCGAAGGCCCTGGCCACCAAGGTGTCCGTGGAGGAGGTGCAGGTCGGTGGCGAGCGACCGCGTTTCGTCGTGGTCGGCGACGACGCCATCATCGAAGGTGCCATCTACAGGAAGATGTACTCCTGCTACGACCCTTCCTGGGGCGACGGCGCGGCGTACTCCTCGCATCGCGTCTGCGCGCTCCCCAACGCTGGCGCCAACTGCGCGGCCACCGTCGCGGGGCCGTGCTGGGGCTCCGCTGTGAAGCCGTCCCTGCCAGGCAGGTGCGAGGTGAATGACGGCCCGCAGGTGCCCGGAGACGGCGACTACGAGCGGTGCAAGGACCCCTACGGGAACGTCTGGAAGGAGCCGGTGACCACGTTCCTCCATGACCCGTGTGGGCCCGTGAGCGATGACCAAACGGGCAAGCTGTGCGGCCGCACGGTGCGACCGCGCAAGGAGCGCTAGTCCATGACGACGGGAGGCGTGGAGTCGCTCTATGGCGAGGAGCTGCGGCCAGGAGCCCTGGTGGGTCGTTGGGTGGTGGAGCGCGTCCACTACCGAGGCCCGGTCTCCACCCTCTATCGTGCTCGGGACGTGGGAGGCGGAGGCGCCTCGGCGCTGAAGGTCCTCCAGTCGTCGGCGCTGACGACGGACACCGCGCTGCGCCGCTTCCGTCGCGAGGCGGCCACGCTCCAGCGGCTGAGTCATCCGCACATCGTCGGTGTGCACGACTATGGCGAGCTCCCGGATGGCAGGCCCTTCATCGCCATGGAGTGGCTGGAGGGCAGGGACCTGGCCGCGGAGCTGGCGGCGCGGGGGCCTCTGTCCTCACGTGAGGCGCTGGAGGTGCTGGAGCAGGTGGGCGCCGCACTGCGGGTGGCCCATGCCGCGGGCGTGGTGCACCGGGACCTCAAGGCGCAGAACGTGATGAAGCTGTCCGGGAGCAGCGAGGCTCTCGTGGTGAAGCTGGTGGACTTCGGCGTGGCGAAGGGGCTGACGGCGGACTCGCCCGGTGCTTCGTCGCTCACCCATACGGGCGTGGCCCTGGGCACGCCGCTGTCCATGGCGCCGGAGCAGATTCGCGGTGAGGCGCCCGATGCCCGCACGGACCTGTACGCGCTGGGCGTGCTGCTGTTCCAGCTCGTCACCGGACAGCCTCCCTTCCAGGGCGCCACCCGGCATGAAGTCGAGGAGCAGCACCTGCACGCGCCCCCTCCGAGGCCCGGCGAGCGAGCCCCGGTGCCCGAGGCGCTGGACGACGTGGTGCTGCGCTGTCTGGCCAAGAATCGCGAGGACCGCTACCCGGACGTCGTCGTGCTGCTGGAGGACCTGCGGCGCGCGGTGGGAGGAGAGAAGCCGCGCGAGGCCCAGGGCCACGCGGTGGCGCTCTACGCGGAAGCGCGACTGTCGCGGGCCCCCGACTCCGCGCTGCTGGAGCGGATGGACTCCCTGCTGGAGCGGACCGGCGCGGTGGCTCGGGAGGCGGGGCTCGAGGTGCGGCTGGAGGGGAGCGGCTGCCTCATGGCGCTGGCGCCTCTGCCCGACGACGCCGTCTCCGAGCGCGCCGTGCGCGAGCGCGTGCTGGCGGCGGCCCTGTCGCTGCTGGAGGGCGCGCGCGACTCTCGCGATGCGGACGGCGTGCCCGTGGAGCTGGCCATCACCGTCCACGTGGACCGCCTTCCCAGTTCAGAGGGACGCGGGAGCGCGGACGGCAGCCTGCTGCACCTTCCCGGCTGGGTCGCGGACTTCCAGGACGCGGGGCTGGTGGCCACCGGGGCGGCGCTGAGGGACTTGGAGTCGGGCTTCCTCGCCGCGCCGTTGCCGGGCGGCGGAGCCATCTGGTCCCGCGTCACCGGCCGACGCTGACGCTCACGGCTTGATGCCGTGGCGGCGCAGCAGTCGGTAGAGATGCACCCGGTCCATGCCCGCGGTGACGGCGGCCTGGGCCACCTTGCCCTGGTGCTTCTCCAGCAGCGCGCGCAGATAGCGCCGCTCGAAGTCGTCCACCGCGCGGCGGCGCTGGTCCGCGTAGGGCAGGCTGGGGTCCACCTCCATGGGGTTGCCCGAGCGCGACTCGTCCTCGGTCAGCTCCACGGCTTCCTCGAAGACGAGGCAGCGCTCCAGGTAGTTGCGCAGCTCGCGCACGTTGCCGGGCCACGCCGCGTAGCGCAGCCGTGCCAGGAAGTCCGGCGTGCGCAGCGAGGCCGTGCGCTCCCGGTCCGCGCCCAGCGAGCCGAGGATGCCCTCCACCAGCAGGGGCAGGTCCTCCGGACGCTGACGCAGCGGGGGCAGGGGGATGCGCAGCACCGCGAGCCGGAAGAAGAGGTCCGAGCGGAAGCGTCCCGCGTTGACCTCCGCGCGCAAGTCACGATGCGTGGCCGCCATCAGCCGCACGTCCACCGGCTGGTACGTGTTGCTGCCGACGCGGCGAATCTCCCGGTTCTCCAGCACGCGCAGCAGCTTGGGCTGCAGCTCCGCGGGCAGCTCGCCAATCTCGTCGAGGAAGACGGTGCCGCCAATGGCTTCCTCGAAGACGCCCGCGCGGCGATGGACGGCGCCGGTGAAGGCGCCCTTCTCGTGGCCGAACAGCTCGCTCTCCAGGAGGTGCGCGGGGATGGCGCCGCAGTCCACCACGAGGAAGGGTCCGTCCTTGCGGCGGCCCGCGTCGTGGATGGCCTGCGCGGCCTGGCTCTTGCCCGTGCCCGTCTCGCCCTCCAGCAGCACCGTGACGTCGCGAGACGCGGCGCGCTCCATCATCGCGAAGCACACGCGCATGGCCACGGAGGCGCCCACGAGCGTCCCGAAGCGCGTGCTCTCCGACACCGGCAGCCGGTTGTTCTCCGCGCTGAAGTCGAACCGCAGCACCACGCGGCC